>VGWI01000024.1 GCA_016873655.1 Lentisphaerota bacterium
CCCTCCCACCTCCCAGCATCCTGCTCTTCCTCCCTCTATCCTCTTTCCACTTTTGCTCGCTCCCACCTTCCACTTTTGCTTTTCCCCCGACAGAGGTTTCTTGTCACCCCGGGCAGCTCAAGCCCGATTGCCGGAGTTCCTCCTGAGCATGCGAAAGAACCTGACGGTGTCTTTGAACGGGTTGATCTTGCTCTTCTCGTCGCTGTAGATCACTCGAATCGGAACCGACCCGATCTCAACCCCCCTAGACGCAAGCCGCAGAAGGACTTCCGACTCGGCGGCGAACCGCTCGGATCCGCCAAGCAGCCCTCGTACAACGTCGCACCTGTACAGGCGGTACCCGCACTGGGTGTCCGGAACTCGCACTCCCATTCGCCTGCTCAAGAGCCAGCTCATGTACCGGTTCGTCATCCGCCGCACGAACGGCATGCCGTCCGGGTTGGCCATCCTGTTGCCTATGAGAACAGGCTTTCTCCCCTCTCTGTAAGCGGCGACAAACCCATATATGTCCTCAGGCGCATGCTGTCCGTCCCCGTCCATGGTGATCACGCATTCGAAGCCAGCCCCAGTCGCGTGCTCAACACCCCTCTCAAGCGCCGCGCCCTTACCCATGTTCGGCTCCTGGCGCAGCACGGTCGCGCCTGCCTCCCGCGCTTCACTTCCAGTGGCGTCGTCTGAACCGTCATCAACCACGACCACGTCCGGACAGCAGGACCTCACGCTGCGGACTACCCTCCCAATCCGTCCCGATTCCCTGTACGCAGGGATGATCACGCAAATCCCGGCTGTGCTCTCACTGGCATTCACTGGTTCTCTCCGTTTCCGCTCTCAACCCTCCGCCAGAAGTCCTCGAAGACAAACCACTGGCAGGGGTCACTTCCTATTCCTTCCTCGAGCTGGGCGCAAATCCCTGTCTGGATGTCGCCCAAGCCCATGCCGCGGGACGGGAACAGGGGTGGACACAGTCTCGTACTGAAGGTGTCATCCTGCAGCCTGGATGCAAAACCAATCACCACCGGCGCGCCGGTCTTGAGCGACAGGCGAGCTGGCCCGGCCGGGAAACGGGCAGGGGCGCCGAAAAAGTCCTGCTCCGTGAAGCGTGAAGTGAAATCACGGTCCGCAAGCAGGCAAACGATCTCACCCCTGCGCAAAGCCGCAATGCTCTCACGGGCCGCCGAACCGAGACTGATGACCCTTATTCCGCGTTTCGCCCTGCAGTCACGGAACAGCGCCTCCACCCGCGAATTGCGCATTGGCTGAACGATGGCGTTGATCCTGTGACCAAGCGCCACGAGCGTTGCACCGCCCAGTTCCCAGTTGCCGTAGTGGGCCGACACAAGAAGGGCGCCCTTCCCCCCTGCCAGCGCCTGGTCTATGTACTCGGCGTGTTCAATCGTGACGAACCTGTCCACTTCATCGCGCGAAATGCGGCTGAACCGGAAGAAATCCACCATGTACTTGCCGAACTGCCTGAAAGTCGCCTTCGCCATCCGCTCTATCTTCTCACCGGACGGGCGCGTGCCGTGATGCTCCAGTATCCTCCGCATATTGGAGCACACGCCTTCTTTCCCGCGACGGTCCCGTCTGAAGAACACATCGGCCAATCGCAGCCCAATCCAGTACGCGAACTTTCGAGGCACCAGGTGACAAAGCCGGTCAGCCGCCACGTGGCGGTAGTATTCGGCTAGCATTCCGGCGTCAGAGGTCGATCGCGTTTGTCTCACTGCGGCGAGAATATGCACGCTTGTCGCAGACCGCGCAAGACCGCTTGCCCGGCGCCCTTGTTGACCTGTTCGACGGATGGTACAATGAGCACATGACACGGTCGGATGATCCTGGTGGAAATGCCCGCGCGGAACTCGCTCTATCCCGCCGTACGTTTGCTGGCGCCGCCGCGGTCTGCGCCGCGTCGTGCCTTCTGCCTCGCCGGTCAGTCTCTTCGCCTGACAGGGATGCACCGCCTCCCCCGCCCGCCCGTTTCTGGGAAAAGGCAGCAGGAAAGTCGGTGCGCTGCACGCTCTGTCCCTGGCAATGCGTGGTGGAGCCCGGCGAACGTGGCCGCTGCAGGGTGAGGGAAAACCGCGACGGCAACTACGTGACGCTCGTGCACGGCAGGCCCTGCTCGCTGAACAACGACCCCGTGGAAAAGAAACCGTTCTTTCACGTGCTGCCCGGTTCAAAGGCGCTCTCACTCGCCACCGTGGGATGCAATATCGAATGCAAGTTCTGCCAGAACTGGGACATCTCACAGGCCGACCCGTATGTCGTGCGCCCGGAATACCGCTCGCCCTCGGATATCGTCAAAGCCGCCATGTCGCACGGCTCAGAGTTGATCGCTTACACGTACTCGGAACCGACGGTCTTTATCGAGTTCGTGCTGGACTGCGCGGATGAATCGCGCGGCAAGGGCATCGGAAACGTGGTCGTCAGCAACGGGTTCATCGGGAAGGACGCGCTCAGGACTCTCTGCCGATCCGTCACGGCAATCAAGATAGACCTGAAGGCGTTCACGGAATCCTTCTATTCAAACACGTGCTCCGCGCGGTTGGGGCCTGTCCTCGATTCACTCAAGACGATCAGGGAGTGCGGCACATGGCTCGAGATCGTCAACCTGCTCATCCCGGGCCTGAACGATTCAGAGTCCGAGATCCGGGGAATGGCCCGCTGGATTGTTCGCGAACTCGGCTCCGATGTACCCGTCCACTTCACCCGTTACCATCCCGCATACAAGATACGGAACATTCCTCCGACCCCGCCGGCGACTCTGGCGATGGCGCGTTCGGCGGCGGCCGACGAGGGGTGCCGCTTCGCCTATGCCGGCAATCTGCCAGGCCAGGAGGGCGAAAACACGTTCTGCCCGTCGTGCAAGAAACTCATCATCCGCCGCTACGGCTTCATGGTCCTGGAAAACCGCCTCGTGGACGGGAAGTGCGCCGGCTGCAAATCCGCTATTCCTGGAGTCTGGCGCCTGCCGGACGGGACAGCAGCAGGATGATCCATGAACCGCCGCAGGCCGACGCCAGCCACGTCGCGGCGGCCCCGACCCCCACCGAAGGCAGAAGGACGACGCCCGCCGCCATGCATCCGGCCGCCGCTCCAATGAGGTCAGCCGCGGCCAGCACCGCCGCCGTTCTTCCGGGCTTGGACCGGTAACACGCTGCCCCGGAGACAAAGCACGCGCCGGCAAGGAATCCAACCGATCCAACCCATACGTGGATCAGCACCGAAACAGCCAGTGAAGCTGAAGGACGGGCATCCACGACCCTTAGCATCACGGGCAAGGCAAGGGCCAGTCCCGCGAGAAGAAAACCCGCAAGAAGGAGTGCCCTGCCACGGAGTGCGGGATATCTGCCCACAGCGCGCCCCGCTGCGGCCGCGCCGGCGCACAGCCCGCCCATGAAGAGCGCAACTATCAACGCCATCTGTCCGTAAACGAACCCGCGCAGCCCCTGCAGCACGTACACCGCGAGTATCTCAACACCCATCGCCGTTCCACCGGCAACAGCCACAAACTGGACTATCCCCACCCTGGTCAGTCGAAGCGCGGCCGCATTTCCCCTGCACGCCAGCCGCGCCGGAATAACCACACAGAACATTGCCACGAGCACCGTGGCCAGCCACCCCGCGCCGCCTCTTCCGGAAAGACCCGCCGGCGCGCCGCTGATTGCTCCCCATAAACGCAGCGTGTGAAGGAATGTCACCGGCATTCCGACCGTGTTCAACGGCCCATCGAATTCCGCGAATCGCGATTCGGTGTAAGCCACCCTGTCCGGATCAATCTCGTCGGCGCCAAGGAAGTACTCGGGACGGAAGTACTCGCCTTTCACCCCGGCACGCCGGCTTCTTGCAGCCAGCTCCGCAGCGTCAAGGGTCAGCGGCGCGGTAGCCCCCCCGGCCATGAAGCGGGTCGGATCGCCCGCAGTAACGACCACCGCGTCAAACGCCGATCTCAACGTACGGTAAACCGAGGCGCCAATCATGGCCGCAGGATCCTGAAGCCGCTCGGAACATGAAACGGACATGTGCAGGAAACCACCGTCAGCAAGCACTCTCCTGACCATGGAAAAGAACGACCTGGTGTAGAACCGGTTCGCGGCGGCGGTCCCCGGCCACGGCGCCCGGAGTATCACGACGTCGTACCGGTCGGTGCAGTCGAGCAGATATCGCATGGGGTCGGCCGATACCGTGCGCACACGTCCATCGGCCGCAACATGCTCAGCGGCGTCAGGCATCGCGACCCCTGCCATGCGCCATGCTTCCGGGTCGATCGCAACGCACACGACTTGCCGCAACGGGTACTTCAGTAGCTCGCGCGTTTCTCCCACGCTGCCGCCGCCAAGAAGAAGCACGCTGCCGGCGTCAGGGCGTTGGGCCATGATGAAGTGAATGTCATGCTCCACGCCCGGCAAGTCCGGCATCGCCGCCAGAAGTTCGCCGTTGCCGTAGAGGGAGAACTGCCCCGCGGACTCGGTCAGGGCGAGGTTCTGGTAGCGGGACTCGACGGCCTCGACAAGCCGCCCGCCGCCCGGACCGCCCACAACACCGAAACTGCGCCACCGCACAGTCTCCGCCGCACTTGTGATCGCCGCGCCGCTGAAGCTCACGGCGACAAGGACCGTGACGGACACCGCAAGCAGGGCGGCCCTGGCCGGCCGACCGGCAGCGACGACCGCAGCGGCTGCCAAAAGCCCCGTGCATGCTACCGTGACGGTCCAGACAGTGCCGCCGAATGGAAGCAGCAGGAACGTCAGCAGAACCCCGCCGCCCGCACCCCCGAGAGACTCCGCAACGTATAAGTGCCGGACCGTGTGCCCGGCGGATTCTTCCCCGTCCATCGCGCAGGCAAGCGGGAAGAAAGCCCCTAGACAGGCGGCGACCGGAAACGTCAGCAGGAACCCGTACAGCGCCGTCGCACCAAACGGCATCAGCTCCGACCCCGGCACACCTGTCCAGCCGCGCAAGGACCTGGCACAGAAGACAAGGACCGGCAGAAGAACGGAAGACAACGTCAGAACCGCAGTGACCGCCGACCTGGCGCGACCGGGGGACCCGCCCCAGACACGCCTCGCGATAATCCCCCCGGCCGAGGCGGAAACAAGCCACCAGACAAGCTGCAGGGCCAGCACCGTCTCGCTGCCGCTGCACACCACCAGCAGCTCGCGGAGAAGAACTGCCTGAACGCTGACGGACAACGCCCCGGCCATCGCCGCGGCGACCCGCGCGGTATTCCTCATGCAGCCGCCCCCGTTCTCCTGGCGCCCGTAGTGGTCACTCTTCCATTATCACCACGCTCGAGAAGACCTGGAAGCGCGCTCCTGATTCCCATGCGTTAGAGGCCAAGCCCGCCTTGCGGCTGAGGCTCGAAAGCGTTTCCTTCCTGTCCCATCCCTGCTCCTTCGCCACCTCGGGAAGGTACACGGCCCTGTACCGCCCCTTCTCCATGCATATGCCGTGCTCCCCGATCCGGAACTCCTCGATCGTCCGGATCGAACGCATCGGGCTGAGGATCGAGACGTGAATATCTATCTGCGGCTCCTCCATCGGTGTGATCGGATCCATCGAGAAACGGCTGTCGCGCGAGGCGTGCACGGCAAACTCATGCACCGCGCGGTACATCGGGTCGCGCGCTTCGAGAATGCCGATACAGCCCCTGAGCACGCCCCGGTTGAGGTAGGTCACGAAGACGGCGGCCTCTTTCTTCAGGTTCACGGTCAGATTGTACTTCCCGAAATCGAAAGGTTTCCCGTCCCCCGAAAGAGCCCAGCGCAGCGAATCCCGCGCCATGTCGAGAAGGTCTCTTTGTTCGTCAGGGGTCAGACCGGGACTCCAGTCGCCGCTCCTTGTTTCAGTTATCTTCCTCATGCCGCCTTCCTCCACCCGGGCGGACGCCAACGCCTGCCCCGCCGCTTCGCCTCCGACGGCGGCACCGGCCGCCAGCGCAATCAGAACCGCCGCAAACACAACGCTCACATCCAGCCTCCCGTCCGATGCCGCGCTGAAACAGTCTTTTCTTGCCAACACACGTTCCAGCGTGAACGATACGCCCCGCTCTGACGTTGTTAATAGCTGGTTGAGTCTATGACCATTTTGCAGGACTGGAAAGGGCTTATCACATGAAGTTGTGTCTCACGCCGGCGCTGTTGCTCCCCGCACTGCTGATCCCCGCAGCTTGCCTCTCTGAGCCCCCCGCAAGCGTTCCGACGCTACCGATCGTGACGGCCGGCAGAGCCCCGGGCATGCTGGATGAGTCCCTCCGCAACGAGACAACAGCCGCCATCGAACGCGCACTTGATTGGCTGGCAGCCCGGCAGAAAGACGACGGGTCGTGGTCTAACCCCCGTTTCCCCGCCCTGACCGCCCTCGCCGCCCGCGCATTCGCCACACGCACGGACGCCCGGTCCCGCCAGGTGACGGGCAAAGCCGTACGCTTCATCCTTTCGTGCGCCAGGGACGACGGCGGAATTTACTGTGACTTGCCCGGCCAGAAAGGCGGAGGGCTCAGCAACTACAATACCGCCATATGCATGACCACCCTGGCGGCCGTTGGAGACCCCGCGCTTACCCCCACGATCCTCAAGGCACGCTCGTTCCTTGCCGGCACTCAGCACTTCGGGGCTGACGACTACCGGGGCGGGTTCGGTTACGACGCCCAGACGCAGCGTGCATACACGGACCTCCTCAACACCTACTACGCAATCGAAGCGATGCATGCCACGGCCGGCGCCGAGGATTCGCGCCCGAAGTCCGAAAAGAAGGCCGACATAGACTGGACCGAGACCGTCCGCTACATCGAGCGCATGCAGAATCCGCCTTCAGCCGGCACGAACGAGGCGGGCGGCTTCTTCTATAAGCCGGGCGAGTCCAAGGCCGGCACAACCACGAACTCCGAGGGGCGCGTGGTCCTTCGATCGTTCGGCAGCATGACATACGCAGGACTCCTGGCGCTGGTCTACGCAAACGTCACTCGCGACGACGTGCGAGTGCGGTCCGCCTTCGACTGGGCAACGAAGCACTGGTCGCTGGAGGAAAACCCTGGCATGGGCCAGGAAGGGCTCTACTTCTTCTACTTCGTACTGGGCCGCGGACTGGCCGCATACGGGCAGGACCTGATACCTGTCCCCGCCGACGAACTCCTGAACTGGCGCGCCGAAGTCGCCCGCAAACTCGTGGGAATCCAGAAGGTCGACCCGGCAACGGGACACGGGTACTGGGTGAATGGTCTGGGTCGCTTCTGGGAGAACGACGCCGTGCTCACAACATCCTATGCGACTCTTGCATTGATGGGGCTCTGAGCCCTTCCCCCCGATCATCCCCGGCGGCCTGACGGAAAGCCGGCTTGCAGCACCGAACACTGTGTGGGAAAATGCCCCCGCAGTTTCCGGCTTACACAGTGCGAAAGGCGTCCTCTTGCGCTTCCTGCTCTATAACATCCGCTACGGAACAAAGCCCTCACGACTCTTCCCGTGGGGCGGCTACCTCGGCAGAACTTCCGCCAATCTTGAGCGTATCACCGGGTTCATCGCGGACAAGTCCCCCGACGTGATCGGGCTCGTGGAGGTGGATGCAGGCTCGTACCGATCCGGATGGAAGAACCAGGCGAAGGTCATGGCGGAGACGCTGCAGCACTACCACGTCTACAGGTCCAAGTACAGAGCAGGCGGACTGGCCCGGCTCATGCCGCTGATGAGCATGCAGGGCAATGCGTTCCTGGCGAGGGATTCCATACGCGGTCAGCGTTTCCACTACTTTGAACGGGGCGTTAAACGGCTTGTCATCGAACTGGAACTGGATCGGGTCACGTTCTTTCTGGTCCATCTGGCACTGGGCTTCCGCGTCAGGCATCACCAGCTCAACAGCCTTCACGAACTTCTTGCCGCCACTCGCCGTCCGTACATCGTGGCGGGCGACTTCAACGCCATCTGGGGCGGCAGAGAACTCAACCTGTTCGCCGCCGCCAGCGGTCTCGCCAGCGCCGCCCCGTCTCACCTGAAGACTTTCCCGAGCTGGGCGCCGCGCCGGCCGCTTGATTTCATACTTCACAGCGAAGGCATAAAGGTTACGGGATTGGAGGCGCCCAGAGTGAGTTTCTCGGACCATCTTCCGCTGGTCTGCGATTTCGAAATCACGGGGTGAAATGCCGCCCGTCACCAGGCATTCCACCCGGCGAAACCGTTCCACGGCATCGCCAACACTGGCATCATCACACCCCGCACGATGCAGAGGCCAAGGCTCTGCGGGGATGCACGCGGCACCGCAGAAAACGGCAAGGCCGCGTGTCCTTGCGGACACACGGCCCTGCTCTCAATCAACGATCTGAACTTCCTCAGCTCAGGACAGCGTCCTTCGCCGCCTTGGCAATGCGGAACTTCAGCACGGTCTTCGCCGGGATCTTGATGGCTTCGCCGGTCTTCGGGTTGCGCCCGATGCGAGCCTTCCGGCGGACCTTCACCAGCTTGCCGATACCCGGAATCGTGAAACCGTCCTTGGCTCCGGCATACGCCATCGCCACCAGGGCTTCGAGAGCATCCTTCGTCTGCTTCTTGCTGATGCCTGCCGCCTCTGCTATACCCGCGATGATCTGACTCTTGGTCTTGGCTTTGGCCATTTTCCCTTTCCCTCCGTTTAGGTCTGTGAGTGACGGCCATCGTGCACTCTGGGCGGATTGAAGACGAACTAGACTCGGAACGCAACGAAAATCTACCGTTCTTTCGGATGAGTCTTCTGCCGCTGCCGGCGCGCAATCCCGCCCCAACCAGCTCTTGCCCGCGAACATGCACATCTGTATCTTCAGCCGCAGAGAGGAAGAACGGCTATGCCGATCTACGAATTCGAGGCCGCAAGCGCAACCAGTTCCTGTGCGAAGTGCAGGAGCGGATTCGAATTGCTCATGCGCATGTCCGACCCGCCCGTCACACTCTGCCCGGAATGCGGCGCGCCGGTGCGCAAGAAGATATCCGCGCCGGCCGTCGGCGGCTCAGCGTCAGGGTTTGACGAACGCGCAAAGAACGCCGGGTTCCACAAGCTGAAGCGGCTCGGCAAGGGAGAGTACGAGAGGCAGTATTGAGCGCGGTCAGGATCGGGGAATCAGCACCCTCAACGCGCCGGGCCGCACCGAGACTTCCACATCCCCGGAGACGTTGATCAGTTCGCCGTCAACCTGCACAGGCCCGCCTTTCGGACGATGCACGACCATCTTCGAGAACTTCCTGGTCGTTATTGCCGGGTTCTTGTCGATCGTTCCGTCGAAGGCACTCACGATGTTGGCCAACAGCAGGCCCAGATCTTTCCTCCGAGCAATCACCAGTTCAAGGCATCCGTCGTCAGGTTGCGCCGTCGGGGCAATGGTCGCCCCGCCGCCGTACTGCGTCAGGTTCGCGGCGGTCAGAACAAGCGGGTCCTCCACGAGAAACCGATCCGAGCCATCCAGCGTGACCTCCATGTCCTGCGGCTTGTGCCCGATAAACTCCTCCACGCCGGCAAGGATGTAGGGAAGCACACCGCGAACAGGATACTTCTCGAACGACCGGACAACAGCCGCGTCCCACGCCATGCTGCATGTCACGAGAAACGGCCTGTCGTTCGCGGTGCCCACGTCAATGCGCCGCACGGTCCCGCCAGCCAGGGCTGCGCACGCGCGTTCAGGAGAAAGCGGTATCCCGAAATGACGCGCAAACCCGTTCCCGCTGCCGGTCGGAATGACGCCGAGAACGCTCTCCCTCCCGATGAGCGCGCGCCCCACCGTGCTCACCGTGCCGTCCCCGCCGCCCACCAGGACAAGCTCAACCCCACGGTCGGCGGCTCTCGCAGCCTTCTCCATGCCGTCGCTGCCGTCGCGGCAGAACTGGTAGATGACATCGGCGCCCTGGACGTCCCAGTGTTTCTCTATTGCGCGCCGCATCGCCGGGAAGGAGTGCCCCACCCCGCTCCTCGGGTTCACGATCACAAGGACGCTCCTGAAGGCAGGTTGCATGGCACCGGATGATATTCGTCCTTCGCTCCGCACACAAGCGCGCCGCTGTTTCCGGGCAGAAATTCCTTGTACCTGCCGGACCCGCCGAACAATCATGTACTCGCGCCGGTTGTTTCAGTTGCGCTCTGCACATGGCTGATCCGGCGCAGGCGGTCTGAAAGGAGCATGGGGATGTTCGCGGATCCGACAAAGGAGAGGAACCCCGCTCCCGGCCCGTCCGCGGTTCCGGCCGACGGCTCGCAGCACGACTGGACACAGGTTCTGCGCCCCCACATCGCCCCGCTGCTCGGAATGGCCCTACGCGATACCTTCCGCGCCGCGCTGTTCGCTTTCAACCGCTTTGTCGTCTGCACCCTCACACCCCGCGGTCTGACGTGGCGCATCGAGGCGCTCCGCACCGGAGCGTCACTGCGCGAGGTGCTGCGCAAGCACAACGCCGTGCGGCCGGTCGACAGGGTGTTCTTCATACACCGCGCCACGGGGATTCTCCTCTGCGAGGTGAACGCCGGAAAGAGAAACGGCAGCGACGGCGATACCGTGTCGGGCATGCTGACCGCGCTGCGCGACTTTGTGCGCGACTCGTTCGGACCGGAACCGGAAGGCGAACTGCGTACGATTGAGGTCAGCGGTGTGACGGTCTGCGTTGAGCCGGGTCCGCACGCGGTCCTGGCCGGCGTCGTGCGCGGAACTGCGACGCCTGAGGTGAGAACGGTGTTCCGGACAGTCCTGGCGAAACTTCACACTGATTTCTCGAAAAGGCTGGAGGCTTTTGCGGGCGAGACTGCGCCTTTCGCCGATGCGGCGCCGATGATGGAAACCTGCCTCCAGATCGAGTCGCTCGGACTCGACAGCCGCGTCGCGGCGCCGACCTGGGCCGTGCTCTGCGCCGCAGCCGTCTCGGCCACGGCAGCGTGTCAGCACTGGGTGAAGTGGGATATCCGCTGGCGCTCCTTCCTGTCAGAACTGCGCCAGGAGCCGGGCATCGTCATCCTTTCGGCCTCGCGTTCATGGAACGAGTTCCGGCTCCAGGGACTCCGCGATCCGCTTGCACTGGATCCCATGATCCAGGCAGAAAACCACGGACTCGACCCCGAACGCGTCTCAATGACATGGCAACTCTACTACGCGCTGAGCACGCCGTTCGTGGTGGAACGGGCAAGGGAACTCCTGGCGCCGCCGCCGACCGTCTCGTTTTCCTTCAGAAACGGGATTCTCCACGCGCGCGGAAGCGCGCCTACGGCGTGGAGGACAACCGCTGGCGAACTCGCGCATTCGATACAGGGCGTGACATCGCTGGACATGAGCGAACTCGTCGCGGTCGATTCTGCGCGGATCGAACAGTGGGACTCATACGTGGCCGCGCTCAGGGCTGAACCGGGAATCATCGTTATCTCCGCCGGAACAAAGGACGGACGATTCACGATCTCCGGTTTGAGGGACCCACTGGCGATCGCACCTGAGTCCATTCTTCGTGAGACAGGACCCGCCGATGCGGACATCGACTCGGACTGGAGACCGTTCGTCTCCCTGGACCCGCAGATACAGGTAACACGCGCGAAACTGGTTCTCGCGCCTCCCCCGACGGTAAGCTTGTCAGTGGATGGAACAGTCCTGACGGCACGGGGCCGGACGACCAGTTCATGGATAGCGGGCGCAACCTCGGCTGCGAGGCACCTGCCTGGCATCACTCTTTTCGATACTGACGCCGTGGAGGATACCGATCTCACGCTCTTCATGTCGGTAAAAGACCAGATCGAGGAGATGTCGTTCGACTACCTGGTCGGAACCCCGTCCCTGTGGCCCGGCCAAAAGACGAAGATGGACAGGCTGAATGCCAAGCTGAAGGAACTGGATACGGCCGCCCATGCCGCAAACCGCAAGTACGCCATCGAAGTGGTAGGCCACTCAAACCCGCTTTCGGACAGCGCTACGGAAGCGGCGCAGTCAGAGGAGATAGCGCGCCGATTCCTGGATTCACTGCGCGGCCTCAGTCTGGACGCCGCCTCAATCGCGATACGCGGCATGGGCTCGGAAACGTCCCCGCTGAGGGACCCGTCACGGGCAAGCCCCGAACACAACCGTATCGTCTACCTGCGCATCGTCCCGATGAACGGCAAGTAGAAGCTCGCCCGCCAACTCTCCACCCGAGTCTCACCGTCTCAACCTGTCTTGAGACTCGCGTGATACTGCAACGATCCGGCCCCGACCTGCATTTCCGCCCACGCAAGGACTAAAGACCTGTCACTGCAGTGACTTGCCTATGGCTGGAGCAATGACCGACGTACAACAGTTGAGATTGGCACGCACGATGCATATCTATTAGCCGACCCCAGCCGGTTGGCCGGGCGGTTGCCCATAAGTAACTCTGTCATATTGAGAGGCAACAACCGACGTACTGGCTGAAGGCCAACCTGAGGAATTGAAATCAGGAGCTCTCGGGCTCCTGATTTCAGTTTAAGCCTCCCGGCTTCAACCGGGATCCGGCTCGCATGGAAGAACTGTGCGATCATGGCTTTGCGCCCGGAGAGCGCATGTCACCAACCTCCCGCCGCAAGATGCGAACTGAACCGCAGCTTGACACGGCAGTCCCGTCATGTATCTTCCGCCGACGTGTTCAGCCTGATCAGGCTGGCCAGTATTGCCGCGATCGTCGCGGCCTCTTCTCCTCCACGCGTCCGGCGGGCAGAGATGTTTGAACGCCCGGACGGAGATAGTAATGAACGATCCACACCGAAGGTCGGCCCATGCCCTGCATGCGCCGGGTAAAAGCAGATATTCCGCACACCACGGCCCGCGCACGAATTCCGAGTCGGGCCGCGCTCCGGCCGAGAGCCGTCCCGCGCCGGTTACACCGCCCGCCGCCACCTGCGAGAAGGTGGCCCCGAACGAAGCGTCCGCATTCAGCGAACTGCTGCCCGAGATTCAGCGCGCGGTGGCCGAAGAGGGCTACACAACGCCAACGCCGATCCAGGCCCAGGCCATTCCGCACCTGCTTGCAGGGCGGGACCTGCTGGGATGCGCTCAAACCGGCACAGGCAAGACAGCCGCGTTCACGCTTCCCATCCTGCAGCACCTCGCCCGCAACAGGCGGCCGCCGGTCAGGAACAGACCGCGCGTGCTTGTCCTTGCACCCACACGCGAGTTGGCGGCGCAGATCGGCGACAGCATACGGGTCTACGGCAGACACCTGCGCGTCAGTCACGCGGTGATCTTCGGGGGCGTTGGACAGAGGCCGCAGACAACGGCGATGTCACGAGGAGTGGATATTCTTGTCGCCACGCCGGGACGGCTTCTTGACCTGATGCAGCAGGGCTTTGTGAAGCTGGACGCGGTTGAGGTCTTCGTCCTGGATGAGGCGGACCGGATGCTGGACATGGGCTTCATCCATGACATCCGCCGCGTGATCGAAAGACTGCCCCAGAAAAGGCAGTCCGTCTTCCTCTCAGCCACGCTGCAGCCCGAAGTCGTCTCGCTCGCCCGCACGCTGGTTCATGATCCGGCGCACGTGACCATACGGCCGGACAAGCCGGCGGTTGAGAAGATCGCACAGAAGGTTCTGTTTGTTGACAGGCAGAACAAGGACGCGCTTCTCGTGCGCCTGCTGCAGGACAGCAACATGGACCGTGTGATCGTATTCACGCAGATGAAGCACGCCGCGAACAAGGTGTGCGAGAAACTCATCCGCGCGGGCATCTCTGCATCGGCCATACACGGAAACAAGAGCCAGAGCGCCCGCACGGCGGCGCTCGCGGACTTCAAGAACGGACAGGTCCGCGTTCTCGTGGCCACCGACATAGCGGCGCGCGGCATAGACGTTGACGGCATAACCCATGTCGTCAACTACCACATCCCCATTGAGCCGGAGACCTATGTTCACCGCATAGGCAGAACCGCCAGGGCCGGCGCGGACGGCGACGCCATATCATTCTGCGGAGCCGATGAGCGCGACGCACTGCGCGCCATCGAACGGCTCCTGCGCGGCCAGATAGAGGTCGAATCGGGGCACGAATTCCATTCGCAACAGGCACAGAACGCGTTCGGGCCTGCAGCACGGCCGGCACCGCGCGGCGGCCAGCAGGGACGCCGTCAGTTCGGAAGACGCGGCCGATGACAGATGGCGGACGCCCCGTTGCGCGGCCTGCGCCGCGCTCTACGCCGCGCCCGCAACGGTCGGATGGTAGTGAACGTGGACGCGGCGCGTGAACTCGATGCTTGCGGCCAGGAGATCCTCCACTGACGAGGCAATCCGGTCGCCCTCGGCAACAGTCATTGAACCGTCCATGCCGATGGTGACATTGAGAACGAGATACGGCCCGAACCGGTGGGCCTGGACCTCTTCCACCGCCTTCACCCCGCGAACATCGGCCAGCAGACGGCGCACCTCCTGGTCAAGGTCCCTGCCGGGCACGGTGTCCATCAGGTTCTCGGATGAGTCACGCAGTATCTGGATACCCGTACGAAAAACCAGAACCGACACAAAGGCGCCCGCCATCGGGTCCGCCCAGGGATGACCGGCAATCCCGAGGAGAATCCCAACCGCGGCCCCGGCCGCGGAAAACACGTCGTTGCGATGGTCATTGGCCAGCGCCTGCACCGCCGGATTCGCCGTCAGCCCGGCTATCCTGCGGGTGAAGGCCGTGAGACCGATCTTGAGAAGAATGGTGGCCGAGGCAACCCACAAGGCGAGCCTCGCAGGGGCCGGCGCCTCCTCCTTGCCGACCGCCATATCGAACGCGGTGTTCACCGCGCCCCAGAAAATGGCGACAGCGGTTGTTATCACGAACGCGCCAACGACCAGCGCCGCGATACTCTCGAACTGCGCGTGCCCGTAAGGGTGTTCCCTGTCCGCCGGCTTGCGCGCAAGCGACATGAATATCCGGACGATGATGTAGTAAACGACATCGGACGTGGAATTGATGCCGTCGGCCAGCAGCGCAGTGCTGTGTCCGACTATCCCGACCGACGTTTTCACCAACGCAAGCAGGACATTGGCGCCAAGCCCGATGTTCACCGCTCGCAGGCTTCTACTGTGCCTGGATTCCATCATTCCACTGCAACCCTCATGAACCCCGTCCGCCAGCACCTTGACCGGTCACATGCTCAAACGTGCCAACCGGACCGGCCTGTGCGCGCGCGCACCTGAGCCGGCGTCCGCAGCTTCCTCCGCATCGGCGTATCCTGCAAAGCATCGTACGCGGCCGTCAGGCCCGTGTCTTTGTCGCCCACCATTCCTCCCGGGCACGCGACTGTAGCGGCTGCCCTGCCCGCGATCAAGATTCCCGAGAAGGAGAAGCGCCCCGCCCGATGGTCTTCAGACCAGGTAGAAGTGGGCTCTCTGGGCGTAGGAATCGGCAACGAGAACGATCCTGCATCCCAACGTCGAGGCATCCACAATCTTCACAACCGGGCTCCATTTCGCCGAACCCGGAAGCAGTTCGGCCAGCCGGTTGGGTGCCTTCTCAAAGAACTCGCCGTTGAGGAGGTTATCCTTCTTCCCCGGGAACAGGGCAAGATAGAGCATGTCCATTTCCACGAGGTCGCTGAGGAAGTGAGTCCCCAGCGAGACATCCGGCACAAGTCCGTCATGCATCGCCACCACCTCGCAGAGCGCGGCGGCGCCGTGGATCTCGTTGAAGACAACGGGTATGCCGAGCGACGGGCTTCGCGTCCCCCATCTTCCAGGCCCGATCAGGACAATGTTCTCCGGCGGCGGCGGGGTTCGCACGGCGTTTATCGCGCCGATGAGCCGTGCGACTTCGTACCTTTCGCTAACCGGCAGCGCGCCGTACGCGTCAGGCGAGACATACACGAACCGGCCCACATCGAGGACGCGGCTCGGACCTATCACCGCGCCGGCGGCGCTGGCGACGAACTTGCCGGGCGGGACCTTCACTTCAGGCACCGCGCCCGAACCGGTCCCCCTGACCTGGAGCGGCCGGCACTGAACAAGATTTATGCGGTACGCGCCGTCCGACGAGAAGTTGCCGGTAAACTCTATGTCAACCGGGTGGCTGTAGGCGGTGCTGAGAACGGACAGCATCTCGCGCAGGTCGGCGACAAACCCGGTATCCGCAAGCAGCCTGTCGAACGTCAGCACCGGCGCGCCGCCCGAGCGCCTGTCGCTTGACGCAAACAGCTCCATCGGCAGGTCTCCGCGCTCCTTCACGAGGTCCACGAAGTAGCCCGACACAAGCTGGTTCGCGCTCAGGTCAAGGTAATCAACCCGCCGCTGGGCAAACTGCCTCACCTCCTCGAAGTCGCCTTCAGGTCTGAGTTCCGGGGCGTTCAGCGCAACGATCCGCGTGTAGTCGTCGTCCGCCCTGTCAACCGCGCGCGTTCCGAGCCCAAACACAAGTCTCAGCACCCCGGCCTCCGGGTCTATGTCGGAATTCCACACGTACGGATTGTACGAGTACCCGACGCCTGCCACGGCTGGATAGTAGCTGCGCCCGTGCATGTCGCCGGAAACCCGCATGATCAGCAGGGCCATCTGCTCATCCTGCTCAAGCAGGCCGCGCTTGGCGCGGTACGAGAGCGCCCGCTCGCTCATGGAGCTGGCGTATATCGCCCGCACCGCGGCGAGGAAGTCCTCCAGCCGCCGTTCGCGCGGGCCCTGGTTGGCGCAAAAGACGCTGTCGTACTTGCCGGCAAACGCGTTGCCGTAGTTGTCTTCGAGCAGAGAACTGGACCGCACGATGAACGGAGACTGGCCGAAGTAGTCCAGCATCTCCTCGAACTCCCGGACCGTGTAGTCGGGAAATGTGCCGGTGAGCATCCTTCGCCTCGACCGCACCGCACCTTCCAGAAACCGCTCCGGGTCGCGCTGCTGCTGGCGCGCCCACCATATCCCGTTCCTCACAAGGAAGGTGTAGAACACGTCCGACCCGACGTAGAAGGAATCATGCTCTTCCAGCAGCTTCTTCATGCGCGGCAGCCGTTTCTTGAGTATCGCCCTCGCCAGCAGCATGCCCACCGTCTTGCCGCCTATGAGACCAGTGCCGATCATTCTCCTGCGCACGTCAAACATGTCCTCTATGCAGAGGTATTTCGACGCCAGGGCCGCCATCCCGGGGTCGCGCGAGAAGACCATTGATGAAAGACGTCCGAAAAGCCTGTTTTCCTCATCTTCCGGCGCAACGCCGGCCTTCACCTGATCGTGCACCTTCTGGGCCTCAATAAATGCCTTGTCCCAGAATCCGGGTATCTGGTCGGTGTGCAGCCCGGACCACCGGGCGGAAGTGAGAATCTCAGAGATGTCCGAGCTGGCGGTGACGGGTGTCAGTTCATCACCGTCGCACCTGTGGAGCAGGTTCATCGTCGGAGAGTAGCGGTGCTGCACCTTCAGCGGACGCACGTAGAGGTGTTCGTCGTGCCGGTACAGGTCGAGCAGAAGCTGTGTCGTCTCGGAGATGGGCCTGGTCGCGTATGGCGAGTGATAGTTCCGGAGCAGGGCAAAGTAGGTGATCGTTTCAAGGTCAAACAGGTACGGACAGGTGAGCATGAAGAAGTTGGCGAGCATCTGGTCGGAGTGCCACGCCAGCGCCAGGTCGGACAGGCAGTCGAACACGTAGAAAGCGCCCAGGCCGGATTCCTCGATTACGCCGTGAATCCGCTCTATCGTGTTTTCAAACCCGTCGGCCGGCCGGCATTCGCATATCCGGACGCCTTCCTGCGCCATCACCAGCGGCTCATGGGCGGAGAACCGGAAGTAGACCACCTTGTGCCCGACCCGCACCGCCTCCCGGACGTAGGGTTCAACCACCGCGCGGTAGTCGCCCACATCGTCCACCTGCCAGACTATGTTGTCGCCGGCAAGCAAGCCCTTCAGGACATGGTCCAGCCCCCTGATGCCCGTACTCAGCCTGCCGTCATCGCCAAGCATCGCAACTCCTTCGCTGTAACCAAACCCGGCTTCGTAGCGTCTCACACGCCGCCGCCTCGGTCAAGGACCCGGCCCCTCCTTTTTGGGATGACACATGCGCGCCAGGCGGATATCTTCACACCCCGTCGCCGCCCGGCGTAGCACGCCGGCTCAACGGGAGCGCATTCATTGGAAAACAGCAACACTGTCCTGTTCAGGAAAGAACTCGCGCCGGATGTCTACCAGATCCGGGTCCATGCCCCGCTGATCGCGTCAGAACGCAGACCGGGCCAGTTCGTGATAGTTCAGGTTGATTCCGATTTCGGCGAGCGCGTGCCGCTCACCATCGCCGACGCCGACCCGGCCGAGGGTTCCATCACGCTGGTCGTTCAGGCCGTCGGCAAGACAACTCACAGGCTTGCGGATATCCCGGTCGGGGAAGGCATCGCCAACCTCCTCGGCCCACTGGGCACTCCAACCCACATCGAACGTTTCGGGCGGGTCGTCTGCGTCGGCGGCGGCATCGGCGTCGCCCCGCTCCACCCCATCGCGAAGGCAATGAAGGAGGCCGGCAACCACGTCACGACAATCATCGGAGCCCGCAACCAGTCGCTCCTGATCTTTGTCGAGGAAATGAGCCGCATCTCCGACGAAGTCATAATCTGCACCGACGACGGCAGCGCGGGCCGCAAGGCGTTGGTAACCCATCCGCTCAAGGAACTGTGCGAAACAGCGCCGAAACCGGATTGCGTCGTCGCCATCGGTCCGCCGGTGATGATGAAGTTCTGTGCGGAAACAACCCGCCCGTATGGGGTGCATACGATCGTTTCGCTCAACACGATCATGGTTGACGGAACGGGCATGTGCGGCGGATGCAGGGTCACCGTCGGGAACGAAACCAAGTTCGTCTGCGTGGATGGCCCTGAGTTCGACGGGCACAAGGTTGATTTCGACAACATGATGCAGCGCCTGGGCGCCTACAGGAAGCACGAGGCATCCGCGCACGAACAGTGCCACCTGGACATGGAAGCGAGCCGCCTTGAGGAAAGGCGAAGGGCGGACGGAAAATGAGCCACAGGGAACCGTCAGAACTCGCCCGAGAGGCCGGGGCGAAGTTGAGGGAAGTTCTCGCCGCCGGTCCGCTGAACCCGAAGGACCGCATGGCGATACCCGCCCAGGAAATGCCGGTGCAGGACCATGTTGACCGGCGCGGCAACATGAACGAGGTCGCCCTGGGCTACACCCCTGAGCAAGCCAGGCTCGAAGCCATGCGCTGCCTTCAGTGCCGCAACAAGCCCTGTGTCGCCGGCTGCCCCGTCGCGATAGACATCCCCGCTTTCCTGAAGGCCGTGGCCGACGGCGACCCGCGCGCTGCGATTGACATCATCCGCCGGAACAGCCTGCTGCCGGCAGTCTGCGGACGCGTCTGCCCGCAGGAAAGCCAGTGCCAGGAGCCATGCACCGTCGGCAAGGCGCTGAAGAACGTTGACAAGGCGGTCTCAATCGGACGCATCGAGCGGTTCGCGGCGGACATGGAGGCGGCGGCCGGCACGCCGGATGTGCCGGAGGTGAAACCGGAAACCGGCCGCAGGGTCGCCGTCATCGGCAGCGGACCCGCAAGCATAACCGTTGCCGCCGACGTGCGCCGGGAAGGCCACGCGGTGACCGTGTTTGAGGCCTTCCACAAGCCCGGCGGCGTTCTTCTTTACGGCATCCCCGAGTTCCGCCTTCCGAAGTCCATCGTCGAGCGGGAAATCGCGGCGCTCAAGGCAATGGGCGTGGTGATCCGCACGAACTTCGTCGTCGGACGCACGCGCAAGCTTTCGGACCTGGTCTCGAAGGACGGGTTCGATGCGGTGTTCGTCGGCACGGGAGCAGGTCTGCCCAAGTTCATGGGCATACCAGGCGAGAACCTCGTGGGAGTCTTCTCTGCCAACGAGTTCCTCACCCGGTCGAACCTGATGCGCGCGTTCGACCGCGCCCGCGCCGATACCCCTATCTGCAACTGCCGCAAGGTGGCCGTCCTGGGCGGCGGCAACGTCGCGATGGATGCGGCGCGCACCGCGGTCCGCCTCGGCGCGGACGAGGTCCACCTCGTCTACCGGCGCACGGAGGCCGAAATGCCCGCCCGCATCGAGGAGGTCGGCCACGCGAAGGAGGAGGGTGTCGTCTTCCATACCCTCGTGAACGCAAAACGGTTCCTCGGCGATTCGTATGGCTGCGTGAGGCACATGGAGTGCCTGCGCTACGAACTCGGCGAGCCGGACAATTCCGGCCGCAGGCGCCCCGTGGAAATACCAGGCAGCGAATTCATGATGGACCTGGACACGGTGATCGTCGCCATAGGCAACGAATCGAACCCTCTGATCAGGCAGACAACGCCCGGCCTGGGCTTCAACAAGTGGGGCAACATCGTCGCCGACGACGACGGGCGCACTTCGCTCCCCAACGTGTTTGCCGGGGGCGATATCGTGCTCGGCGCCGCAACGGTCATACTGGCCATGGGCCAGGGCCGTAAGGCGGCCCAGGCGATAAACTCCATGCTCGCGGCCGCGCCGAAGACCTGAAGCGCGCAGGTGTCAAGTTTCCATGCAGCCGGCAGTCGCCGCCGGATATCCGCATACCCCCGCCCTGTGCCACAAGGCGTTGCGGCGGCGGCCGGCGCCGCGGATTCAAAAAAACACGGGCCGGCGCCGCAATCAGCGGCGCCTGCCCGCGCTCTGCCTGCTGTGAGACCCGTCAGACAACGCCCTGGTCGAGCATCGCGTCGGCAACCTTCACGAAGCCGGCGATGTTCGCGCCCATGACGTAGTTGCCCGGCTGGCCGTATTCCTCGGCCGTCGAATGGCACGCGCTGTGGATCGAGATCATGATGTTGTGCAGCTTCTGATCCACCTCTTCACGCGACCAGCTCATCCGCATCGAGTTCTGGCTCATCTCCAGGCCCGATGTGGCAACGCCGCCTGCGTTCGCCGCCTTGCCGGGTCCGTAAAGTATCTTCCGCTCCACAAACAGCTCGACCGCTTCCGGCGCGCTCGGCATGTTCGCGCCTTCGCTCACGAGTACGCAGCCGTTCTTCAACAGCGTTTTCGCATCCTCGCCGCTGATCTCATTCTGCGTCGCGCTCGGGAAGGCGCAGTCGCATTGAACGGCCCACGGCGCCTTGCCTTCGAGGTACTGCGCGCCGAACTTGTCCGCGTATTCCTTGATGCGGCCCCGGCGAACGTTCTTCAGGTCCATGACCCACGCCAGCTTCTCGGCGTCAATGCCGTCCTTGTCGTAGATCGTGCCGCTCGAGTCGGAAAGCGTAACAGCCTTCGCGCCGAGCTGGTTGAGCTTCTCGACCGTGTACTGGGCCACGTTGCCGGACCCGGACACCACGCAGGTCTTGCCCTTGAACGACTCGCCGCGGGTCTTGAGCATCTCCTCGGCAAAATACACCGCGCCGTAGCCGGTGGCCTCGGGCCGGATCAACGAACCGCCCCACTTCAGGCCCTTCCCGGTGAGAACGCCGGTGAACTCGTTGCGCAGACGCTTGTACTGCCCGAACATGAAGCCGATCTCGCGGCCGCCCACACCGATGTCGCCCGCCGGAACGTCAGTGTCCGGACCAATGTGGCGCGCCAGTTCGGTCATGAACGACTGACAGAAACGCATGACTTCCCCGTCCGACTTGCCCTTCGGATCGAAGTCCGACCCGCCCTTGCCGCCGCCCATCGGAAGCGTCGTGAGCGAGTTCTTGAATATCTGCTCAAACCCGAGGAACTTCAGAATGCTGATGTTCACGCTCGGATGGAAACGCAGGCCGCCCTTGTATGGGCCGATCGCGCTGTTGAACTCAATGCGGAACCCGCGGTTCACCTGCACGCGGCCCTTGTCATCCGTCCACGGCACACGAAAGATAAGCTGCCGCTCCGGCTCCACGATCCGCTCAAGAATCTTCGCGTCAGCGTAGTCCTGCCGCCGCTCAACCACGGGCGCCAGCGACTCCAGCACCTCGCGAACAGCCTGCAGAAACTCCGGCTCGCCGGCGTTGCGCTTCTCAACCGCCTCGAGAACCCCATTCACCACCTGCTCAGCCTTCAACTTGCTCATCAGCCACCTTCCTCCGTTTCCGGACTCCACTCAGATGCGTCCTGCACCCGCCCAATCACCCCCAACAGGAGCGATAAACGGCCAACGACTGCCGCAAAGAGTCCGTGATCATCCATCGTAACACAAGCCCATTTTGCCATCTTTTACGCTGTTTTCGTTGACTATACGGCCATATTGCCGTATTCACCTTGCGGGTGATGGGGACGGAGATGGAGGCACGCGGTGTTGTGCGGGCGCGGATTACTGGCCGTTCTGCGCAGGCGGCGGGGAGATGGAGTGAGCGGGGGCATTCGCCGGATCTTACGGCATGAAAAAGGAAATGGGGAAAGAGCCGTGCTGACAAGAAATGACAGGACAAAGATCGCGATTCTCCGCGCAATCCATGAGTTGGTGAGCCCGGCGGGGGCTTCGAAGGTGGGCGAGCGCCTTGAAGCGATGGGCATCAGCCTGCATCAGAGGACCATCAGGTACTACCTGATGCAGCTCGACAACGAAGGGCTGACGCGGCTCGTGAGCCGCAGGCGAGGACGGGAGCTGACGGAGAGGGGCGCGGAGGAAGCCTCGCAGGTTGATGCGGTGGACAAGATCGGAATCGTCTCGGCGAAGATCGACGCGGCTGTCTACAGGATGTCCTACAGCCTGACGACCGGTGCCGGGAAGGTGATCATCAACAGGTCGCTGATTGATCCGGCGGACATCAGAAGAGCGCTCGACGAGATGCGTACGGTGTTCGCCAACGCCTACGCGGTGGCCTCGCGCCTGTCGGTCGCAAAGCCCGGAGAACAGATGGGATCGGAACGAGTTCCGGACGGCTCGCTGGCAATCGGCACGATCTGCAGCGTGACGCTCAACGGGATATTCCAGAAGGAAGGCATCCCGGTGCGCTCGCGGTTCGGAGGCCTCCTTGAAATCAGGGACCGCCGCCCTACCCGTTTCGTGGAAATGATCGAGTACCGCGGTTCCACCCTGGATCCGCTTGAGACGTTCATACGGGCCGACATGACCAGCGTCCGCGAGGTCGTCCGGCGGGGCAACGGCATCATCTGCGCGAGTTTTCGCGAAATCCCGGCAGTCGCGCTGGAACATGCCCGGCAGGTGGAAAGGGCCATGCGGGCGCGCGGCATATCCGGAGTGATGGCCATGGGGCGACCGAACCAGCCGCTTTTCGACGTTCCGGTGTCGGAGGGCTACGCCGGCGTGGTGGTGATGGGGGGACTGAATCCCATCGCGGCTCTGCGCGAAGCCGGTATCCCGGCGACCGTGCATTCGCTGGCCGACATAGTCGCATTCGACAGCCTGCTGCCGGTGAACGAAGTGCTGAGGAGATGGCCGCTCCCCGAGTAGCTCAGAGCCCTGCGTTGCGATGGCTCACAAGGAACTCCGCTGCCAGCCCGTTCGCCCGACCCGGCGGCGGAACCGGCAGCCCTTTGATAACTGGCCTGTCTCCGGCGAGCAGGCGGGCGCAATCACATGGACCACCTGACCGGGATGGCCGGCCGGAATCGCTTGCTCAGGCCGTGGTGTGCGGGCATAGTGCCGCGCCGCCGCGAACGGCATGCGTCCTGAATCAGAACGAGTCCTCTGAATCATATGGCCCTGTTGAGTCTGAAGAATGTCAGCCTGAGCTACGGCGGGTTGCCGCTTCTCGATGGCGTGGAGCTGCATGTCGAGCGCGGCGACCGGGTCTGCCTGCTGGGAGCCAACGGGGCGGGGAAAAGCTCGCTGCTGCGCGTGCTTGCAGGCGAATCGAATCCGGACTCGGGCGAGGTCGTTCGTCCCGCCAACTTGCGGGTAGCGAGGTTGCCGCAGCAGGTTCCCTCGCACCTTGAGGGCCGCACGTTCGACATTGTGTGTCCGGACCCGGGCGATGAACGCAGCAGGTTGGAAGCCAGTCAGATATTGAGCCGCCTCAGTCTTGACCCTGAAACCGAATTCTCTTCGCTGTCCGGCGGAACCAAACGCAGGGTTCTGCTTGCCAGTGCGTTGATTGGCTCGCCGGAAGTGGTGCTTCTCGATGAACCCACGAACCACCTGGATCTGGATTCCATCGCCTGGCTGGAAACCTTTCTGCTGCGGCACTGCAGGACTTTCCTCTTCGTCACGCATGACCGGGCATTCCTGCGTCGGCTGGCGTCGCGAATCGTGGAACTGGATCGCGGCAAGTTGAAGGACTGGGCGTGCGACTACGACACGTTCCTGGTCCGTAAGGAGGAGGCACTGCACGCGGAGATGCGCGAGTGGGAAACCCTCGACCGCCGCCTGCTCAGGGAGGAGGCATGGAAACGGCAGGGCGTGAAAGCGCGTACCGTGCGCAACCAGGGACGGCTGAGAGCTCTGTTTGCCTTGCGCGAGGAGCGAAGTAAGCGGCGCGAGAGGCCCGGCGCGGTGACGATGAAGATTCAGCAGGCGGAGCGGACGGGTCGGATCGTTATCAAGGCCGAGGATGTGTCCTTCGGGTACGGTGGGCCGGGCGCGGTTTCTCCGCTCATCCGTGACTTCTCAACGGTAATTGTCCGCGGAGACAGGATCGGCATCCTGGGCCCGAACGGTTGCGGCAAGACAAGCCTGTTGAGACTGCTGCTGGAGCCCGATGGAGCAGCCGGCCGCCTGGTTCCGCAGACGGGCAGTGTCGCCCACGGAACAAACCTGCAGATCGCGTATGCCGACCAACTGCGAGCCCGGCTTGACGACTCCCAGTCGCTCGCAGAGAACGTCGGCGACGGCAGGGAATTCGTTATGGTCCAGGGCGTTCGCCGCCATGTAATCGGTTACCTCGAGGATTTCCTGTTCACACCCGACCGCGCGCGTCAGCCGGTCGGAGCGTTGTCCGGCGGAGAGCGGAACCGGCTGTTGCTGGCGCGGCTCTTCGCCCAACCGTCGAATGTCCTCGTGCTGGATGAACCGACCAACGATCTTGACCTGGATACGCTGGAACTGCTCGAGGAGCAGTTGACCGGCTATACCGGCACAGTCCTGCTTGTCAGCCATGACCGCGCCTTCCTCAACGACGTGGTGACATCCGTTCTTGCCTTCGAGAAGCATTCGCCCGACAAACCGGATCAATGGCTGGGCCCGCGTGACGGGTGGTACGTGAACGAGTACGTTGGCGGCTATGACGAATGGGCCGCGCAACGCAAGGTTCCGCCTGAGCCCGCCAAAGCCCCACGGCAGGCCGCCGTCAGCCGGAGTGAGCCCGGCCCGCGCAAGAAAAGGCTATCTGACAGAGAGAAGCGTGAACTGGCGGAATTGCCCGGCAGGATCGAGGCGCTTGAGTCCGAGCAGACTCTGTGGCACGCGAGGCTTGCCGATCCGGCCTTCTATCGGGCAACCGGCGAAGAAATCGCCCGCGCCCGCCGCGAGGCGGAGGAACGTGCAGCCGAGATCGAGGCTGCCTACCGCCGATGGGAAACGCTCGAGTCCATCGTGACCGGGAAGCAGTGACCAGACGGTGACTGCCCCGCGAGTGTGACCTTCACCGCTTGTCCATCGTACACCACGATCCGTTCAGCCTCCGTGACCACGCCCGTCCCGTACAGCGGCAGACATCCCGCCGCCGCGCCGGGATTGCGGCAGCGGCAATGCCGTGATAAGGTCCGCGCGAACTGCGGGATTCGGAGGACGATGCGATGACAAGAACGGTAGCAGCCGCGGCATTGATTGCTCTTTGCGCGACGGCGCACGGTGCGGAAACGACAAACAACATCACGGAGATCACTGAAGTGAAAAGCAATGAAGGCGCGGCGTTGAGCGAAGGCATGTACGCGAAGTTCGAGACATCAAAAGGCGACATCGTCTGCGCGCTGGAGTTTGAGAAGACTCCGCTCACAGTCTGCAACTTCGCCGGGCTGGCCGAGGGCACGCTGAAGTCCATCAAGCCGGCTGGAACCCCGTACTACGACGGACTGATATTCCACCGCGTGATAGCGGACTTCATGGTCCAGGGCGGTTGCCCGCAGGGCAGCGGGCGCGGCGGGCCGGGCTACCAGTTCCGCGATGAGTTCCACCCATCCCTGAAGCATTCAGGACCCGGCATCCTCTCCATGGCCAACGCAGGCCCGGGGACAAACGGCAGCCAGTTCTTCATCACGCACAGGGAAACACCGTGGCTGGACGGACGCCACACGGTGTTCGGCCGCGTGGTGAATGGCCAGGACGTGGTGAACAAAATCCAGAACGGCGACAAAATCAAAACGCTTACCATCCTTCGCGTCGGGGAAAAGGCGAACGCTTTCAAGTCCGACCAGGCCGCCTTCGACGCGATGCTGAAGGCCAGGTAAACCGCGCGTGGGCACGAGGAACCCGGACTCGCTTCAGCACAACTCCATCGAACCGGACCGCGGCTTCGACGGGCTTACGCCTGACGTTGTCATACACGCGGTTGAACGGTCGATGGGGGTCCGGTGCACGAACGTCTGCCGGCCGCTTAGCAGCTACATCAACCGCGTGTATGAGACAGGGCTGGTGGACGGCGGCGCGGTGATCGCCAAGTTCTACAGGCCTGGCAGATGGAGCCGCGAAGCACTGCAGGATGAACTCGACTTCCTGCGGGAGCTGCACGACGACGAGGTGCCCGTGGTTCCGCCGCTGCCCGGACCGGACGGCGAACTGCTCCACGAACTCGATGGAACATGGTTCGCTGTATTCCCGAAACGGGGCGGCCGCCCTCTCGATGAGCCCGACAACAACACGTGGCCCCAGCTCGGCCGGCTGGTTGCGCGCATGCACGCCGTCGGCGAAAGACATCCCCCGCGCAACCGCATACGCCTGCATCCGCTCCATTCAACGATGGAACATCTTGCCTACATCCTCGACTCCGGCGCGGTCCCTGCCCCGTTCCGGCGCAACTACGAACAGGCGGTGTCGGCGCTTGCCTCGGATGTCGCGCCGCTGTTCGACGACGCCGCGATGCTGCGGATCCACGGCGATTGCCACAGGGGCAACATCCTCCACAGGCCCGGCGAGGGATTTCACCTGCTGGATTTTGACGACATGGCGGTCGGGCCGGCGGTGCAGGACGTGTGGATGATCCTGCCTGACCGCGTGCGCAACGCACGCCTCGAAACAGATCTGCTCATCGAAGGCTACGAAACATTCCGCACCTTCCCGTGCTCCGATCTCCGGCTTGTCGAACCGCTGCGCGCAATGAGGTTCATCCATTTCACAGCCTGGTGCGCCAGGCAGAAGGCGGACGGCGGATTTGCCAGAATCCAGCCGGGCTGGGGCGCCCCGGACTTCTGGCGGCAGGAACTGGCCGATATCGAAACCCAGCGGCGCGAGATAGAAGACGCCATTTCGGATGGAGCGTGATTGCGGGCCGCAGCCTGCCCGCCACGAAATGCGCCGCCGCCCGATGGACCTGCACTTGCGCTGCATCCTCTGCGTTGCAGACAGTGCAGGATCGCCGGCCTCACGCGCCGGCCATTCCATCCAGCCTAATCACGAACCGCGTGTAGGACGTCGGCGATATTCTCGACGAATGACTTTATCTCGTCGCGCACGCGCCGGTAATGCACCATTGCTTCTTCCTCGCTGCGCGCTCCGGCGGCCAGACGCGGCGGATCGTCGAATCCGGCGTGTATAACCCGCCCTTTGCCGCGCAGCCAGGCGGGGCATGTCTCGTTCGCGTGCCCGCACACGGTGACCACGAGGTCAAAGTCGGTTTCCGCCAGATCGTCCACCCGCTTCGACTTCTGACCGGATATGTCAACCCCCGCCTCGGCCATCGCCCGTACCGCAAGCGGGTTGAGTCCGTGCGACTCAATACCCGCGGAGACGGCTTCGATGGAACCGCCCTTCAGAGCCCGCGCCCAGCCTTCGGCCATCTGGCTGCGACAGGAATTGCCGGTGCAGAGGAACATCACCCTCACACGCCGCTTGAGGGCATGCAGGAGAAAAACCGGGTAGATCCGACCATTCTTCCGCATTTCGTGCACACGCAAGTGCTTCGCATGCTCGAAGCCGGTTGAGCGCAACTCGTCCGCCAGCGCGGACGGATCGATCCCGTTGTGAGGAACCTGCATGTCGGCATGGAACGAGCCGTCTTCTCTTTCGATGTCGGCCAGAACAATCAAGCCGCCCGGGTTGAGCATCTCCCGGAACCGCTTCAGAAGGCCGGATATGTCACCGACATGGTGCAGCGCCATGGCACATACAATGCGGTCAAACGCACCGGGTCCCGGACCGGCTCCATCCAGAAAGTCGCGCCGCATGACCGTGATATTCGCATGCTTCTCCGCAGCCGCCCGCCTGGCTGCCTCGGCGACCATCCCTTCCGACGCGTCCATTGCGACGACGGACCCGACGTCACCTGCCAAAGCGCGCGCAATCGCCCCTGTGCCGCAAGCATACTCCAGCACCCGCTCGCCGGGACGCAGCGGCGCGGCACGGCGCATCGCGCCCAGTATGGCGGACCGGAGCGCTGCACGGGACGGGTCATCCTCCCAGCTTGCGGCCACCTGGTCGAAATGACTGGCGGCGCCGTCCGCGGATCCTTCCTTCAGAGTATGCATACTGCCCCCAATTGCCATCACATGCGTTCAGCACGCCTTGTTCGATCTCACCCGCCTGTCGGCGCGGTTGCACGTCAATCCGGATGGTATTCTTCAAAACCTTCGCCGCGATGCAAACCTTTCCTGATCAGCCTGCATTACAGGTTCTGATCCGCCCCGGCCTGGCGTTTCAGGAAAGCATGGACTCCGCCGGAAATGAGTGTGAGCCACGATGATCGTGGTCCGACACGGAGTCTCATCGTCTCACCAAGTCTCACTGCTCACGCGCGACTCATTCGACCAGCCACCGGCGCCTCAGGAGTTCACTCGAGATGCGAGGCGTTGGCGTACAGATAGTTGCGAGTGATCAACACCGCGACGCGAGACCGGCTCGTGATGCTGGCACGCGCAATGCATCTACTACAGACGACCCCAGCCGGTTAGACAGGTCGTTGCCCATAAGCAACTCTGTCATACTGAGAGGCAACAACCGACATACTGGCTGAAGGCCAACCTGAGGAACTGAAATCAGGAGCCACCGAGCTCCTGATTTCGGTTTAAGGACATGCCCTGCCTTCTTCCCGATGTTATCTCGTACAATCTCTCATCCGGTCCCCGAATCATCGTATTGAGTTCATTTCCGGCCGATGGCAGACTGCGCGGCATGAAACCGACGGGCAAGGCGCCGGACACTGACTCTATTGCGCGGACGAGAGCCGAACTGCACCGCGACATCGAACTGAAGCATAAGAGCTACCGCGACCGGGCGCTGGCGATGTTTCCCCACGTCTGCGGTTCGTGCGGCCGTGAGTTCTCCGGGAAGCGCCTGCGCGAGCTTACAGTCCACCACAGGGACCACGACCATACGAACAACCCCGCCGACGGCAGTAACTGGGAACTGCTCTGCCTCTATTGCCACGACAACGAACACGAGAAACACAAGCTGGCGGGCTCGCGCGGTTCGTCGCCCCATCAACCGTCCGGCGGCGGCTTCAACGCGCTCTCCGGCCTCGATTCGATCCTCAAGCCAAAGGAATGAACGCGCGAAGCAAACCCGTTGCCCCCGCTAATGGTGTTGAGCCCGCATTCGCAGGCTGGAGCCGGGGCGACCCCGCCTCGCTTCTTCCGCCCCGAGGGCTGGTGGAGCCGGGGCGACCCCGCCCCGCTTCTTCCCGGCCCGAGGTCGGGCCGGCCCCATCGCCTCCCGCGAGCCCTGTGCGCAGCAGCTACCCGTCCGCGGGAGTAACGTGCGCATGAACGATGGGGGGATGAACCTAATGGTGTTGAACCTGAAGTCTGAACCGCCGTGGCGCCCCGGGCAGGGCTCGAACCTGCGACCTGCGGTTTAGGAAACCGCTGCTCTGTCCAACTGAGCTACCGGGGCAACCTATTGAACGCAAAGGGCTTTTGCGCGTGCCGCGCTACTATGGCAGAAAACCGATTGTGCCATTTTTGTGCCGTTGTTCTGACATGAAGGCGGCACAAACGAGATGGCGCAAATATGACTACCGACGTAACGCGAACGCATTGGCGGAAGATACGGGAAGTGATTGTCCGCGTCAAGGAGCGCGGAAAGCCTGCTTGACAACAGGAACGTATAGGTTACTATATGCTCATGCAGTACAGACTCCGGGAGTATACCGAAGGCGGACGTTCCACTTTCGGGGAGTGGTTTGACGGGCTTGACGCCGTGACCGCCGCCCGAGTTGACCGCTACGTTCGGCGCATGGAGTCCGGGAACTTCGGCGCGGCAAAGGTACTGAGAGACGGGATTTTCGAGTTACGCTTGAACTTCGGCCCCGGCTATCGCGTGTACTACGGACTTGATGGCAGAACGCTTGTGATCCTGTTGGGCGGAGGCGACAAGCGGAGACAGGCCGCCGACATTGCAGCGGCCGTGGAGAGATGGAAGCGCTACAAAGCGAGGTGACATCATGGCATTGACGCGAGACTACAAGGAAACGGTCCTGGCCCGGATCAAGAGCGATCCAGAGTTTGCGCGGGCGCTGTATGCCGAGGCGCTGGACGCAATTCTTGAAGGCGAGACAGCGGAAGGGTTGTCCATGCTGCGCGACCTGGTACACGCGGAAATCACTTTCAAAGAACTGGCGCGGCAGACCGGTTTCGATGAGAAGTCCCTTCACCGCATACTCTCCCGCCGAGGAAATCCGACGGCACGCACGTTGGCGAAAATCGTTGTCGCAATCCGCGAAGACATGGGCGTTGTCCCGCGTGTGAGCGTGGCGACCGCCTGACAACGCTATACGCTGGCCGGAAACGTCCTCGGGTTGTCCGGCCCTATTCCAAAGACCGCGACCCGTGCTGAGTTCCACATCCGGCGTGAAGGACTGAAGTTGCGCGGCATCGACTCCGTGCAGGGCTACTTCGACAAGCGCGCAGCACTTGTCCACTACCTGACGCACGACTGGATTCGCCTCACTGTCGAACGTGTCGACCGTGCAAACAAGAACCAGAAACGGGCGGCGACACTGCAGCTTTGGATTGACGTTCAGGAGGCTCTCAAGGCATGGGCCGGCGAACCCGGCAGTGTTGACCTGTCTCCCCTTCCCCGCGAACGTGCCGATGTACGCCAACTCCTGAAACAGGCCGTCGGGTGCTTCAGAACGGCAGTAGCACATCAGGGTAGAACTGA
>VGWI01000025.1 GCA_016873655.1 Lentisphaerota bacterium
AGAAGCTGCCTGTCGTTCTCTTCACCAACCGCCCTCGCTGAACACAGCTTCCTCGTTCCACTTTTGCTCGCTCCAAGAATTCCACTTTTGAAAACTCCCCGGCACGCGCTAGATTGAGCCTTGATTCAGGGAAGGCATCTTGATCAACATAGCCGCCGCCAGGTTCGCGGCCTGCCGCTGCGGCATGTTTGTTCGGAACGAGGAGTCGTGCATAAGAACAGCCATGGGACTGATCTCCGCAGTAGTCGCTGCAGGCGTCTGGGCCCAGGCGTCCATCTCGTCCGCCGACATCATCGCATCGGAGTGGACTTCACGGGCGAAACCACGCTCATGGTCACAACCGGCAAGGCTGCCCGCCCGGCCGGTCGCGTCTGCTGTTCTGAGCATCGGGCCGTTATCCGGTCGACCCACGTGATCTGCGGGTTCAGGCTTCGAACAAAGGGAGGCATTGGATGAGAACCGGCATCTTCACTGCGGCGTGCGTGTTCACGATCGCTGCGGCCTCGTTCGCGGATGACGCCGCACGACTGGACCGCTACTTGCGCGACGGGAGTATCGCTGACGGCATCGCGGCATTCTCGGGCAGTTCCGATAACTCGGAAACATTCTCGCTGGCGCTCCTGCAGACCTTGGACGGACTGCAGAAGTTCAGCGCCGGCTTCAGCAACACGGGAATCAACCCGGACATCACACGCTCTGGAATTCCATTCTTGCGGGCGATATCGCCGCCTTCGTCCATATCTACCGACGCGATCACACCCGAGGCCGCAGCGGCGCTGTTCACGGAGTTCAAACATGCCCTCCTGCGCGCGAATACAACGCTTGCGTCCATGGATGGAGAAGACTTCGGCGTGACGGTGAACCTGTCCAGAGTACGCCTGGACCTGGACGGCAACGGGGTTGTCGCCACGAACGAGTTCCTCGTCAATTCGCTCCGGAGGCCGTTCGGATTCAGCCCTCCTTCACCAGGTGAACAGGACCTTGTTATACGGTTCGACAGTGCCGATGCGGCATGGCTGAAAGGGTACACCCACTTCCTGTCCGGCGTGCTTTCGGTCATCACCGCTTATGACTGGATGCCCGTGTGGAACCAGTGCGCACACGTTGTATTCCGCAACCCGCTGCCGCGGCCCCCGATAGCGCAGGCAAGCCGGCCTCTGGCCACGGGCACGGATCTTACGTCGGCCCTGGACATGATCGCGGCAATCCACGAGATGCGTCTGGAACCGCTCCGCAAGGACGCGCTGGAAACCGCCCGAAACGAGTTCCTGTCTATGGTTGCCTGCAGCCGGCTGTGCTGGCAGCGGGTGCTGGCGGAGTCTGACAACGCCAACGAATGGCTCCCCTCCCCGACCCAGACCGGCCCCGCAGGCGCAAAGGTGACGGCCGAACAGATCGAGGGCTGGCACCGTGTCCTGGACGAACTGGAGCTGGTACTGAAAGGAGAACGCCTCATGCCGCACTGGAGGCTGAAGCCCGGCACCGGAATCAGTATTGCGCGCATGGCCGAAAATCCCCCTGCCTTTGATCTTGTTCTTCTTGTCCAGGGATCGGCCCTGCTGCCGTACGTTGAGGCGGGGCCAGTAAGCGACAGTGCCCGGTGGCGGACACTGATGGAGCCGTTCGGCCGCGGCTTCATGTTCATGCGCTTCGCCATATGGAGCAACTGACCGGATGATCCGCTCGTCCGTTCTTGCTCGTTGCCCCCGAGTGCGTTCTGCATAATCACGTCCGATGGGACTGCTGAGGATACTTCACGCCGACGAGCATGTAGTGGCCATAGACAAGCCCGACGGGCTGCTGGTTCACCGCACCCGCATTTCCTCTGACCACACATTCGCCCTGCAGTTGTTGAGAGACCAACTAGGGAGGCTGGTCTATCCGGTGCACCGGCTCGACCGCCCCACATCCGGTGTTCTCCTGTTCGCTCTTGACCCGGAAACCGCATCGAAGCTTTGTGCTGATTTTGCGGGACGCAAGGTGAAGAAGACGTACCTGGCCGTCGTTCGAGGTTACCTCGACGAGTCCGGCACAGTTGATTACCCGCTGAAGGATTCCGAGGGCGGAGAGGGCATCCAGGCGACGACCCTGTACCGGCGCTCGGACACCGCGGAACTGCCGTTCGCAGACGCGGAACATGCCACGTCAAGGGTGTCTCTGGCCTCCGTAACGCCGCTGACGGGACGCATGCACCAGATCCGCCGGCACTTCAGGCACATCTCGCACCCCGTCATCGGAGACACAAGGTACGGCGACGGCCGCTACAACAGGCTCTTCAGGGAGAAGTACGGAGTGAGGAGGCTTCTCCTCCACGCCTTCTCCGTTGCGTTTACCCACCCGGCCACGGGCGACGTGAAGACGGTCACTGCCCCGCCTCCGGAGGAAGTAACTCGCCTGTTTTCGGCGCTGGGATTGGAAGTTCCGCCGGTCTGACCGGCCCCGGCGCCACCCGTTCCTACTTGGACCCGCGGCCGCTCTTCAGCAGTATCCCGATGGCCTCGACGGCCGCGGTCCGCACCTGTTCTTCCGGGTCATCGCACAGGAAGCGCAGCACCGGTTCGCCGGACTCGGCGCCCAGACGGCCAAGCGCGAGAGCAACCGTTCTACGCACCCTTGGGTCGGTGTCCCTGGCAAGCGGGGCAAGCCACTCAACCGCCCGTGCGTCGCCTGCATCCTCGTCGCAGCCGGCCTGCTACCTCAGCCTCATCCGCCCCCTTTGTCGCACGAGAGACCGGACATTCCCCGTCTCGCCCGATCAGGGCGCGTCTAAGTCATGCTCTTTCAGGGTGTCGATGGCCTTCTTCGTATAGAGGACGATCAGACGCCCGCCAAGCGGCGCGGGCATGGATGCGGATTGCTTTCACCGTCGCGATCTGCCGGCGACGGATTCGAAGACGAACATCATCCTGCCGCCTTCGGCCGACCCGAGTCCGCCGACTATCAGCGGCTTCCCGTCCCGCAGAACAACCCTGGTGCGGATTACCGGGCGGCCGCCTGCGGTCACCTCGATCGCCAGATCATCCTGCGGACCCGAACAGACGACATCGTAGGCGCCGATCCTCCGCTGCGATCCGTCGGCAGGAAGCGGAAGAGTTGCGGACGCAACCACCCTGAAGTTGCCGTAGGCCAGGTTTCTTTCGAGCGCAGGCGCAACGTCTTCAAGTCCTGGGCTGGGCCCGTCCGACTTGCCCTGCCGGGCGCGGACAAGCCGCACGGTCAGCGACTCGCCCGCCGCTACCGCGCCCGCAACAAGTAACAGCAGCACAGAGAGAACAATCTTCTTCACGTGTCGCCTCCAGCGTCTTCGGGCTCCATGCCCATCACCCAGATGATCGTCGCTGCCGGGTCCTTCATCACCAGTATCCCTGAATACGCCGTCTGTACGTCAAGCGATGTCACTTCGGAACCGGCTGCCGGCGAACGCTGGGTCTTGGTCAGCGACACGGCGCCGACAAGCACGACACAGGCTATTCCCGCGGCCACGAGGGAAGCATACCCCAGTCCCCCGGTCCCGATGCGCGGAGACTGACGGGGAAGGCGCTCCGCCCTGTCACGGAACTTGCCCCAGAACTCCGCGGCCGGCATCACGCTGCCGACATGACCGCGTTCCGGTGATACTCCGGACAGAGAAGTCTTCATGGGCGCACCCCCTGTTCCACAAGCCAACGCCGCACCCTGTGTCTGGCGACAAACAGCCTGGACATGACCGTGCCGATCGAGACCCCTGTTGCGGCCGCTATCTCCCTGTAGCTCAAACCGTCGCTGTAGCGCAGCTCCATTGAGAGCCGATGAACGTCGCCCAGCGCCGACATCGCACGTTCGAGCATTTGCGACGTCTCATGCCTCTCGATAATATCCGAGGGCGAAAAGGCAAGCACGTCGGCCCACTGGTCCATCTGCGATCGCGCCGCACCGCGGCCGTCTCCGTCTCCGGCCTCTCCGGTATCCGAAAATCCCCTCTTGCGCCTCCGGAGCATATCCAACGCACAGTTCCGGGCAATCCGGCACAGCCACGTTCTCAAACCGCTGTCCCCGCGAAACCGAGGCAGCGCCTGCCACGCCTTGAGGAACGTTTCCATTGCCACATCCCCCGCATCGTCAGGGCCGACAAGACGCGACGCAAGCCTCGTTATGAAGATTCTGTGCGGCTCGAACCCCTCGCAGAAGGCGCCTATATCCCCGGCTCGTGCCCGCCTGAGGAGATCTGAGCTTCCCTTAACAGGATTGACGGAACAGTGGTCCTGTTTATTCACTGCGCCGAAGCTTACATGCCCTGCCGGCCGCGCGCCAGCATCCACCGGCGCCTGATCACCACCGGGACCGGGAACCGGAAACGGCAGGCCGGTGAATAAATCCGGCGCGCTCCACGTCGATACTAATGAAGGCACGAGAATAGGGAAGGTGCCATGCATGGAGAAAGAGGTGTTACCATGAATGCTGGAACAAGGACGGCGCGTCACCTGTTCTGCGCAGCTTTGGCGTGCTTGTGTCTGTCTGCCGCGCCGGCCGCAAAGGCGTCCAGCCTCTATGTCGGATACGGTGCATACCCGATGTTCTATTCCGACCTGTCGCCGCATGGCCACTGGCTTCATATGGATTCCCTTGGCACCGTCTGGCAACCGACAATCGCCGTTGAGGTGCCCGGATGGCGTCCGTACTGCCACGGCGGGAGATGGTTATGGACCGAATGGGGCTGGTACTGGGACTCGGCATACGCATGGGGAAACATACCGTTCCACTATGGATGGTGGGTTCGCACACCCGTCAGGGGCTGGGTGTGGATTCCCGGCGGATACTGGGCGCCCGCGTGGGTATGCTGGAGATCATCGCCCGGCTATTACGGTTGGGCGCCTCTTCCTCCGCCGCCCTACCCCGGCTCCTACGCCTCTATGGGGCTCTATTCCGGAGGCTTCCACATGGAGATCTCGTTCGGCCTGACACACGAGCACTACGTCTTCACGTCTTCCGCCCATCTCTGCAGCCCAACACCATCGGCGCACGCCGTTGACTCGATCGAGTCGCAGTCCGCCTACGAGAAATCAACCCCCTCCCGTGACTTCAGCGCCTTTCGTGACCGGATCGAGGCCCGCATACCACGCGGCCCCACTTATGAAACCGCGTCGGAAGAAAGGATCAACGCCTCTGCCTCGACAAGACAGAATGAGGCGCCACTCTCCGCGTCTCAAGCCGTCGCGTCGTTCATGGCTTTCAGGGAAGAAAGACGGACGACACCTTACGGACAGGCGATTCCCGAACCCGCCCGGAAACTTCAGACTCCCCGGCCGCCAGCCGTAAACCGCACTCACGTGATCAATTCGAGCCAGCCAACTGGCCCCATGCGCCAAGCGCCGCCCGCCGCCCGGACGGTCCAGAAGAGGGCTGTCAGGGCTGGCGCAGATCCACTCCGCGGCGTAACCATCATGGACAGAACAGCTTCCGCACGCGACGGCATCCGGCAATCCCTGCCACGGCACGCTTTCTGAACGCATGGCAGGAATGTGGCCCCTTCATCATTTACGGATGAGCTTGTTTTCCATCGCCAATCTGCTTAAATGACTTGCCCTCCCAAGGGTGCCGCACCCCCAACCGGCCGGTTTGCTGCCGAAGCGGATGAAGTGCGACGTCGCACCCGACGGGCGGATCAAGGAGCAATGGGCTATGCGCAGATCTGTGAACGCAGGCAAGAAACGTGTGCAGCTCTCGCTGGCGGCACAACCCGGATCTCAAGTCTTCGTGGCTGGAACCTTCAATGACTGGGACCCGCTCAAGAAATCGCTGAAGGATGATGGCTCGGGCATCTTCAAGACGACGATGTTTGTTGCGCCCGGACGCTACGAGTACAAGTTCGTGGTGGACGGTCAGTGGTGTCTCGATCCGGAGTGCTCCGAATGGGCGCCGAACCCGCACGGGTCTCTCAATAGCGTCCTGATCGTCGAGTGATAGAGGCAGCACTCCGCTGCCTTCGAGCAGCCGGAACGGCTTGCTCAACATGGGGAAACTGATGAAGCTTGAACTGTTCAGCGTCCTGCCGTCAATGCCCGCGGGTATCCAGTTCCTTGAGACACTTGCGTCCAACATGTGGTGGTCATGGAACCCGGATGCGATAGAGCTCTTCCGTCGCATAGATCCGCACCTGTGGCGGAGTTCGGGGCACAGCCCTCAGGTCTTCCTGAACAGGGTGCCTCAGAAGCGGCTCGAGGCACTCTCGCTCGAAGAGGGTTTTCTCCGTCACGTGGACGAAGTGAAGGCCAAGTTCGAACAGGAAGTAATCAAGCGCAAGCCCCGTAACGGCGGCGTCTGCGGCGAAAAATGCATCGCATACTTCTCGCTCGAGTACGGCATTCACGAGAGCCTCAGGATATATTCCGGCGGTCTGGGTGTCCTGGCCGGTGACCATCTCAAGGCCGCTTCGGACCTGTCTCTTCCAATGGCCGCCGTCGGACTCCTCTACCGGCAGGGCCACTACCAGCAGCACCTCGACAGGAACGGCTGGCAGCAGGAGCAGTACATGGAGAACGACGTTCACCTCCTGCCGCTCCAGCAGGTGACAGGCTCGAACGGGGAGCCGCTTGTGATTTCCCTGCCTATCCCGGACGGGAATATGCTCGCCGTGATCTGGAGACTGAACGTCGGCAGCGTGCCCCTTTTCCTGCTCGATACGAACATCCCGGACAACAGGCCTGACATTCGCGAGATAACGGCGAAGTTGTACGTTGTAGACAGGCAGACAAGACTCCGTCAGGAAATACTGCTCGGCATCGGCGGATACAAGGCTCTGACAGCCATGGGACTTGAGCCGTCCGTCTGCCACATCAACGAAGGCCATGCCGCTTTCCTCTCCGTCGGACGCCTGTCTCACATGCTGAAGGAGCGTGGATTGGACCTGCCCGCCGCCATTGAAATCGTGCAGAGGACAACGGTCTTCACAACGCACACCCCGGTCCCTGCCGGTAACGAGACCTTCCCTGCGGACCTTGTCATCTCGCACATGAACGCGATGCAGGGCGAACTGGGCATCGATCCCCACACGATAGTGAAATGGGGCCAGCCGGATGATCCGAACGCCGGCTACCACAACGAACTGTCCATGACCATACTCGGACTCAGGATGGCCTTCTACAGCAACGGTGTGAGCAAACTGCACGGCAAGGTCGCGCGCGCCATGTGGAAGCATCTCTGGCCGGGCAAGCCGGAAGACGAGGTGCCCATCGGCCACGTGACAAACGGCATCCATGTTCCATCCTGGCTCTCGCCGGACAACATGGCCCTCTTCCGCCGCTACATGGGGCCGGACTGGTGCACCCACCCGGCATCCCCCGACCTGCTGAACATGGTCAACCAAATCCCGGACGAGGAACTGTGGCACGCCCACGAGCTGCGCCGTTCGCACATGGTCAGATCCGTCCGCGAGTGGATGGAAGACCAGTACAGCGCGCGCAACGCCACGCGGGCGGACGTCGCCCAGGCGAAATCGGTGCTGGACCCCGAATGCCTGACCATCGGTTTCGCGAGACGCTTCGCGTCTTACAAGCGGGCTTCGCTGCTTCTCAGCGACCCTGACCGGTTCAAGGCCATACTCTCGAACAACGAGCGCCCGGTTCAGTTCATATTCGCGGGCAAGGCTCATCCGGCCGACGATCACGGCAAGGCCATCATCCGCCAGATCGTGCAGTTCGCCACCCACTCGGGAGTGCGGCGCCGTCTGGTGTTCCTCGAAAACTACAACATCGAGATAGCGCGCACGCTCATCCAGGGCGTGGATGTATGGATGAACACGCCACGTCGCCCGCACGAGGCCAGCGGCACGTCCGGAATGAAGGCCGCCGTCAACGGCGGACTCCACCTAAGCACTCTGGACGGTTGGTGGTGCGAAGGCTACAGCCGCGATTGCGGATGGGCAATCGGCGACGGCGAGGTGTACGACGACCCGGAGCACCAGGATTCGGTTGAGGCGCAGGCTCTCTACAACCTTCTCGAAAACGACGTCATTCCGAAGTTTTACGACCGTCAGGTCGGCGATCTGCCGGCAACGTGGGTCAAGATGATGAAGGGCTCGATCCGTATGGCGCTGGGGCACTTCACCAGCCATCGCATGGTCGCTGAATACAGGGAACGCTTCTACACGGAAGCCGCACAGCACAACAAGGAATTGAACGCCAACTCGGCCGCGACGGCACGCGCGCTCGTTAAACAACGCGAACGACTCTCCGCGTTCTGGAAGGACGTCCGCGTATCGGCCCCGACCGCGGACCGTCCCGTGTCGCTTCTTCACGTCGGAGACAGTTTCACGGTGCGCACAAGCGCCGTGCTCGGCTCTCTCACGCCGGATGAAGTGGATATCGAGGTGTACCACGGGCCTGTTGATTCCAAGAACCGCATCGTTCAGAGTTCCGTCCAGAAGATGAAGTTGGCGAAAGAAACCGGCGGCGGAACGTACGAATACGAGCACAGGATCGACTGCGAACATACGGGGCGCTACGCTTTCACTTGCCGGGCATCGCCGGCGGGGCGTGACTGGAAATCAATGATGCTGGGTCTTATCACATGGTCAGACGGCGAGTAAGGACATCTGCCGCGGACGCGGCCGGCCAGGGCGAGGTTACGGCCAAGACCACCCACTCGATGTCGGAGGTCTTCGGGAAGAGGGCCAACCCGCGCATACTGGTCGTCACGCCGGAGATAACATACCTGCCTCCCGGCATGGGCAACATGGCCAACCGCCTCACCGCCAAGGCCGGCGGCCTGGCGGACGTCTCGGCATCCCTGGTCTCTGCCCTGTTCGAGATGGGCGCGGATGTGCATGTCGCACTCCCGCACTACCGCAGAATGTTCCACATAGAGGTCGCGAACCTCATCAGCGACGAACTGCGCATCTACCAGAGCAAGCTGCCGCACACCAGGATTCACCTCGCGGAAGACCGCGCCTTCTACTACCGCGACGAGGTGTACAGCAACTACTCGGAGGACAACCCCAAGATCGCCACCGCCTTCCAGCGCGAAGTCCTGAACAACATCATTCCCCGCGTCAATCCAGACCTCATTCACTGCAACGACTGGATGACCGGCCTCATCCCCGCGGCGGCGCGCCGCATGAACATCCCGTGCCTCTTCACTCTCCACAATATACACACCCACGAGCTGCCGCTTGCCGTGATCGAAGACCGCGGCATTGACGCGGCGTCGTTCTGGAAATACCTCTATTTCAAGTACCCCCCGCGCAGTTACGAGGAATCGCGCGCCGGCAATGTGGTGGACCTCCTCGCAAGCGGCATATTCGCATCCCACTTCATCAACACCGTGAGCCCGTCATTCCTGAGAGAGATTGTTGAGGGCCAGCATGATTTCATTCCAGGCCATGTGCGCAACGAGATAGCCAGCAAGGTCCGGGCAGGCTGCGCGGTCGGGATACTCAATTCCCCCGACGCCACCTTTCATCCCCAGACAGACTCCATGATCCATGCACGGTTCTCGAGCAGCGACTTCGTCGCCGGGAAAAGGGCGAACAAGCTGGACTTCCAGGCGAAAACCGGATTGGCGGCCAATCCTGACGCGCCGCTGTTCTTCTGGCCTTCGAGACTTGATCCCATTCAGAAAGGCTGCCAGCTACTCACCCATATCCTCCATGACGTGGTGTCCGCCTACTGGGATGACGGCATCCAGATCGCCATAGTCGCCAACGGCTCATATCAGAAGCATTTCCACGACATAGTGCGGGCCCACGACTTCTACGACCGCGTTTGCGTCTGCGATTTCGACGACCCGCTCTCTCACCTGGGCTACGCGGCTTCCGACTTCACTCTTGTCCCTTCGCGCTTCGAGCCCTGCGGCCTTCCCCAGATGGTCAGTTGCCTGTACGGATCCCTCCCCGTGGTCCACGAAACAGGGGGGCTGAAGGACACGGTCGAGCATATCTCCGTCGAAAACAGCACCGGCAACGGCTTCGTGTTCCGCGTCTTCGACGCCGGCGGACTCCGATGGGCAATTGACCGGGCAATGGATTTCCACCGCCTTCCAGCGCCGGTCCGGGAAGCCCAGACACGGCGCGTCATGATCGAGAGTGCCGGCCGGTTCACTCACCAAGTCACGGCAAGGCGCTATTTCGACATTTACGAAGAGATGCTCAAACGTCCGCTCGTTCGTGAATTCTGAGCGGCCCCGCGAACTCCGGAGGCGGCGCATCCGATGACTGGTCAACGGCGCACCAACGCCAGATTGTCCGACGACCCCTATCTTAGCCCGTTCCTGCCCGTGATCGAACGACGCCATTCCTTCGCGGTAGAGGCGGCGAAACGAATCGGAAACGGCCGTCCGATCGAAGATGCCGCGCTCGGTCACCTGCACTTCGGGTTGCATGGCCGCGGACGCGACCGCGTGCTGCGCGAATGGGCGCCTAACGCAAGCTCCATCCACGTAATCGGCGACTTCTCCGGATGGCGTGAAGTAGAGGAATGCCGCATGCGCCCCGCAGAACGCCCCGGCGAATGGGAACTTGTCCTGCCGCGATCCCTGCTCCCGCACGGGAGTCTCTACCGGCTTCGCGTGCGATGGAACGGAGGCGAAGGCGACCGTATCCCTTCGTATGCAACACGCGTTGTGCAAGACCCGTCCACCCTGATATTCAACGCCCAGGTCTGGGATCCGCCCGCACCCTACGAATGGCGGAATTCCGCCCCCCCCCGCCCCGATGCATTGCTGATCTACGAGTCCCACCCGGGTATGGCACAGGAAAAGGAGGGCGTGGGGTCGTTCGACGAGTTCCGGACGGCCATGCTCCCGCGTATCGCGGAAGTCGGCTACAACACGGTGCAGATGATGGCCGTGATGGAGCACCCGTACTACGGGTCGTTCGGCTACCACGTCTCGAATTTCTTCGCAGTCTCTTCGCGCTTCGGAACCCCGGACGACTTCCGACGCCTGGTTGACGACGCGCACGGCATGGGGTTGCGGGTCATAATCGACCTGATTCACTCACACGCCGCACCAAACGCAGTCGAAGGGCTGGCCCTTTTCGACGGAACACGACACCAGTACTTCCACGCCGAGGGACGCGGCCTGCACCCGGCATGGGGATCCCTGTGTTTCGACTACGCCAGGCCTGAAGTGGTTCATTTCCTCCTGTCGAACTGCCGGTTCTGGCTGGAAGAGTACCGCATTGACGGCTTCCGCTTCGACGGAGTGACAAGCATGCTGTACCTCCATCACGGGTTCGGCCCCGCATTCGATTCGTACGACCGCTACTTCGACGCGTCGGTTGACGAAGACGCTCTCACTTATCTCGCCCTCGCGAACAGACTGATCCATTCCGTCCGCCCGGACGCAGTCACCATTGCCGAGGACGTGAGCGGAATGCCAGGCCTCGCGGCGCCTTGGGAGGACGGGGGCTGCGGGTTCGACTACCGACTCGCAATGGGCATACCTGATATGTGGTTCAAGCTGGCAAGGGACGTCCCGGACGAGAACTGGAATGTCGACCACATCTGGCGTGAACTGACGAACAGGCGCCCCGACGAACAGGTCATATCCTACGTCGAGTCGCACGACCAGGCACTGGTCGGCGGCAAGAGCATGGCTTTCCAACTGATGGACGAGGCGATGTACCGCGCCATGCGCATCACCGACGAGGAACTGCGCATAGACCGCGGAATGGCCCTCCACAAACTTATGCGCCTTGCAACCCTGGCATCGGCTTCTCACGGCTACCTGAACTTCATGGGCAATGAATTCGGGCATCCGGAATGGATAGACTTCCCGCGCGAGGGCAACAATTGGTCGTATCGCCACGCCAGACGCCTCTGGAGTCTTCGATCGGACCCGTCACTCCGGTTCCATTTCCTCGCCGATTTCGATCGCGATCTCCTCAGACTCATCACGGATGCCGGCATTGTCGGATCAGCTCTCCCGCAGCGTCTTCCGGGCATTTCATCCGCCGGTGTGATTGCGTTTGGACGCCGCAACTACTTCTTCATTCTCAATTTCCATCCGTCCGTCTCCTACCCGGATCTGCCTGTCGAATTGCCGCCGGGGTCATACCGCCTCGTGTTTGACACCGATTCCGCCGCCTACGGCGGCCACGGAAGGGTTAATCCAGGTCAGCAGTTCGCCTCCGCTCCGTCAGCGTGCGGATCCGAACTTCGCCACTGCATCTCCGTCTATCTCCCCTGCAGAACCGGGCTTGTGCTTGTGCGAGAAATGCCGGCCCGAGGCATGTCGCGGTGAACATCTGCCCGATCTGCAACGAAGGCGGATTCGGGACTCTTCCACGCGCCGGGGTGTGGATGCTCATATTCATGGTCGCATCGGCGCTGGTCGTGATCGCCGTCTTCCCTTTCATCCTCCGCAAACGCCGGCAACGGGCGCGAAGGGAAATCGAGGAACGGGTGCGCAGCGCAATGGACAAGATTCTCGCGGACGGACGAGTTGAAGGCCCCAAAGGCCCGTACGTGAGACACATACCGTGGAATGCGGGAACCGACGCGTCAACGCCGATGCACGGCCATCCGCGCCCGAAAGCATACCGCGGAACCGAATGGCCGTGATCGCGGACGCCCCGCCGCTTCCCATGCAGACAGGCAGACGCTCACCATGTTTGTCCTTGTTTCCGCAACCACCGCATCTATGATCACGGACAGGCAAAGGCCGCAACAAAGGGAGGTGGACAATGAATGATCAGACGCCCGCATCAGGAGAACGGACCGACGTTGCACCGGAGATGCCGCAGGCCGCGCCAGCTCCGTTTGATCCCAAGACGGTAGAGGAAGGCAAGGCTTTCGCGATTCTCAGCTACGCCATCAGCTTCCTTGGACTCCCGTTCTTTGTCATTCCGCTGATCCAGCGGAACAACAAGTTCAGCCTCTACCATGCCAAGCAGTGCCTGATGCTCTGGATAGCCGCCGCCGCTGTCGCCGTGGCCAGTTCCGTTCTGGCCGTAATATGCATTGGCTTCATCATCGGCATCGTCGGCGGAATCGGCATGCTGGTCCTGAACGTCATGGGCCTCATGAATGCTATCCGGGGCGAGGTGAAGCCGCTGCCGTTGATCGGCAAATGGGCCGAGGACTGGTTCAAGGGCATTCAGACAGTCTGAAACTGAAACTGCTCGCCACGCGGGAATGCGGGACCTTCCCCGAGGCCGCCATCGGCCTCGGAGCGGTCCCGTTTTCGTTTGCGGCGCTTTGGACGGTCCTGAAGTGGTTCCCGCGCGTCCTGCCTGGCTGCTTTCTGCATGATCGCTTCGGCGTGCCCTGTCCGGGATGCGGAACGGTCCACTGCGCGGAATTGATCCTCCGCGGACAGGTCGCGGCTGCCGTACGCAGCCAGCCGCTCGCCGTCGCAGTCGCCGCCGCCGCTGTCACCTTCTCCGCCTACTCCGCCTTGGTTCTGGCCTTCGATCTGCCGCGACTGAGGTTGGCGATGTCCCGGAAAGACAAAGCCTGCGCCGCCGCGCTTGCCATCGCCACGGTCGGTATCAATTGGGCTTATCTGGGCCTCGTCTCCGGCGGCTGAGCCCAACCGTGCGGCGCGGGGTGCAACTGTCAGTTCTTCGCGCGCCCACGGCCGTGCCGCTTCCCGGCCAGCGCGGATGGCGGCAGGAAGGGCTTGACGAACGCCTCGCGGAAATCGTACCCGCCCGCGAAGTCCTCTCTCTTGTCGCTCTCGGTCTTGCCCAGTATGCCGGCTTCAACGAGGTTGAACACGATCTCGCCGAAATCCTCCGTCTTCTTGACCCCCCACTCCTTGAAGACCGTGGCGGCCATCGGACCGAATTCGCGCAGGGCGAAGTCGCGTATGCATTCGAGCAGTTCCTGCCCGGTGATATGCCTGCCCGGTCCCTCTTCCGGCTTCTTCAGCGCCTTTGCCGCGTCGTCAAGCGCCTCGCGGATGAAGACGTATGATTCAAGATCATAGCGACTGTCCTTTTCCACTATCCGGCGCGCCGCCTCCCTGAAATCAGCCTCATGCATTTCCGGTCCCCCCAGACTCCATTCCACCGGTGATCTTCTCGGCATAGCCGGCCATTTCTTCACGATTCTCGTACGAACCCGCCTTCCAGTTCCATGAATGCCGGTCGTCCTCGAACCGCGGAATTACATGGAAATGGATATGAGGAACGACCTGACCCGCAACGCGCCCGTTGGCCTGGGTAACGTTTATCCCGTCGGCCTTAAGCCCCTTCATCTGTGCGTCAGCCACTATCCGCACCACCCTGATAAGACGCGACAATACCTCGTCAGGTGTGCCGGTGATCGGATCGTAATGCCTCTTAGGAACCACCAGGACATGCCCCTTCACCACCGGCCCTATGTCCATGAATGCGACGACATGCTCGTCCTCGTAGACCTTCTGAGCGGGAATCCGCCCCTCAACTATGCCGCAGAACACACACTCGTCCCCCATCTCAGACCTCCCCGCCGCGCCATTCTCCCGCCTTCACAGCGGCGTTTTGGCTTGCTTCCGTGGCCCGGAATCTGCTCCAAATCATCACCGGAAACTACACCATTCCCGTGCCCCGGCAAAGGGCTAAGAACTCCCGAAAGGAGCTGCCATGAGAAGATCGTTGTCCGCCGTCCTCGTTGCCTGCATGCTGGCCGCAGGCGCCTTGACCAGTTCGGCCGGATGGGTTGGCGTAACCGCAAAGGCCGGAACCCAGGGAGCCGGCGCCGACCTGACACTCAAGCTTCTTCCCAGACTGAACCTGCGCGCTGGAGTCAACTACTTCGATCTCGACCTTGACCTGTCGCTCGACGAAGCAAATGTCCAGAGTTCGATCACGTGGCTTACATTCCCCGTGCTCCTCGACGTTCACCCGTTCGGAGGCGGTTTCCGTCTGTCCGGCGGCGTTGTGTTCAACAACACGAAGGCCACTCTGTCCGCCGTCCCGAATGAGACCCTCGAGTTGCAGAATACCGACTACGAGATTCTCGGGCTTGACGGCAAGATCACGCTTGAACCGACCGGCTACTACGCCGGATTCGGTTACGGCAACGCCGTGAGCAGGAACGGCCGGTGGCATTTCGCCTGCGATTTCGGGGTGATGTATGGCGATTCACTGCAGGCTTCCGCCAACGCAACCGCGACCGACCCGCTGCTGCAGGAGGCGCTCAATGCCGACCTGGATGCGGAGATAAGGCAGTTTGAGAAAGATACCGAAGGGCTTGTCTTCTATCCCGTGCTGTCTGTCGGCGTATCTCTTGCATTCTGAAACGCGCCGCCACCTGCCGCCACCTGCGCAGGGCATGCCCCGCCCGCGTGGTTCAACGGTGCAGGTTTCCCCGCCATGCCATGACTGCTAGCCCGAGGATGAACAGGCCGACCACCACGAGCAACGCGCGCCGCTCGGACGGCGCCATTGAGACGAAAGATGCAACCGTTCTCGCCGCCCTGGATAGAAACTGCCGAGCCATGCCCGTCATGAAGCCACAACGTTGACCAGCTTGCCGGGAACGACAATCACTTTCCGCACGGTCATTCCTTCGGTGAATTTCAGAACGTTGGCGTCCGACAGCGCCGCCTTCTCCATCGTTTCCCGATCAGCGTCCGCGGAAACCACCGCCCTGCCACGGACCTTTCCGTTCACCTGCACAGCAATCTCGATCTCGTCCCTCGCAAGCGCCTCGGGGCTGAATTCCGGCCACGGGACGGCCATCAGCGGCGCCTTGTGCCCAAGTTCCGTCCAGAGCTCGTCGGAGATGTGCGGCGCAAAGGGAGAAAGCAGGACCACCAGCGTCTCCATCGCGTTCCTGTAAACTCGCCTTGTCCCCGCGGAACTCGATTCGCCAAGCTCGCAAGCATCAATAGCGTTCAGCAGCTCCATGATTCTGGCTATCGCCGAATTGAACCGGAATCCCTCCTCAATGTCGAAGGTGACCTGCTGGATGGCGGTGTGAACTGCGCGGTGAAGTTCACGGACAGCCGGTTCCATACCGTCCATAGGCGGCACGCCGGCCTCAAGACCGGTAATGAACTGCCTCTTGTCGTATACCTTCCTCCATAGCCGCCGCAGAAAACGAACCGCGCCCTCGATCCCCTGGTCGCTCCACTCGGCATCCTTCTCCGGCGGGCCGATGAAGAGCGTGTAGAGCCGGAGCGTGTCCGCTCCATACTCGACCACCAGCTCATCGGGACTGACAACATTGCCCTTGGACTTGGACATCTTGTAGAGCTGCCCGTCCTTTGAACTCCGCTTGCAGATCATCCCCTGCGTAAACAGCGCACCGAACGGCTCGCGGAACCCGACGTGTCCGGCGTCGTGAAGAACTTTCACGATGAAACGTGAGTAAAGGAGATGCAGAACAGCATGCTCCACACCGCCTATGTACTGGTCAACCGGCAGCCACCTGTTCACGTCTTCGCGGTCGAACGGAACATCCGCCCGCCCCGGACTCACGTAACGCAGGAAATACCAGCAGGAGCACAGCCACTGTGCCAGCGTGTCGGTCTCTCTCTTCCCCGGCCCGCCGCAGGAAGGACACTTCGCGGATGGAAAGGCGGCATGCGAAGCCAGGGGGTTCCCGCGCTCCACCCTGAAATCAACGTCGTCCGGAAGAAGGACGGGCAAATCCTCCTCTCGCACGGGAACGGCGCCGCACTTCCCGCAATGCACGATAGGGATCGGCGCGCCCCAATAACGCTGCCTGCTGATGAGCCAGTCTCGCAGACGGTACGTGACTGACGAGTCCCCGAACCCGCCTTGGGCCGCGTGCCGGATCATTCCGGGTATCGCATCCCTGTTCCGTTGCCCGTCGAACGGACCTGATGCAACCATCGGACCGTCACCGACATATGCTTCGGTCATGACCGTTGCATCCAGCGGCCGTTCCTCGTTCTGGATGACAACCTTGACCGGTATGCCGTACTCCCGTGCGAATTCAAAATCGCGCTGGTCATGTGCTGGAACAGCCATCACCGCGCCGGTGCCGTATTCCATCAGCACGTAGTTCGTCACCCAGAGAGGAACGTTTTCTCCGTTGAACGGGTTGCGCACATGGAACCCGCTGAACACCCCCTCCTTGCGTGTCGCGCCGTCAGAGCGCACGGCGGCCGACACCATGAGCTGGCGGCTGATGAAATCCATGACCTCGGTTTCGCGCGGCGACCCCGCAATCAGCTTTCGGACCAGCGGATGTTCCGGCGCTATCGCCAAGAACGTAACCCCGTATATCGTGTCAGGCCTGGTCGTAAAAATAGGGCAGGGATCGCCGGTCTCGCTGACCGTAAACTCAACCCTGGCGCCCTCTGAACGCCCGATCCAGTTCGCCTGCATCTGGCGCACTTTCTCCGGCCACTTCGGCAGGAGGTCCAGGTCGTCGAGAAGCTTCTGGGCGTAGTCCGTTATTTTGAAGAACCACTGGTCCAAGTCTCTCTTGGCAACCGGCCTCCCGCATCGGTCGCACGTCCCGTCGGCAAGGACCTCCTCGTTCGCAAGGGTCGTGCATAGCTCGCACCAGTTCACAGGGGCGCATTTCCTGTACGCAAGCCCCCGCTTGTGGAGTTGCAGGAATATCCACTGGGTCCAGCGGTAGTACTCAGGGTCGGACGTGTCTACCTCGCGATTCCAGTCGTATCCAACCCCCCACTGCCGGAGTTGCCTCTTCATGTGGGCAATGTTCTGGCGTGTAGAATCCTTAGGGTGTATCCCCTTGTCCTTGGCTGCGTTCTCGGCGGGAAGGCCGAACGCGTCCCAACCCATGGGAGAGAGGACCTCGAAACCGCGCATCTTCTTGTAGCGCGCAAGGACGTCACCGATGATGTAGTTTCTGCCATGCCCGACGTGCATCGTCCCCGACGGGTAGGGAAACATGGTCAGACAGTAGAACTTCTTGTCGGATCTGGACGTGTCGGCGGTGAAACAGGCACTGTCGTCCCACAGTTTCTGCCAGCGGGCCTCTATCTCCGCGAACGGATACTTCTCCTGCATTTCGTCGCCGCGCCCCCCGCGATCCATCTATCTCTCCAGCAGGCCGGACGGATCAGTCGCGGCGCCGATGTACCTATTGTCGATCCATGTGCCCTGAAAAACCCTGCCATCAGCGCAGACGTACCTGCCATCCCCGCTCAACCGGCCGAGACGCATGGCGCCTTCATAGGTGTCATCGTTCGCGAACTTCACGGAGCCGGATCCTTCCAGCATCCGTCCCTTGCTCCACGTTGCCTCCACTTTCCCGCCGTTGGCAAACAAGTAAACGCCCTTGCCGGAGAACAGGCCTGCGCTCCATTCACCCGAATACACATCTCCGCCGGCGAAGGCATAGACGCCTGAGCCGTTCCGTACCCCATCGGTGAAGTTGCCTTCATAGACCGCACCGTCGGGATACTCCATCCTGCCTCGGCCATCCGGAACGCCGGAACCCATCTCACCCACGTATTTCACTCCGCCCTTCATTACAACCGACCCGACACTCCTGGCCGACCCGCCACGCTCGGCGATAGGACCGGCCGATGGTTCCGGGCCGCCGCTAACTCTCTCCCGCGGCTGCGGCAGCGCTCTGGCCAGGAGTTCCTTCATGCGGTCGCTTGCAGCCCACTGCAGTGCCGTGGTGCCGTCAGAAGCGGCCGCAACAGGATCCGCCCCCTTCTTGATCAGTAATTCAACCACGCCCACGGCATCCTTCTTCACCGCAATGTGCAGCGGCGTGATGCCGTCGTGCGATCTGGCATCCACCATGGCCTTCTTCGATATCAACAGCTCCGCGACATCCCGCGCATCCGTTATCGCGGCCCAGTGAAGCGGCGTGTAGCCCTTCGGCGACAGTGAGTTCACGTCCGCACCGGCCCGGATCAGCTCACCCGCGATCTTTGCCGCATTCTTGTTCGCAGCCCAGTGAAGCGGCGTGTAGCCGTTGTCCGTCGTGGCGTTCACATCCGCACCGGCCTTGATCAGCGGCTTGACCATATCATCACGGGAATACAGCGCTGCCCAGTGAAGCGGAGTGGATCCGCCGCTCGCCCGCAGGTTGGCAACAGCCGACGCATCAGGGCCGGCCAGGAAAGCCCGCACCAGCTTGTAATCCCCTTCCTTCACGGCGTCGTGAATCCCGGCAGCCGCCACGCCCGCACACAGCATGGCAAAGACGCAAATCAGCATGAAGTGTGGTCTTCTCATCGGTTTCCCCCAACCCTCTGCGCCTCCCGCTCCTGCAAGTGCAGACAGACGACGAGACACAGGTCCGATAGTATTGAGTCGTTTGGGCCAATGCAACAGTGAAGGCTTCGAGCGGATGAACCAGCCGGACATCTGAAAAAAGAAGCCCTCCGCGGACGGGTTGACATGAGGTTTGCGCTGCTGTGCTGTATTCAGGCTTGAACACTCTTGCCTGTACACCCCAAACCATCCCGGCCCGCTGGAGGGCTCCTCTTCAATCTGGAGCATCGTCCGTGCCATGCACATGGCCGACGTGCATATCGCCTCCTTCCAGCCGGGCAAATGGCGATATCAGGGTCATGAGATGGCATCCAGCTGTGTCTTCTTTGCAAAACAGAGAAGGCCCTGCTGTCCTGCATTGCTTGAAAAAGGGAAACGCATCCGGCATGATCCGCCGGATGCGAAAGCAAAAGAACTCCGTTGAAACCGCCGAGACTCTGGCCCGGGGCCAGCGGGAAATATCGGTTTCCGAGTTCTTCCTGAAGAACAGACACCTGCTTGGATTCGATAATCCGCGCAAGGCCCTGCTCACCACGGTGAAGGAAGCGGTCGACAACGCTCTCGATGCCTGCGAGGAAGCGGGCATTCTTCCCGAAGTCAGCGTTGATATCGCGCAGACCGGCGAGAGCCGGTTCAGGGTTTCGGTTACGGACAACGGGCCCGGCATAGTGAAGTCGCAGATACCCAGAATATTCGCGAAACTTCTCTATGGCTCGAAGTTCCACCGGCTCCGCATGTCGCGCGGTCAGCAGGGAATCGGAATCAGCGCGGCAGGCATGTACGGCCAGCTCACGACTGGCGGAGCCACGCAGATACTCTCCCGCACCGGCGCGAAAGCGCGGGCCCATTCGATGTCCGTACATGTGGATACCAGGAGAAACCAGCCTGAAGTGCTGAAGGATGAGGAGTGCGACTGGCTCCCGCAATTCTTCGCGGCCGCCCCCGACGGAGCCGCCGCTGAGCCAGCCACCTATTCCCACGGAACCTGCGTGAGCATTGAGATGGAGGCGGCCTACGTGCGTGGCCGACTGTCGGTCGACGAGTACCTGAGGCAGTGCGCGGTCGTGAACCCGCACCTGCAACTGCACTACCGTGTATCGCTGCTTTCGAGGGAAACGGTCAAGGCCGCGGAGGATGACGACACCGGAATACCTGCCCCCGCGCCTGAAGAAGGGTGGACAACCCGGCACCGCGCTGTCAACGCCGCACCGGATCTCCCCCGCGAGATCAAGCCGCACCCCCACGGAGTGGAACTCGGCATGCTGATGCAGATGTTGAAGGATACGAAGGCGCGGAATCTGCGATCCGCACTGCATCAGGATTTCTCACGTGTCAGCAATGCAGTCGCGCTCCAGATATGCAGCGACGCCGGACTTGAACCGAACGCAAGGCCGTCCCGCATAGCAACCGGCGAGATCGAAGCGCTCTACAATGCCATCTCCAGGGCCAAGTTGATGCGCCCCCCCACCGATTGCCTCTCGCCGATCGGAGAGGAAGCGATAGAGGCCGGACTGCGAAAGGAGATCGGGGCAGACTTCTATACGGCTGTCACGCGCGCACCAGCCGTGTACCGCGGCAACCCTTTCCAGATAGAAGCCGGACTTGCCTATGCCCGGCAAGGCAGCGGAAACAAGGAAATGGCCGCGGACGACTCGGCCCGCCTCATGCGTTTTGCGAACAGGGTCCCCCTTCTCTCCATGGCTGGCGCGTGCTCAATCACCAAGGCCGCTTCAGGCGTGAACTGGAAGGCTTACGGTCTTCCCCAGCCGCGCGGATCTCTCCCGGTCGGCCCGATGGTGATCCTTGTTCACATGGCAAGCGTGTGGGTCCCCTTCACAAGCGAAAGCAAGGAGGCGGTCGCCCATTACCCGGAGATCATGCGCGAGATAACCTTCGCCCTCCAGGAATGCGGGCGGCGTCTTTCAGCATATCTCGGCAAACGCCGCAGACAGGACGAGGCGGAACGGAAACGAAACTACATGGAGCTGTATATTCCTCACCTCGCGCTGGGACTGAAGGAAGTCCTCGACCTGCCAGACAGGGAGGAAGAGAAGATCGTCTCGCAACTTCGCACCATTCTGGACCGGACTCACCTCCAGATCTGAGCCGCCGGGAACGGAGACATTACAGATGGCAGCTTCAGGAAAAGGCAGGAAGACAACCACCGACGCGCACGGCAGCGTGCTCGGCGGCTCCAAGGCAGACGCTACACGCCGGATAGTCGAGACCGCACAGACCGTCAAACAGGATATTCTGAAGCGGCAGAAGCCCAGCCTCAAGTTCCCCGTTCGCTCGCTCTCCAATGTGCGCTATGACGCTAAGCAGGGCTACCTGGAAATGAAAGGCAAGTCCTCGACCAGAACGCTCACGTACGGCACCGTCAAGACTTTCGCACAGTCCATGCGGCTGATGGCAACCACCAAGAAGGACTTGCTCGACAAGAACGACATCGCGGGTAAACGCGAGGTCTACTACAACAGCAAGAGCTGGGCGGAGTGCCGCTTCGAGGAGCAAAGCGAAAGCGACACACTCCTTGACGACATGGAAGCCATGCTCGGCGTCAACCGGGAACAACTCGGGTATATCCCGGATGAACGCGGCGGCGACGTCGCCGGCCCTCTCAGAGTAACTGACCGCAACCCGGCCACCGGCAGGCAGATCAGCATAGACTGCGCAAAACTCGGCACTGGCGCATGGAGCATTCCGTCACGCGTCGAACAGCTTGAATTCGAAAGCAAGGCGCGGATGATTCTCGTGATAGAGACCGCGTCGCTCTTCCAGCGCCTTGTCCATCATATGTACTACGAGAAGGCCAACTGCATTCTCGTGTCCATGAGCGGGGTTCCAACACGCGCCTGCCGCAGGTTCGTTCGCAGGATATCAGACGACCTCGACCTGCCAGTCCTGGTCTTTACCGACGGAGACCCATACGGCTACTGCAACATCTACAGGACACTCAAGGTCGGATCGGGACAGTCAGCCCACATAAACCGTTTCTTCTGCGTTCCAAGGGCCAAGTTTCTGGGAGTCACGCCGCAGGACATCGCAGACTACAGGCTGGAAGACGCCACCCATCCTCTCGAAGACGCTGACATCAAGCGGGCAAAAGACGCCCTCAAGAACGACCCGTTCGTCAGGCATCATCGTCAGTGGCAGGACGCGCTGAACCATATGCTGAAGCTCGGCGTACGCATCGAACAACAGGCTTTCGCAAAGCACGGCCTCAACTTCGTGCTGGATACGTACCTGCCGGAGAAACTCAAGAAGGGCGTGTTTCTGCCCTAGCGGTACTTTTCCGCGTAAAGACCGGGCTTGCACCGGCGACCACAGAAGGCATCCTGGCTATTCTGGGCAAAACCGAGGTGAACTCCGGCAGAGAAAACGTCAGACTTCATCACCCGCAAGCTTCAGCTCGATTGAGGCCCTCGCTCCGCTGCCAGGCTGGTTCACGATGCTGAATCTGCCGGAGTGGGTCCTCTCAACAACGAGCTTCGTGATGTACAGCCCTATCCCCATTCCTTCCTCGGCACTCTTCGTTGTGACGTTGGGCTGTCCTATTCTCTCCAAAATGGAAGCCGGAAGCCCTGGACCATCATCAGCCACCCATATTTCCGCCGAATCAGAAGCCATGCGCCTCCACCCTATCTCGACGTGTCCCGCCCCGCGATTCACGGCCTGCACGGCATTCTGGAGCAGGTTCTGCAAGGCCCTGTAGAGCTGCCGCGGCTCACACATCACGTCACAGCCGCCCGGCCCCATGGCCACGCTCAACTTCACTCCGGCCGAGGATGCAAGAGGCTGAACAGCCTCCGCCGCATCCCCAACCAGCGAACCGATATCGCGAAGGACAAGGTCCACACCCTCAACCTTCCCGAGAGAACGCCAGACATCGGCCATCTCCTGACAGCGCTTCACGCTTGAAGCTATGGCCTGTAGATACTCTATCGTCTCGCCGGTGTTGCCTCCCTGCTGCGCCCCCGCCCCAGCCTTCGCCACGTCGTCCATAAGGAGTTGGACGTACCCGTAGATGGCAGTCAGCGGACTCCGCAGGTCATGCACAAGACCCGTTGAAGCCATCCCGAGTTCGGCAAGCTGCTCCTTCGCCCTTGCCTCGTTGCGCAACCTCACGTTCAAGTCCTCGAGATCGTGCATGGACCTGGACCGGAGCCTCGCCATCTCGGTCCGCTCGATGTGCCTCTTTACGACGTCTCGCATTTCTGTCGTGTCGAAAGGCTTCTTGATGTAGTCGTTGGCTCCGAAACGCATCGCCTCCCGCGCCGTCTCTATGCTTCCGAAACCCGTCAGCATGACGATGGAGACGTCAGGATCCACCTCCCTGATGGCACGCAGCCCCTCTATGCCCGTCTTGCCGGGCATTCGGATGTCAAGGATCACGACATCCGGCCTTTCCTTCTTGAGGCGCTCTACTCCACTGTCAACGGAGTCCTCGCAGAACACCTGATACTCGTTTTTGAATACGAACCGCACGCTCTCACGCGGCCCGAATTCGTCGTCAATCATCAGGATCTTCCTGCGGGTCCCCGTCGCAGCAGCAGCGCTCATTATCATACAGCCCCCCATGCGCGCATCCCCCACCCCTGGAGCAACACGCACAAAGGAGAATAGCACCACTCGTGCCATATCCACGCGGCACATCATATTGTGGCGCTTTTGGAACTTAACCACCACATGGTGCGCTATCGTGGCGGTGCGGGAATGGACAGCCCCAAGACCCGGTGTACAAACCTGTGCAGAATGGGAGGAATTCAGGCCGCGAAATCAGCCTTGTCGCGGATCGGCAGAAAGATGTGGAAGACCGATCCCTTCCCCTCGCTGCTTTCGACGTCTATAAGCCCGTTGTGTTCCTGAACGATGCCGTGGGCAACCGAAAGACCCAGTCCGGTTCCTCCGCTCTTGGTCGTGAAGAACGGGTCGAAGATGTGCTGAATCACGTCCTGGCTCATACCGCAACCGGTGTCCGCGATCTCAACGCTGACGTGAGGACGGGACAGCACCGATTCCCATGACCCTGAGAAGCTTCTGCCCGGCCTGACAACCTTTGTGGAAACGCGCAGTGCACCGCCCGGATTCATCGCCTCGATGGCGTTCAGGAAGAAGTTGATGAAGACCTGTTCAAGCAGTCCCGCATCGGCATTGATGACGTCCGGCTCGTCAACCCACGATGTCTCTATGTGGATTCTCCTTTGCTTAAGGGGGGCATCCACAAGCCTTATCGCATGCCTTAGGATATCCGAAGCCGAGACAGGCTTCAGCTCCGCCTTGGATGGCCTGCTGAATTCCAGCAACTGGTTCACGATGCCATCTATGCGGTTCACTTCCTTCTGAACCAGTTCGGAGAACGTGTTCCTGAACTCCTCCTCATCGTAACGTTCGGTCAACAGCTGTGAGAAGGTCTTGAGCGTCACCAGCGGGTTCTTGATCTCGTGCGCCATGCCGGCAGAGAGCGTTCCCAGGCTCGCGAGGTGCGATGTCCGCCTCACCTGCGTCTCGAGTTTCTTCACGACTGTGAGATCGCTGAATACCAACAAAGCACCCATGACGGATCCGTCATGCCCCTGGAACCCTGTGCTGCCCATCTCAACAGGAATCATCTCCCCGCCCGGAAACTCCAGCACCGCTTCTGAATGACGCACGCCCACACCGGCGCGCAGAGAGTCTGCGAGCGCGGCGGCCAACGGCTCGGGAAGAACGTCCGCAGGCTTGTCCGCCATTTCCTCGGGCCCTATCCCAAGGATGCGCTGGGCCTCGCGGTTGAACCGAGTTATGGTCCCCTTCACGTCAACGGCGATAACGCCGCTGACAAGGTTATCGAGGAGAATCTCGTTGTAGATCTTGCTGTTCTGGACCTCCGTGTAGAGACGCGCGTTCTCCAGTGCTATCGCCAGGTGGTCCGCGAGGGCACGAAGAGCCTTGAATTCCAGCGTTCCGTAGACGCGGCCGGAAGTCCTTGGTCCCAGCAGGATAACGCCCTGCAACCCCCCTTTTGCCTGTACCGCAATGAAGGCCTCAATCCCTGTCTCCCGCATTCTCGACTCCAGCGCGGATTGGTCGTCGGTGCGCACCGCTCTGCTCATGGCTGTCAGCGTCTGCAGGTCAAGCGAAACCGCGGACCGCCTGAGTATCGGGTCGGACTCCCGCAGCACCGGGGGCCGGGCCAGCGCCCCGGATCGCGCAGATGCAACGGCACGGAATGCTTCGTCCTCCTGCTGAATCAGTATGGCCACCTCGGGCACGTCAAGCGAGCCGCTGATGAGTCCGCTGAACCTGCCGACCAGCGACTGCACCGTGCCGATGGATTGGACTATGGACGACGCCCTGCTGATCGTCTCCGCGACGTCAGTCACGGGCAGCCCGGCAAAGAGCGCCTTCGCGAACTTCTGCATGCGACCGTGAACCGGCGAAAGCAGAAACGCCAGAGCGATGGCGGCAAACAGGTGGGCAATGCCCCTGGAATGCGACGTGAACCTCCCCAAGGCGGCAACGGAACTGAACCACACCACCGCGTAGACAAGGAGAAGGTAGGCCGCAAGCAGGCCATATGCCGTGAAGGACCGGACAAGCTGCCGGACCTCCATCAGGCGGCGCATGGCGATCCCGTACGCAATGACGGCATTCATCACAAGAACGGAGATCGGCCCGTACTGCTGCCACTCCACCATACCGCCGAAAATAGGCATCACCAGATTGGTAAACGTCGCCACGGCCACCGTCGCGCCGATTCCGAGAAGAGTGAACTCCAGCTCCAACCTTGCCACCATGGTTTCCCGACGAAGGCGGATCGAATAGCGGGTCACGAGCCAGAACAACGAGACCGCGAAATATGCGGAATGCGCCAGAAACCCGGGGCCGTACAACGGCACCGGTATACCGAATCCATTGTCCGGCAGCCTGGCTCCGGACATGAACAGCGGAGTCCACACGAGCACTCCAACACCGGCGCCGACTCCAATGGTCCATCGCGCATGCCGGGCAATCTGCTTCATCGTCTCGCCATGTCTCACGATGGAAAGAAAGAGCAGATGAATCGAGATCGGGATCAGAATGGCAACGCAGGACGTGGCGCGAATGAGCAGGTCCGCCGATGCCGCAGTCCGCGAGGAGACAGCGGAAGAGAGAAGAACACTCCACATGCCCAGGGCCAGCGTAAGGAGCATGAAACACTGGTTCTGGCGGCGCGCGCGGTTGGTCGCGAACACCACCAGACCCAAGGCAAGATTGATGACGGATACCGCCAACAGGATGGGTACCGTCATTTCACATCACGCACCTTTTCCAGAACCATGGTGCCGTTTCCCCGCCCGAAACCGTGAGTATTGATCATCACCCGGTTCACGGTCGCCGGGCGCGCACGGCCCGGCACGTAGTCAAGATCGCATTCGGGATCCGGGAACTCGTAGTTGGCAGTCGGCGGTATTGCCTGGTGCTCCATTGACAGAGCGGCCGCCACCAGTTGTATCGCCCCGGCGGCCCCCATCGGGCAGCCAGTCGCGCCTTTCACCGACATGACGGGCAGACTGGCCGCAAGCCCGCCAAACACCTTCTTTATGACTTTCGTTTCGGCGCGGTCCATGTCGATGTCGCTGGGGCCGTGCGCGCTCAAGTAGTCGATCTGTTCCTTGCGGACACCGGCATTGTTCAAGGCAAGCTCCATCGATACGGCAAGCCCGCCCCCTTCCTCCGCATCCGATGGGTCAGCCCTGGAACCGTATCCCGTTATTTCGCCGTAAATGTGCGCGCCGCGCGCGAGCGCATGTTTGAGGTTCTCAAGCACCACAATGGCCGCGCCCTCAGCCACTACGCCGTAGTCCCTGTCGCGGTCAAACGGCCTGCTTGCCTTCTGCGGAAAATCGTTGCGGGTGGAACACCGCCTGCATTTCAGCATGATCTCCACCACGTAATGGTCTATGGAGCCCTCGGCGCCGCCCGTTATGATGAGATCACTCTCCCCGTAACGTATCATCCGCGCCGCCATGGCCACCGCATCAAGACTGGATGCACAGCCGTCAGAGAGGGTCAACAGGCGGGGGTGCGCATGGTACATGTAACCTATCGCGCTGGTCGCCGCATGGGGAATGCCCGCCACAGCCGAGTACAGAGTGGCCTTCTGGGATCGCATCTCCATCGCGATCGTGCTGACGCCGAGCACGATAGGAAGGCATGGCAGTTCCTGGAGAAAATCCTTCGTCAGCCCCGCGTCCTCCAAGGCCATTCGTGATGCGGCCAGCCCAAGCTGCGTGAAACGTCCCATCCGCTTGTGCGGCTTCAAAGTCGGGTCAATGAAGTCGGTCGGAACAAAACCCTTCACCTCGCCGGCAATCTTGCACGGCAGATCGCTGGCATCGAAGAGAGTTATGGGACCCACCCCGCTCTCGCCCGCCGCCAGCGTCCGCCAGAAGGCGTCCTTGCCGATTCCGTTTGCCGCGAGTATCCCGACCCCGGTTATCACAACCCTGTTGGGGATGATCATCAGGCCCCCTCACTCGCTTTAGCTGCATCTGTTCCATTCGCAACCCCGCCACAAAGCGGATGCACGCGATGCCGGATTTGACGTCTGAAGAATGCGTTGCCCTTGTAGGTGTAAACAACCGGCAACGGGCGCCTCAACCACGCCGGCGCGTTGAGAAACCGCCGGGCAACAGACCACGGCCCGTAGAACCGCTCGAACGTCTTCCAGTACGTCTCCTCCAGCTCTTCCGCCGACATGTTCTTCGGACGAAACACCGCATGGGTCCCATCGTAACGCGACAGGTCGTCGTGCAGTATGCGCCCTTCCCCCTTGATCTGCTCGAACAGCCTGGTGCCAGGAAGCGGCGTGAGAATGAAGAGCGACATGAGATGCACCCGCTGGGCGATCATGTAATCGGCAAGATTCTGGATCGATTGCCGGGTGTCCGTATCGAAGCCGACGATGAGACTGACATTAACGTCAATCCCGGCGCGCCTGAACGCCTTCATCACGGCCGGCAGATCGGTCTTCAGGTTCGCATGCTTGCCGGCACCGCGCAGGGCTTCGGGATCAACACTCTCGACGCCTATGAACGCGTTTATGCAGCCAGACTCGCGCGCCAGATCCAACAATTCCGGGTCCCGGGCTGCAGTCTCGCTGAACTGCCCGATCCACGTGTTTCCAAGCGGCTTCATTCGCCTGAAAAGCTCCTTGGATCGGGAAGGACGGGCACTCACATTGTCGTCAACGATGAAGAAATGCGCCCCCGGATACAGCCGCATCTCGGCAATGACGTCATCAATCGGCCTGAATCGCATCGTTCGCCCGAAATACCTGGACACTGAACAGAACGCGCAATCGTGCGGACATCCCCGCGATGTCTCTATCGTCACACGCGGCATGCCGCTGCTGGTAACCTCGGAAGGCCGTATGTACTTGCGCCTGTCAAGCAGGTCGAAACGCGCCGCAGGAAGGCCTTCCACGCTGCAGAACGTTCCGCCCCCGTACACAGGCTTCAGACGCCCGGCCTGATAGTCTGCCAGAACGGATTCCCATTTCCCTTCGGCCTCGCCCACAACAAGGCTGTCGCAACGGCCTGCAACCCGATCAGGAACCGAACTGGCGCCAACGCCGCCGAGAACCACCTTCGCCCCCGCAGCTCTGAACTTGTCGGATATCTCCAGCGCACGAGGAACCTGGGACAGGATTGTCGTGATCCCCACAAGGCCGGCGCCGCAGTCAAAGTCAATCTCCTCAAGCCCTTCGTCAACCAGAGTGACATCGTAGTCAGACGGGGTCAGAGCGGCAAGGTAAGGCAACGCACGCGTCGGCGTCAGCCCCCTGCTGAACTTCAGCGGCTTCCCTTCATGAAGTTGTGCTGGCTTGACCAGCAAGATGCTCTTCTTGTTCATGGAGTCAGCCGGATAGACCGTTTGCCTGGAATTCTCACCTTGGGGAATAGAATCATTCACCTCGTTTTCGGGCAAGTGCAATCGCCGCATCAATCGAGGCGTCGCGTTCCAGACCCCGCGAAATTGACGGTTGGCCGGCCGTGAGTTATCATACGACAGGTTTGGATTCACAGTCTTCCCGCGCGCTTGACGACGGGGCTGTGCGCCTCAACCGGGGGTCACCCTTGAGATGGGCTCTATTTCCCAGAGAACAGCCTACTTGGCTCTGGTCGCAGCAATCGTGGCGCTTCTCGGAACAAGCGTGATTCTGGGCGTGGTGTTCTTCCAATCGCTTCCCGAGACAACCGACGACAGGTCCGCCGCGGAAACAAAGCAGCCCGCCGGCAACGGCGAAACCGGAGCTGGCGCCGGATCCGACCAGGGCCGGCAGGCAGGCGCCAGCGGCCGCGCACGCAAGTTCGCACTCCATTTGCCCGGTGTGCCTCCAACAGGGCCAACAGCACCTTTCGACCGCTCCAAACTGCACGGCAAACTGTCCCCGGAAGACTTGGAAATGGCTCTCCAGGCCGGGTTTCCGCCGGACTTCAAAGAGGATTGCACCGATTGCGGCCTCCCGTTCAATTTCAGCGCACCCGGGGCCGGCTTCAACGTCTACCCGTCTCCGGGAGAAATGGTTCTGTGCCTCCAGCGACCCGACTTTGACCCGGCATTAAGCGGGATGCACGTCGAGAATGACTACGTCGATTGCGAGACGCTCGGAAGTGAAGTCTGCCTGACCATGCGCTTCAGCGGCATCAGCCCGGGCGCACAGACAGCCTCCGCGACTGTCCCGCCCGCCCACTACATGGAAGGCAACGACCCGCAGCGCTGGTTCTCGGACCTGCCGCCGTATTTGCGCACCCAGTCGTCAGGCATCTACCCCGGCGTGGACTTCTCGTTCTACAGCGACCAGAACCGGTTCGAGTTCGTCTTCACCCTGGCGCCCGGCGCTGACCCGTCGGACATTTCCGTTTCCTACCTCGGCGCGAACAGCCTGACCACGCAGCCGGATTCGAGCCTCGAGGTCGGCTTCCCGGGCGGCAAGCTCGTCCAGAGATCTCCGGCGGTCTACGAGATAATCGAAGGCACCCCCTACCCATACCAGGGACGCCACGAAATTGAACAGGACCAGGCGAAGATAAAGGTGGTGAGGCCCCAGCACGATGGCCCGCGACCGCGGGGAATTGACCAACTCGGCTACGTCGGCGGCACGGGCGACGACTCGGCCTACGCAGTGGCCGTCGATAACCGCGGCTATGGCTACGTCGTCGGGGAGACAACATCTCCCGGATTCGGGCGCGTCGCGCCTTCAACGCCCGGTCCTGCCCGCAGGATATTCGTATCACGTTACCGCCTCGCCGATTCGGACCCGGTATATACCACGTTCCTGTCCGGAAGCGTCGAGGACCGCGCGCTCGGAATCGCCGCCGACCGCGACGGCAACGCGTATATATGCGGTGAAACGGTTTCCCCCGATTTCCCGGCGTCCCTGCCGGCCCCGGGCTCATCTCCGTCCAAGTCATGGGACGCGTTCATCACGAAACTCGATCCCTCAGGACGCTCAATACAGTTCACCTACCGCATTCCGGGCAGCGGCGATGATCGCGCCTATGCCATCGCATTGGACAGAACAGGCAACATCTACGCGGCAGGCGAAACACGCTCGGCTGACTTCCCCTTTACCTCGGTGTTGCGCAAAAATCACCGCCTCGGGGGTTGGGACGGGTTCGTGGTCAAACTCGACCCGTCCGGCACTTTTCTGCACTACGCAGTCTGCATGGGCGGCAGCGGAGACGACACCATATTCGGACTGGGCATTGGGCCGGAC
>VGWI01000026.1 GCA_016873655.1 Lentisphaerota bacterium
TGGAAATCAATCCACGGCCAGTGGTGGCACTCGCCGATGATCATGTCATCCTGGAAGAACACGTTGTCGAAGCCCGTTTCGTAGGTGGCCAGGCCGAAGCGCCAGAGCACGCACGGGAACACGCGCAGGCGACGCTCGCGGCCGCCGGTATTCTCGAGCCGGATGCGCCACACTTCCGTCGACGCATCCACGGGCACAAAGTAGGTCACGCTGCCGGCAATCTCATTCGTCTTCGAGCTCAGCCGCGTGTAGCCGAAGCCATGCGTGCACATCCAGTCGGCAGGCTGCTGCGGCGTGTCCACACCGTTGACCGTCCAGACCTCGCCGGTTTCCTGATCGCGCACGGTGACAAGGCGCGGATTGTCGTCGCGCATGAGACGGTCGTTGTGGGGGGAACGGTCGAACGACGGGCCCATGCCGGTGTGCGTGAGGCTGGACTTCAGCCGGTCGGTGAACAGGTAGTTCCGCCAGGGCGTCGGCAGATCGCGCCGGGTCAAGCTGAACTCCTTGCCGTCCTCCGAGAAACTCCAGAAATCGCCCTGCAAGGCCACTCACGTCCTCCCTTCATTCACCGGCGCACTTCCATCGATCGGCGCCCTGAAGATGACATTCGAGCCGCGCAGGTTCCGCTGATCGGTAACGTTTGTCAAGCGGTTACAACGGTCTGTCAGGACCTCCTTTTTGGCCTCATCCATACCTTGAAGCCGCCGCGAGGGCTCGTTCGTAACCTGAAGGCAATTGCTCATGTGTCCCGGTTTAACCCAGACGTTACCACCTCGTTGTTTCTTCGCGGCGCAACACCGAACTGCCTTATCGCGCCGCTGCACGGGCGGTCAGGTTTGAGACGTGGTAGATCGTGTATGCTTCACCCGAGATCGACGGTGTGGTGAACTCGGCGACGGGCGTGATAGAGACGTGTCGCGGCATGTGCGGCAACACGTCGCTCAGGACTAACACCAGGTCGTTCGTGCCCTGGCCAAGCAACTCGGTGACGGCATGACGGATCGTCTTCCGGCTTTGCCATTGCTTGTCCCAAATCACGTATGACCCGAATTCGCCCCGGCGAGCGTAGTGGATGCGATCCAACGGCATGTATCCGACAACGGCGCTTGCCTTCGGGGCACTGTCGGCTACGAACACATGGCCCCTGCCGTCACCGTACGTACCGCGCAGCCAGGCGGCGGCGGCACTGGCCGCCGAGAATGGCGATCGCCAGTCGTGCTTGACCGCCACGCATGTGCCGGCAATGTGCACGAGCAGCAAGGGCCACAACAGTATGTCGCGGCACCGGTGCCAGACGCCAACCGGCAGGTCGGCCCGGCGCCACGGCAGGCGCCAGCGCCGGTAGTCCCAGGTCATCCAAAGCAACGTGACGAACCATAGGAACAGGAACCCGTGATGCCGGAAGGAGCCTGGATATTTCACGTGGAAGAAAGTCAGCAATGCCAGCGATCCCGCCAGGTAGGGCACGATCGGCCACGGCTGCGTTATGAACAGCAGGCAACCCACGCCCAGGATGACCAGCGCCACCCGGACATGGCGCTCGGGCGGCAGCTTCTCGGTGATCCGGTTGCGGTTCCAGAATTGCAGTTCATCCGTGGGCCACGGCAAGTAGGCGTTGGTCACGCGGTTGGCGGTCGACCGGACGTGCGCGGTCTGCCAGTCCCATTTCCATTTCTCGGCAAACCCGCTGCCATCTGGCGGCGTCACCTGTCGAATCCCGGAGAACAAGCCGATGGCAACGATCGCGAACCCGACGACGACACGCCCCAGCGCGGCGCGCGCGCCGCGGGTATCGCCCGCGTGGTCCACCGCATACTCGATCGCCAGCATGGGAGCGAGTATCAGCACCAGCAGGATCGAATGCACGTTGGTGTGGCAGAGCGCAAACAGCAGAACGGCCTGGAGCAGGAACCAGCCCCAGCGCCGGCCATGGACAGTGGCGACAAGAAACAAGAGCAACACGCTGATGGCGTAATTGCGCGAAATCACGGCCCATTCGTAGGCGAAGAAATAGCCGCCGCACAGGAGCAGTCGCGAGACCAGATGGAACGGCGCAAACCGCAGCAGGACGAACATCGCCGCGGCCGCGATCGCGGCATGCACGACCTGCATGGCAACGGGGTTGGCCGTCAGGTGCGCCGGCAGCCACAGCAGGAGGTGCCAGAGCCCCGGATGCCCCTCGTAGCGCATGTTGTGCAGCAGCGCCCACGGCGTGGCCGAATCGCGGGCCAGCAACCAGGCTTGGATCTCGTCTCGCCACATCTCGTGCCGGGACATTGTCAGTGCCACACCCGCCAGATAGATCGCGGTGGCGGCGTACGGGATTGCGCGCAGGATTCGCGCCGCCAGCACGCGGCCCGCTGGCCAAGCGTGACGAGAGACACGTTGAGGGGTTTCGTCCATCGCGGGCTGCAGCCTGGAGCGTGCCGCCCGCGGCCGCAACCCGGATGCGCACCCGCAGGGCTGAATGGCGCCTTTCACTCCTCCCGCCACTCAGCCAACCTGCCGGTCGGGCAGAAGCCGAAGCTCCACCAGTCGTCGGAGAATCCGTCAAACGTGAAGGACATGGCCGCACCGTCGAAGTCCACGGCGAGCGGCGGATGAAACTCGAAGGCCAGGCTGTATGGCAGCCCAGGCAATTCGAGCTCGGCGGCAGCGACCATCACGGCGGCGCCGGGCGCCGCGTCGGACTCCTTGCCGGCCTCATCCACCGTGATGATCCGCTTCCATGCCGGCTTGCCGCCGGGCGCCGTGTACAGGCCCGGAAGGGTGAACCGCATGTCCTTGAGTTTGTTCCAACCTTTATCGACGCCAACTCGCATGCGGTCCTCAAGGCAGGTGGTCGTGTAGTAGACCAGGTTGTTTAGATGAGCCTTGAACCATGCCGGCGCCTTCCGCACCCAGACATAGGAGGACTTCTGGTCGCGGTGCAACAACTCCTTCCCTCGATCGGCGATGGTGAACATGGGATGGCCGTCAAGCACCGCCGTGCCGTCAGGGCCGGCGAGCTCCACCAGCATGCCGTGCCCCATCATCGCCTCGGCGGTGTACTTGCGCGTGAGGATGCGGAACCGGGGATCCTCCCGTGAACTGTAATCATAGCTCAGCGTCGGCCCGACGCTGAGCGACAGGACGCGGTACGGCGTATTTAGCAACTCGCCCCCGTCCACCGCGTACCGCAACCGATACGGAATCCGGTTCATTCCCGCCGGCGCCCTGGCATCGGCCCGCAGCAGGACCGTAACGTCGGCGGATGCCCCCGGCACAATCGGTCCGAACTCGATCGGGCCCTCCAGCGACAGGCCGGCGGGAAGATCCAACTCCACCGACCCGGAAGCGGGCCGGCGCGAATTGTTTACAAGTGTCATTCGGACCGAACCGGCCGAGTCGATCCGCGGATGCGCAGGATCCAATCGGACTTCGAACGGATCGGGGACTTCAGGTGGTTCCGCCGCCTGCGCGGTCATGCTCAACGGCTCGCCGATGACCAGATGGCCACTTTCCATGCGAGCGGGTTGGCCGTTCAGACTCTCAAGCCCCATGGCTCGCACCCGCAGGTACGCCCATTGGCCTCGGCTGACGGCGGTTCCGTCGGCGCGAATCCTCAACCACGCGTAGTTCCGGAAGGCGAATTGCTCCTTTTCGGCGCCCACCGCAACGGGCTCGTCCACCTCGCGCGGCCGCCACACAACCGCTGCGTAGTCAGTGAAGCCGGCGCCGTCCACGCGCACGACCATGGCTTCGTCCGATCGCGCCATGACGGTCACGGCGGCGACCTCCGGCCTGGAGCCCTCGTAATACGGCTCGTGGGCCGCGGCAAAGACGGTGCCGCGCACGCCGCTGCGACGAGCGATGAGCATCCCCAACTCGTCCATCGGGCCATTGATCCGTTTGCCCAGCTTCGATCCCCACGTGCCGCAAACCGCGGTCGTCTCGGGCTCGGCGGCCATGGTGACGCGGACCATGGAGGCGCGGCTTTCCACGGCAGGCGCGTTTGTGCCGGCGGACTCGTCGCCGACGGCGAACTCGAGTTGCCATTGCCGATCCGTAACCAGGCCCCGCTGGTTGTCGAGCGCCCAGAATTTAGGGCTCGCGGTGACCTGCGCGCCGAAGCCGGGCGTCACCGGTTGCGGTTTCCCCATGCTGTGCAGCAGATAATCGTAAACCCGCGGGAATTTGCTGGAGGCGGCGAACAGGTCCAGCAGGTAGCGGTCCGTCAGCAGCAACGCACGCGTCTGGGCCACATGTTCGAACACGGCCTCCGATGATGTGGCCAGGAACTTCACTTCCGGCGTGAACGCGTGGCGCACGGTGAACGTGGCATCGGCCGTGTCTTCCTCGTCAACCATCAGCGTGGAGTGGCACAGGGTATGAGTCGTCCATCCGATGGTCGCACTCTCATACTGGATGGCGTTGAAATCCGGGTACAGCAGCCTCCCGGCGCCGTGGAGCGTGATTCCGAACTTGTCGGCGTGGTCATGGCCGTAGCCCCGGCTCATCAACTGGCAGACGGCAATGGCCTTCGGGTCGGTCCAGTAGTCCGGCGTCTCGATGGAGCGCAGCATGGCCAATCCGAACGTGGGCCAGAGCTTCGACGGGGCGGGAGGAAAGGCCAGGGAGTTGGTGTCGGGAAGCGGCGGGTTGTCCCACAGGTCGGGCTTGTAGCCGGGAATCATGGAGACGAATTTGGCGTAGGCGGGGTCCCGCCCGCTGGCGCGGTAGCAGGCGATCAGGGCCTCGTGGGAGGACGCCCTGTAGTAGTGCTCCTTCTTCGGTTCCGCCTGATCGATCAGGTACAGGTCCCCGCCAGTGTGCGTGGCCCCGTCGCCAAACGTGGCCACACGAATCATGCGCTTGCCGGCCGCATCGGTCTCGATCGGGTAGGCGGTGTCAATGTAGTAATCCATCAAGCCCCTGGCGCTGTCGCCCTCAGGCCCCTGGAACGACAACCAGTCCTGCCCGGTTGCCAGGCGCCCGTAGAAGGACATCACGCCCATGCACCACAGGTTTCTGTGAACGATGGGATACGTGGGGGCCTCGTCCCACACCTGGCCGTCCACCAGAATGCGGTCGATCATTGAGAAGTAGCTGCCGTGACGCTCGACGCGGCCGAGTAGAAACTTCAGCGCTTCGGGATCCTGAAGCGCAAGGCCCCCGAAAGCGGCCATGTAAAGCGGTTTCAGTTCCAGGTTGGGCGTGTAGCGCCAAGTGTCCAGCCACTTCATTCGGAAGCGGGTCTCGTCCAGCAAACCCTGATAGACGGCCTGGCGGGCGTCCTCGGTCATGCCGTTGTACGCCCAGTCGAAAGCGACATAGAGATCGGGGCGGACATGGTAGTGGATCTCCGACACGCTCATGTTCTGGCCGCCCTTCCAGTAGTCGGGATTCTCCAAGTTCTTGCGGTGATGACCCGGCTTGCCGCGGACGCTCATCAGCCAGTCCTGGGCCTTCAGGGCATCGGCCGGATCGCCTTCCAGGGCGAAGAGCAATGCCGCGGAAAAACCGTCCCGGGATTTCTTCAAATCTGCATAGGCAGCCTTCGCCCAGTCCTCTGTACGAACCAACTCCAGTATCTCCTGCCGCCTGGATTCGGGCATGAAATACGGCCGGCCATGCGATGGCTCAATGCGGGGCGACGCCCCGTACGCCGCCCCCGCAACAAGCCCAAGCAGCGTTGCGATTACTGGCTTCTTCTGCATTCTGTCCTGCCTCCTACTCCATCCCCACCCACTTGCGCGGCAGCGAAGCCGGAATCGCGGGCCTGTTGGCAATGTTGTTCCCGTCAGCCCAGCGGGGACCGGGACGTGGGAACAGCCACTTCTCACCCAGTTCAATGGCACCCAGGTCCGGCGCTTTGCCCTTGGCCGTGTGCCTGTAATCGGCGCCAACGGCGCCGGCATCGACGGCGGGACCGTCCGCGCGCAGTTCGAAATCCATCGGCTTCATCGAGCGGAACGGCGAACCCTCAGCGTGAATCAACTCAGGGAGGTGCTTGCTGTCCATTCTTGGCCCGCAGTACAGGTTGTTGCGGCTGGGGACAAAGCCCGGCAGAGCCCAGCCCTGTGAGCGGCTGACGTAGAGGATGTTGTTTTCCAGAACCATGTTTTCGAAACGGTGGCCGCCGACCCAGTAGAGGCCGATATCGTTCCCCTTGGTATTCACCATCGTGTTGTGGAATATCCGGCAGTCTTGCGTGGGCACTTCGCTGCCCCACGGGCTGCCGAACTTGAACAGACCGCACGAGGAAAACCCGTTCTCCGGTGAAACATAGAGAATGTTGTGATCGATCGTCAGTCCGCCGCCCATGACCGGTGAAAGCGCCAGCAGGCACAGGCCGTCCAGAATGACATTGTGATGCACTCGCAGGTTCATCCGCGTGGCGCTGTCGAACTCGATCCCGTCGTCGCCGAAATTCTGGACCAGGTTATAGGCGAACTCGCTGGCGTCCTCCAGCGCATGGGTGCCGTTACCGCGCGGCTGAAGACCATCGTTGCCGACATCGTAGATCCAGTTGTGGCGCACGACTGAACGCGGTCCGCCGTAGTTCATGAACACTGCCGCGAGGTTGCCGTGGTAGATGCCGGGCCACTTGCCCTGCTGGCACCAACGAAAGGACGGATTGCAGCCGAACTCGCAGTGCTCCACGGTCAACCCGCGGCCGGTATAGTTCTCGCCACCGATCCGGTGACCTTCACGGGGAGGGACCCGGACCTTGTCAGGCTGGCAAATGCCCATATGCGCCCCGCTGATATGGCAGTCGCGGATCGTCACTTCGTTACCGTGGACAACCACCCCGGCCCCTACCCCCATGTGCAGACGAAGGCCCTCCACCACCACATGGTCGGCCTGTACAATGATGTTGGCAAGCGTGTATGAAAACAGATGCCCGCTGCCAGGCACCCAGAACCCGGTATCGGGGTTGCAGTACCTCTCAGTCAGAAAGCCCGGTTCCAACGATGTATGTCCGCCCGGGCGGCTGATCTCGATATCGGCGATGTTGGGGTCGGATTTCCCCTCCAACCGGATGTAAAGAAACCCGTCCTGCCAGGCGAACCCTTCTGGAGCAGATGGCACCAACTTGCCACGGTAGAGGTTGGGAAACACGAAGTCCTTCAGATGCGCCACATTCCCGTAGTTGACCAGGTTCCGTGAGTCGGCGATCGCCCACCACACCCGGGACAGAACGGCGGCCCGATACAGATCGCCCTCGACGCGTTCGAACTTCAAGTTCGCCTGGTCGGGCGGCACGGCGCCGCTCAGCGTGGCGCCGCCACCATTGGCTGCACGCAGCGTAATCGGTTTCCCGGGTGTCCCGCTGCGAGTCATCTTCAGGCTCTGGTGATACACGCCGTCTTTCAGAACGATCGTGTCACCCGGCGCCGCTGCGTCGAGTGCCTTCTGAATGTCGTCCGCGGGCGTCAACTCAATCCCCTCCGCCGGATACACCATCACCGCGGCGAAGGCCACGATCACCAGAAATGACAGACGTCGCATCGATTTCAGATCTTCAGTTTTCATATTTTCAATCTCTCTCCGCCTTGATCAGTCCAAACCGCATTTGGCCCGGCGACTGCGGCCGCATCGGCGGCATCCAGTAATACTCGGTGCCGGGAGCCTCACCGCGATTCGCGCGTCTGCGTTCGAACTGGACCTCCGCCACCTTTGCCTCACCCGGTGCGATGCCTAGTTCTGCGGCCGGGAACTTCAGTGTGACCGTCCAGACGCCATCGGCATAGGCATAACCGGCCAGTTCCTGAGGGAGTGTGTCGGGCGAGAAGGTTCCTTCGCCGGTCACATGCAGCGGCGGGTTCCGTTCCGCGCCTTTCACAAAGACGGCAAGGCGATCCACAATCATGGGCGCAATCGGCTCCTCTGCTTCGAAGCGCACAAATACATGAGTTCCGCACCGCGCCATCCGTATGCGCGTCGCCAGGTCCGGCTTGGCGCCGTATTGCCCCTGCGCCAACGCCAGTGCCGGCAGCGCCGACCAGGCCGCCGTGTCGGCCGGGACCTCGGACACATCGACGACGGTGTATGTCGGAATGTTGCCAAGCCACTGGTGGGCGAGATCGGCTTCCTGGAAGAACGGTTCAAAACCGTCCTGCATCCACATCACGCGACGACGGTAGATATCGGTCGCCTCAGATGGTGTTGCAGCCAGGGCCTTCTGCAGCAGCGTCTTCAACGCGCCGACCAACGGAGCCGTGTACGTCTCGCCATAGAGCTGCTCGGGCGGGATGTAGCAGTCTTCCAGTTCCCGGCTCCACTTGACCTCTTCATAGCGCTCGATGACGGTCGCGTAGACTTGCAGCATCGTCGGGCCGGCCGGGCCGAAGAAGGTCAGGCACTGATCCCGCAGCAGCGCGTCCACATCGGCATTACGGTTCCACAACAGGCGGTGCCAGAGCCATGCCATGACCATTTCAAACTGAGGCGGGTTCGATCCCTCGGAGATATGCTCGCCGGAGCAAATCGGATGGATGTCCTGAAGCCACTTCTGCAGGGCGTGCGGAAAGAAGATCGGCGCCGCCGCCCGGTGACTCGGCCAGTTGAGAAAATTCCAGTTGTACAGCCGCTCACGCCGCCGACCCAGTTTATCGCTCCAGGCCCGCAGCGTGTTCAGGCCACGCGCATGCCAGTAGGCCTCCTTGGCCATGGTGGTTGACCACCGAAGGAACACATGGACATCGACGTTCTCCGGCAGATCGAAATCGGGTGGAAGCGTATGCTCCTGGGTGGCCAGAACGACGAGCCGCTTATCCGGCCAGTGCTTCGCAATCTCGCCGGCAAAGTCGACGCCGTGGCTGAAGACAAGATTCGAAAGCTCTCCCCAACGGCTGGCTTCCGGCCGAATCTTGGGCCGGCAGCGATCGCAAAGACAATTCCCGCTGCCGACAGGTTGGAAGCTGATCCACTTCTCGCCCGGCCGCCCATGCATGCTGAACCAGCCGGACTTTCCGTCGTAAACATCCCGCGTGGCCTGCACGCGCGCGGCAAGAACACCGGGATGCGAGTAGCAGGGGAATTGGGAGCTGTACGACCCGTTCGTAGAGATCATGGCGCGCCACTCGGGATGCCCGCCCAGGAAGGCCTTCCGAAACCCCTCGTCCGTCCAGCTGGCGCCGGTGAAGGCGGGCCCGACGGTCTGGCGAGCCACCCGGGGCTCCGTATGGACGAAGCCGGCCTTGCGCCATGGAAAGTCCGGCGCCAGCGCGAGATCGTAGTCCGACGGCACCGTGAGCGTTTGCAGCCGCGGTATGACGGTGCCGAAATCCGGGTCCTCAGGGAGATGAATGAAGAAGCGATACCCCACGACACGTTCCAGGAATTCGTAGACACCGTGCAGCGTTCCACGGTCTGCTTCTCTGTCGTAGTTGTGGGTCCCCGCGGGCGCCACCTCGCCCAATATGGCCAGCCCGCGTGCAAAGCTGACGATACGCAGCCCTTCGGGCTCGGTCGGCAGCGCCAACCCGTGCTCCTGGCTCAGCGCGCTGCGCCCCACCAGCAGGAGCGTCCCTTCCGCCGGCGCCTGCGACGCCGTCACGATCTCCAGGCGGGCACCGGTGGCCTTCTCGATGAACGTCTGCAGCTCCTCCGCCGCAAACCGCTGCGTGACCCGTATGCCGCGCATGGTCTTCGGATCGCGAACTTCGGCAAGAATATCAACGGGCTGGTCCGCCACCACGATCGTTGCCGCCGGCTTGCCGTCCCTAACCACCACAACCGGCGCCGCCCCCACCGTCGCGGCAATCAGCACCAAAGAAGCAACCCATCCACGCGTCGTCGCGGTCAATAGTCTCTCGCGCATCAGTCCTTCCTTTCGTTGGACGCTCAACACCATCAAGGTTCGGGCTCGCTCAGTTGATCCGCGAGCGTTTCGAGCGGGCCAATGAAGAAGACCACGCGACCGGTCTGGGCGCGGTTTGCATCCGCGTGGATCAGGTGCGTACATGGGATCGAGCCGTTGCCCCACACACGACAGGGGCCGCTTCCTATACGAGCCACGAATGCGGTGCCGTCGTATGAACGCAGGAGCGCGTGGTTGCCCGGCGGTATTTCCCCGTCAACGCACCAGCTATACGGATGCCGATCCTCAACGCTGACATCACCCTGCCAGCTCGGCCTGACACCAGACCAGCTATCCGCCACGCGAACAAACGTCCCCGCATGCAACACGCCCTGTGTCATGCGCTCCTGGCTCGAGAAAAATGGGCTTATCGTTTTCATGCATACCCCGGTCAGAATGCGGGTGCCCTGCCCGATGTTCCGAGTATCGAAACTGAACTCAACACGGTTCCCGTCAACCCTTGCCTCGAAAGCAAGCCGCTGCGTACCCTGCTCACGCACGTACGACGCACGCTGTCCATCAGCCGTGACCCGCCAATCGACCTCTGTGCCCGGCTCCGGCCACATGTTTGCACCGGGCCACGGTCCGGCCTTCGTTTCCGGCACGTCGAGCAACCAGACACTCTGGGGAAACCACGGGACTCGTATCTCAAGCGTAGCCGTCTCCGTTCCATGAAGCGTTATGGGGTGCTTCAGGTACATGTCTTCCCGGATCGCCAGTTTCTCTGGCAGAACGCGGGGACCCGGCTTGTAGGGCGCCCGCACCGCACCGCCCGCCGGCGCATTGTCGGACGCGCACCGGAAGCCGGACACATAGTTGCGCATGCCGGGATCCCACCCGAAACGAGCGGTAACCATGCGGGAATAGTGCTGCGTATGGAACAGACTGGAACCGACCAGGATGTGCGTCGGTCGACCCCAGGCGGCACGAACATATTGACACACCAGTCCGGTCATATCCAGCGCACCGCATGGACTTGCGCCCGCCGGCCAGGATCCGACAGGGAAGGATGACGAAAATGCGATATTCCCATGCCCCACATAACAGGCGTTCGATTCCAATGCCGTACCCCATGGATACAGGCGGCCGTCGGTCCCACGCGCAGCCATTTCCCATTCCGTTTCGGTCGGCAGCCGTTTGCCGACCCAGCGCGCGTACGCTTCCGCGTCAGCCGCATTGACTCCAATCATCGGTAGCGCTTCCGTGCCCGGCCTGTCCGGCGGCCAGGCCCCGGCCAGTTCACGCCAGCCCACAACCCAGCCGTTCGTTATGATCGTGTGGCCGGTCTCCTTCATGAACCGCGCGAACTGACCGCGTGTGACCGGGTAGCGGTCGATCCAGAATTCAGACACTTCAATAGTGCGCCGGTCGGAGTGATCGCTCAACAGGTCAGGATGCACACCCGCGGCGGCGACCGCGCGCTGCTTCTCCTCAGGGGTCATTCCGTAAAGTAAAGTCCCGCCGCGGACATGGACCATATCGCGATCCAGCGCTTCGGCGCTGTAGCCTGTTGGACCCTCAGCGCCAAACCCGGCACGCCCGCATGCGAGCACCATGAGAAAGACACACACTGAACGCGCGAGCGCCTTCTTTGTCATCTTCGCGTTCTTTGTGGTCAATCTGAAGCTCCACATGGCATCACTCTTTTTGAGCGTGCTTTTCTACGTCTTTGAGAAATGCATCGAACGTCCAGGTCCAGTAAAGAAAACGCTGTCGGCCAACCGGGTCATCGGCCAGTTCGACCAGAGCCCTGTCGCGCAGCACCGTCATCTGCTGCGCGATCTCCGGCGTCCATACCCGGGGAAACAGGGATTCGGGCACAGCCCATCCTCCCGGTACTTTGACGCGCTCTGTGCGCCATGCTCCGTTCTCCCACAGATCGGTTTCCATTTGCATGAGTTCGCGGACCGTGCCACCGGCTTTGCCGTAAAGCCGACTGCACATCTCATCGAACACGTCATCCACATCCAGTTCAGGATTCCACAACGCTTTCATCCAGACATAAAGCGAGGGTGCCGTGATGGTCCATTCACCCAGGGTCCAACCATTGATGAACGTGCCCGCGACCAGGCCCTTGATGGCCTTGTGGTGATCGCGTATGACGTGCGGGTACTGGTACGCGCCATAGCTCCAGGCCACGCAGTAGTCCCACGTCGTGATCGGGGTGCTGGACTTTCCGCGCCAAACGCGTATCCGCTCAAGCGCCTCCTCAAAATTCTCAGGCTGCACACTCAACTGCAGCGGGTACGTGGTCATGGCAACCATGATCGTCAGGTTGTCAGGATAATCCACGTCCTTGGGGCATTCCTGATAGTTCCAGTAGGGCAGGTAGATCACCTTCTTGTCGGGCCAGCGCGCTTTCACCGCTTCGCACATGCGTTTGACGAAAAGGGCCAGGACCCGCGACGTGCCGTCGATCCCGCCCCCGCCCGCGGCGATCGTCTTCAGACAGTCCGGGCAATGACACTCCACCCGTGAATCGCCGGGAGAAACCGTCACACAAGTCGCCGTGACCCAGGACGCGCCCTTGTTCTGGTCCCATGTCCTTTCGCAGCCCGCCAGCAGGTAATCCAGCGCCTTCTGCGAGCTGTAGCAGAACATGCGGAAATTCCGGGTGCCATCATCCTTGAGCTCGAACATGTCCGCATTCTCGTCGCGATACGCTTGCGGGAGCCCCTGCAGATTCTGCGGTTCATGGCACTTGAGCTTGTAGGGCCAACTGTTTCCGCCGCGCACCAACGGAAGATAGGACGCCATATCGATTGCCATGACGCCGTCGGGAATGGCGCCGGGCGCAAAGGGCAGGTTCACATTGTCCGAAGGGTGCACCCTGCTCGGCAGTTTCCAGCCTTCCACCGGGTGGTACTCCCTCTGGCGGAAAGCCGGCGCGTCCGAGTAGTGAGCGGCAGGCACGGTCAGCGTGTCGCGAGGCGTGATGGTGCGCCCGCCGACTGCGGTCGGCCAGTACCAGCGCACATCCACGAAGCGTTCCAGGAAATCGGCCACTGCCCAGGCCGTGCCGTCGCCGGTCAAATCGATTCCCGGCGGCAACGCCTGAGTGCTGCCCACGAGATATACGCGGTTCGACGCGGTCCTGACCTCAAACCCCTCGGGCGGCAGCTTCCCGGCGTCGATCCCGGCCTTGCGCGTCTCCTCGCAGTCGCCGATCACGATGGCGGCCCGACCGGCGGGCGGAGCGTTGGTAACAAACTCGAGCGCTGCGCCGGTGCTGAGCCGGATAGTATCGTCCAGCTCGTCCACCAGCCGCCGCAGCGTCGAGCGTCGTTCCCCTTTTCGTTTCGGGGTCCAGTCCTTCCGGCCGGCCGGATCGGCAACGTACACCACCGCCCGCGCCTTACCGTCACGCACAATCTCGACAGGCGCATGTTTGGGAACGCTCAGCCGGGTGACCGGACTCAGATCGCGAGGGTGGAGCCCATCACCCTCCGATTCCACCTGCGCGGCGAAACAGCTGCCCGCGCCCACGAGCCCTGCAGCCAGAACTGTCGAAACGATTACTTCACTTGTGATCATCGCACTTCCTCCAATTCCACCAATGCGAGCACGTTCCAAGTACTGTAGGCCATGGCGGTGATCCGCGTGGCGTCCTCGCCGCTGAGCGGATCCAGGTTCTCCGGGATGACCTTGCCCGGCGCGCAGCATATGGCCTTTACAAGCAGCTCGACGGCTTTCTCCCGGCGGCCGGCGACGGCAAGGGACCGGGCAATATAGAACGCCTCGCGCGGCCAGTAGCCACCGCTCCAATAACCGTGCGGACGGAAGCCGCGCTCGTTTCGTGCGAGCGTGGGCGTGTAGCGCAACGCGAACTCATCGGGATCGTCCAGGTGCGCAAAGAGCCGCGCCGCACGGGCCTGGTTCCCGAGGTGAAACGGCAGGTAGAAGGCATCCTGGTTCTTGACGCGGATCAGCTCCCCGCCCGCCACATCCCAATCATAGTAGAACCCGTCCGCCTCGTGCCAGTGCCGCTGCTCCAGCGTCGCGCAGGTTTGCGCGTGGCGCTCTTTCGCGTAGCGGGCGGTCGGCTCATCACCGCGCAGCCGGGCGAGTTTCTCCAGGGCCGCAATGGCGCTCAGGAAGAAACTCTGCTCGTAGAGGTTGACCAGCGGGCGCTGGTTTGCGCGGAGGAAGGCCTGCAAGGCCTCGCCCTCCAGCGTGGTCACAGCGGCAATCCATTGCTTCAGGTTAGCCTGGCTGAAGAAGCATCCGACCTTGTCATCGGCCCCGCCTTCCCAGAGATGGCGCCACTCGATCATTCCATCACTGTCCAGGTCGCGGCTGTTGTAGACGTTCCGCATATAGCGCCGGACCTTATCCCAGACGCTGCCGCCATCGCCGGCGGGCTCGTCCAGGATGGTGACATCGCCGCTCTGCTCAACGTATTCGCTGATAGCGCCGACAAGCGTCGGAACGCCGTGCGAGAAGCAGCCGGAATCGCCGGGGTTGCCCAGGCAACCGATGCCGGTGGCGTGCAGGTACCAGGAAAAGTCACCCTCCGCCGTGATCGCGGTGCGGACGTATTCGACCAGGCACAGGCGGGCCAGTGCACGGCGGTTGGTATATGCCAGGGCGCGCAGGCTCTCGCCACCGTCGTTGCTCCAAACTCCGAACCAGATCGACTTGTCCGGCGCCATGTACGCCTTAAGGTCGTTGAACGGCAGCTCATACACATTGTTCAGCAGGCAGTGCCAGTGCCAGTACTGCCGCCGCAGTATTTCCTCGGCGGTGTACGTGACGGACGTGCCGTCGGGCGTCTTCCATGTGTAATCGTTCTGCCAACGGACCACCGGGCAGGATGCCAGGTAATCCTCCCAGGCCCGCCGACTGTCCTCCCGGACGCGCGCCGGCTCGCCAAACATCGCCTCGGCCTCGGCCAGCGCGCGCGCCTTGTCAGCATGGAAGGCCACCGCGAGGCGCAGCGTTCCGTCCGGGGCGGCGGCGAGATCGAAGCCCCCGCCATCCCGATGCCGGATCTCGCCGGCGTACCGGAAGACCACCGTGTAGGCACCATCGTTCCAAACGACGCGGCCCGGCGTCTGTTCCGCGGAGAAACGGATGTCCAGGGCCGCCTGCCGTCCGGTCTCCGCGCGCGAGAGCACGGGCAGGCCCACGCCACGGGAAAGCTCGGCTTCGAGGACAGCGCCGTAGCGTTCGAGCGGCAGATAGAGCGAAAGACGGCCGGCTTGGGAAACGATCTCGAGACCGTCCGGCCGGTAGGCGCAGGCCTTCGGCTTGCCGAGGACGTCCAGTTTGAGACCGAAGAACGTGCGTATCGCGGCGGGTGGTTCGCGGTTGGCCGCTGGCGCGGCGGATTTCTTCGCGGCCTCGTCGAGGGCGATGTCCTGAAACGCGCCCGCCTCCAGCAGGGCCACCTTCCAGCGATCGCACTCGCTGGTGTTGACAGGGGCCGTGCGGAAGACCAGACAACCCGCCGCGTCCGTTTCCTCCGCAAACCAGCGGAGATTGCCCAACCAATGCCGGGGGCCGATGAAACCGTCGCGACGGTCAACCAACTGCTCGTAAATCAAGGCGCTTCCTCCATACGATAGACCTCTTCGAAGTCCATCTTTGTAAATTCCGGGTCGGCCATCGGTTTCATCATCGCCTGCCACTTGACCTGCGCCTCGTTCACCTCCAGCCAGGCGCTCGAAGCCGGGTACAGCGCCTCGTCGTATTCGAGATAGATCAGCAAAAGGTTGTCGTGGAGAAAGCAGCTCAGGCTCGTGAAGCCCGCACGACGGTAAACGGCTTCCAGCTCAGGCCATACGTGGCGGTGGTGTTCCTTGTACTCTTCGAGTCGCTCGGGTTTTATCCGCGCCATTTGGATCACACGTTTGTTCATTGTATTCAGCCCTCCCATATCAACACACACGGCACGGCAAGCATCACAGGTTCACTCCAGCTCGGTCAGTTCCATGTCGTCGAACCAGGCCTTGCCAGGGCCCTCGACAACCAGGCCCGGAACGGCGAACGGCTCCCCCGGCGCCGGTGTGAACACAATCTCCAACCGCGTCCAGTCGGTGTCACCGGTCAGCCGCCTCGACTGCCGGGCATCGGGCGCGTCCTCTTGCTTCCTCAGGCGCAGGTAAGCACCCTTGCCGGTCACGCCGCACGTGCGCGCCCAGACACTCAGACGATAGCGCCTGCCCGCCTCCACGTGAAGAAGCGGGCCGCCGTGAACCGGCTGGGCGGTTTCATTACCATGGAGCCGGAGCGAATGCGTGCCCGAGCGACCGATCATGCCGTCATGCTTGGCGCTGTGCCCCCAGATGCAGCCGTTGAAAAGAGTGCCGGCGGGAACCGTCGTTTCGAAGTCGTTGACGACGCCCTGGCGGAACCCCATCGGGCCCGCTCGCTCGGAGGCCGGCAGCATGGTGCGTGCGGCGTCCTCCAGCTCCTTGGCCACGGGCAGGGGCAGGCTAAGGAAGCGGTAGGTCGCCGAAACGTGGTAGAAACCGTCCGAGCCCTTGCGCTCCGGTGGCACGGCCTTGACGTGCTGGTCATACCACACGCTGCACGTGACAAGCGTGGTGCGCGGATCGGAATGCACAATCTCCACGAAGGGGTTCACGTCCGGCTCGGATACGAAACCGACGAAACCGCCGTCCTCCGGGATATCGGTCCACTCGCTACCGAACGATTGCATCATTGAGCGCGGATTCTGATACATGAAGCACAGCGCGCCGTCGCGCCGCGTCCAGAGGCACTTCTGGTAGCGCTTGCGCTCATCGCGCGAGTCCGCCACGCCTTTGGGCAGCAGGTTGGCGTACTCGAACTTCTCTGGCTTATCCATCCGCAGATCGAACGTGCAGTCCCAGATGTAGCCCAGCACGGGATCGAAGCGCAGCAGGAACTGATGAACCAACTCAGTTCCACCGTCGAACTCCTCACGGTAGTGCAGGCCGAGCGTCGCGCCATCCGTTTGCGTTTGCGTCATCCTGCCCCTGCCCGACCACGTGCCCTGCGGCACGATGCTGATGCGGGGCCCCTGCAACGAATCCCATCCCACGAAAGCCGGCATCTTGTAGTCAACCGGCACGCCGCCGTGCGGCGGAAAGAACCGGAACATCTCGAGCTCGCCGAACGAGAGGTTCAACAAGCCAATCCGCTGTCCGCCGTCCAAGATCCAGAAGAACTCCCCGCGGTACTTCCGCTCCTCGACCGGAGCAATCCGGAACGCGGGCGTGTGCGCAACGCGTGGCAGGCTAGGATAGCAGCGGGCGCCCTCGACAAAGGCCTGCAGCCGTCCGCCCCGAATGGGCGCGGGCGCGGCTGCCGCGCACCGCGGCTGAATCTCTATTGCCACGGATCCGGGGCGCGCGACCACGCAACCGGCTCCGATCAGCGCCGTCACGGTCGCTGCCAGCGTCAGTAAGCAGATGACTTTCCTCTGCGGCATCAGCATCCTCCGGCAACGCAGTATCAGGTTTCGGGGTTCGGTCAAACGATCCTCCTATTTCTCTCCACCTCCCGCCAGCACGGCGTCGGCGAAGCGTTTGGGCTGGTGATTGCCACCGGCCAGGCACGGCCACAGGCTCAGTTCCGGAGGCAAATTCAAGACCCGGTTTCGGGCACAGAGAATGCGTATGGTCGCCCCCGCCTTCGGCGCGGCGACACCGAGCGACTCCCACGGAATCGCCAGCTCCACGGTCCAGGCGCCGTCCGCGCGCCCGACAGCAGCCTCGAAATCCCCGTTCCACGACTTGTCCCAGCCAAACCCGTCGCAGACCACCCCGGCCGCGTTGATCAACAACTGGTGATAGGTCTCGCCGTCGGCGTCGGCATCGACAAACAGTTCGACCGAATCGTCGAGGCTCAAGCTATCGTCCCGCCGGACACCCTTCAGGCGCATCGACTCCAGTTCGCGCTCGACGCAGCGGAAGGCGGCATAAAGTTGGCGCTCGTCCCACGCCAGCCAGACCTCGGTCGACTGCGCCGCGGGCTGATCGAGCGGCGGCCGGCGCAGACATGGAATCGTTGCCGCCCCGGCCCACTCGCCCAATTCAAGAATCCCGTCCACCTTCGGAGCTTGCGCCGCCCGCGGAAGGGCGATCCTCGGCCGCGGACTGGTCTTGAACATGAAATCGAGCGGCAGGGCACGCGCGGTGAGCCGCTCGGGCCCTGCATCCCGATCCACCTCGAACTCGCAGACCGGCTGCGGGAGAAAACCCGGAAGAGCGAACGGTTCCCCGTTGTACCGGACACGGAACGTCACCGGCTCGGAGGCCCCTCCCGCTATCGCCGCCTCGGCCCGCGCCGGCTCGATTGACCATTCGCTTCCCGCCTCGGTCTTCCAGATCATGCTCAGCCGCCCGTCGGCCGTCCCCTCCAACCCCTCGATGCCGAAATCGACGCGGGCATCCAGTGGACTCTCCGCGGCTTCCTTAAGGAAAACCCGCGGCCGCACCCCCACGTTGTGAATCGCATCGCCCTTGCGCGGCACGCACCATGCCGCCAGCTCCAGTGGCCGTATCCCCGCGGCGCCGAACCGGATCTCGACCGGCGCCCCCTGCGCGGCTGAGCCCCCCATCCCGCCAGCGGTCAGGCCGATACGCACCGCATGCCATCCAGCCGCCAGCTCGGCCGGATACATCCGCCAACGTTCGTTTCCCGACTCCGTCAGGACCCGGCCATCGACCTCGATACGCGCTTCTACCGCCCGCAACACCTGGAACTGGTGGATGTCGCCGGCGGGCGCCTCGACGAAGCATTCCACCGTCACCGTATCGCCCGGCGCGATGCCGGCGGTCTTCCACCACGCCAGCCCCGCGTCCACCCCGCTCACAACGCTCACACCCTTCGCGCCAACAACCCGCAGCCCGCGCCGCACGCCTTCGGGCCGCCCCGGCAGAGCCGCCATCGTGGAACCAACATCGAACGCCGCGCGTCCCGTTGCCTCGGCGCGTCCCGTTGCCGCCACGTGCACCCTGGCCCAGGGCCGGCACAAGGGATCGCCCACTATCAGCAACTGGTAGGGCGCGGCCACCGACTGATAAAACGCCTCGGCCAGCGTCGCGCCGCGGGCGTAGTGCACATGAATGAAGGGATCGGGAAACTTGGCCTGAACCGCCAGCGGCTCCGTCACAGTGCCGCTCGCCCCCGCGGCGCCGTGGCGCAGCCACTCCGTCAGGGGCGTCTGGAAATCAGACCACGTTAGAACTCCGCCGCAGCTCGTGAGATGCTCACAGATGGCCCCGGGAAGCACGCGGCTGCCTGACCGGGCAAAATTAAAGCTGGCGGTGCCCACCATCGCCCCGGCGATGTCCGCCCGATTCTTCGGCAGCACGCCCTTCTCGACCACCGCCGCCACGCCTGCTTCCTCGAGTAAACGCGCGGCGGCGGCGAATCCCCATTCGCGGGTGCGCGAACGGATGTCGCCGTTGAACATGTAGTACACCGTGCCGGTCGGGCAGGTTCCGTCGGCCGCCACCGCGCGTTCCAGCGCCGCGATGGACTCGCGCACCGAGTTGCCCCGTCCGCTCGTCACGCCCAGCATGGTCGCAAGCATGTAATGCGCGCCGTCCGACCCCTCGCCAGGCTTTCCCTCCGCATCCCACGCGATCGAGGACCGGAATGGCAACGTGGTCAGCTCTTCTTTTGCCCCGGGAATGCGCGCCCCACGCTCCGAGCGCGCGGATTGCGGCCCGGGCGTTACGCGCCGGGCGTATCGGTTACTGCGCAGCGATGTGTAAGCCTGCGCATCCCCCTTCACGACAAGTTCGTGGAGGTACGTCAGCCCCGTCAGCGACCCGCGGTCGCCCGCGGCCGCGCCGGCCGGCCGCCCGCCCTGATCGTCGCTCAAATCGATTGCGTACGGAACATCCGCGGAGTAGGCGATGCAATCGATCGTGTCCGCCAGCCCCCGTGACCGGATTTCGTGCAACATCGGCACGAGGATCCGCTCGCGAAACTCCGCCACCCCGACGGTTTCAAAATGCGAAAGCCCTGCCAGGCGGATGACGTTCGTGGCCGGGATCCCCCGCATTGTCACATACGCGTCGGCCAGCGCGATCGACGCCCAACTCTCCCCGTTGACGACCACCGCCACATTGGCGGACTCGAGTGCGTAACTACTGTGTGCCATAGCCATGATAACTCCAGCGACCATCAACGGTATGGAACGTCTGCTCATCTTCGTTTCGTAACGATCTCGTTATAACCGCTTCTGTCACATGCCTTGCCTGCGTATGCGGGTCCTGCCATCCGCGTACTGCGACCAGTTGAGCACCACGCCGGTGTACTCCTCGGGCGCAGCCAGAAGGCCCTCGCCCGAATAGCAGTTCACGAAGACCCGGAACTTCCCGCCGTTCACTACCTCCAGCGTTCGCCGACGCGAGCGGAGGCTTCAATCGCCTCGAAAGTGTTGGGCTTCCAGGTGCAGAACGGCTCGGCAGGCGTCGGCTTCATGCTGGCGTTACTTCCTCAACTACCGCATCGCGGCATTCCCAGAGTTGCACCGGCGGTTTGCCCGCGGCGTTGGGCGCAAACGCGTCCGACACCTTCACCCGGTTGTTCCTGAACACCAGTCCGTCCACGTGCCGGGCCGTAAGTCGGTTGGGGTTGGGCGAGATGAAGGTGTTGTCCTCGATCACGATTCCGCTGTGGTACCCCGGTCCGCCTTCCGCGGCCTTCGGCACTTCCGGACCGATATTGATCGGCGCCGATCCATCCGCATAGCCACAATTCTGGAACGTGTTGCCCCGGATAACAAGATCGCGCACCGGCCCCGACTCGTTCCAGTAGTTGGCATCGCCGGACACATGGATCGCGTGCGAGGAATTGTAGAACGTGTTCCCCTCGATGAGCATCGGCCGGTTGCTACCCAGGAGGAAGCCACGCGGCCGGTTGTTGCCCGTACGGCAGTTGCGAATGATCGCCGCCGGCATGCGCGTGACGTTGGCGATGGCAAACCCGGGGCGAACGGCAGCGGGTACAGCATCCTTGAAGCGCAGCTCGAAGAAACGCGCATTGATCACGCGCACCTCGGCCACCACCCCCTCGGCCAGGGTCTGCATGGTCTGCGGTTCCGTGAAGGCCACCCGGTCCCCCGGCCGGTACGAACAAATGCCGTGCTGCTGGAAGTGCTTCAGCTCCGCCTCGATCGTGTCCCCGCCGACGCGGGAAATGCTGGAATAGATGCCGTGTATGTTTGTGGCGTCGTCCAGCATGTTGTCGAACTGACAATCCTCCAGCCGGATGGTCCCCTCGCAGTTGACAAAATGGGTGGCATCGGCCTTGATCGAAACGATGCGCGATGAACCCGCCCGCGTGGCTACCATGACCCGTTTCAGCGAAATATCCGTTGAAAGCTGGCCGATCACGCCCATGGCGCCCACGTGGTAGAGGCGCACATCTTCCAGGGTGACGTTGCTGGATTCGTGAATGAACACACCGGGATTGTTCCGTTTCTCGTGGCCAAGGGTCACGATATGGCCGATCGTGTGCCGCCAGGGGGTCTTGTAGTGCAGGCGCACCAGGCCCGGCTCCAATTCCGTGGCGCTGAAGGGCTGGGCCCAATCGTCGAAGGACTTATCGATGTGGGCGAAGGAGATGCCTTTGTTCTTGATCGGGTAGTAGTACATGCTGCGCGTCGGGGCGCGGGTCCGCGGATCGAACTCGGTGACCAGCCAGCACGAATCGTGCAGGCTGGTCCAGTCTGGCGCCGTGAAGACCAGCGAGCCGCCGTCCACGCGGTAGGGAAACTCGGTGGCATCGATCCGCAAGTCCAGGCTTTCCTCGGTGCAGGCCACCACCTCGCCCTGCGAAAAGAAGGGCCGGTCATAGTCCACGCTGAAGTCTCGCAACGTAATGTCGCTGGAGTGATCCAGCACGAAAGGCGTGATCCGGCCATGGAAAATGAACTCCGCCCCGCCGCCGTCAATCGTCAGTCCGGAGCGCTCGATCAGCGGAAAGGCGATGCGCCGGACTCCGCAGTCGTTGTTGGAAATGTAGTAGAACTTCTCCGGCGCGCGCTCCGCGCGGAAGTGGTACGTGCCAGGCTGGAAGCGCAAAGTGGCCTGCTTAACGTCCCGGCACGCCGCCAGCGCCCGCTGAACAGCCGGCACGATGTCGGCGGAGGAGTTTTCGTCGAGGTAATTGTTGATGTCGATGATCATGGACTCTTCTCTTTCACCGTTTGACATACAGGCCTGGCCGTTCCGACTGTAATGAGAGTTTCCCCTCCGGCCGAATGTCCAGCGCGCATAATTCATGAACCTTCTGCTACGAGTGCACATGATACGCCACCTCAGCGACTTACCTTGATGAACGACTTTGACGTGTGTCAACACGCCGCCATCCGGCCCTCTTCGGCAAGCCGTTGATCTGACGCACCCTGCGCCCTCTCGCGACGAAGAACATGAATAATGTGCGCCAGCGAACTGGAACCGACATCATTCTTTTCAATGATCCGGCTTAGAACAAAGGCTTGCCGATCGTCGGCTTGCCTTCCGCCCCATCACCTGACTCTCCCCATTCCTCATCGCCCGGAACGCCATCGTTAACCCCTCCCCACTCAGCGTCGGGAACGACCAGCCCATCATCATCCGGTGTCGGAACGGGAATCAGCAGAACCTCGCCGGGGGCATCCTTCTTGGACGCACCGGATTTGCTCGCCGGGACGACAATGTTCCTGGGACTGTCATACAGCCGGCGCTGGCGCTGGAACATGGGCAGGAACTGCTTGTCGAGAGAAAGCATCAGCACGGCCATGGCAACCGGATACGCGGCGCCCGTCTCTCGCATTAATGCCGGCTTGGCGTTGTTGGGCGGGTACGGCCAGCTCCCATCACCCGACTGGTGGTCGAGCAGAACCAGGGCCATGCGCGGCCCGAACCAGTCCCAGGCCTCGCCGCCGACCTGGAACATGCCCTGCATCATGTAAAACGAGGCAAAATAGAAGAACCCGCCATAATGTTCACCGTCCCACGCAGGCGGATAGCGCCGCAGGTAGGTCATGGCCTGTTGCGTGCGCGCGTCATCGGCCGCATCGAACAGGGTCTGGATATACATGACCAGGGCCGTGGCGGACGGCTCAGGGTCGCGGGAGAACCCGGGGCGGTACAGGTAGCCACCCGACGTTGCGCCGTCGCCGCCCGGCGCCGCCTCGATCACGTGAAAGGCACGGTTCAGATAACCATGCGCCGCCCTGAAGATCGATTCTTCGATATCAAAGCCTGCCTGCCGAGCCGAGTGCAGGACCAACATCTGCCAGCAGGTAACCGACACATCGCTCTCCGACGTATAGGGATCATACCGCCAGCCCCCAACGTCCAGCGACGCTTTTGACACCCGCTGGGCCTCGACAATCACGTCCAGACTGCGGCGACACCATTCCGCCAATTCAGGTTCACGCGCCTCGTCCGCCTGCATGCCGAGACAGGAAAAGGCAAAGAGAGAACAGATGGCATGGATGTACATGCCGGAGCGATCCCCCTGCCCCAGATAACCGTCCGGCGCCATGGCGCCCATCACATACTTGAGTGTGACCGACAAGGTCTCGCCATACGGTCCGTCGTCACCGGGCAAATGGCCGTTCGCCAGGAACGCCAACCCGGCCAGCGATGCAATGGCCGGCCGGTAGCTGGCGGTCATGGCCTGCCACGAGCCGGCCTCAGCACCCGACCGGACCTGGTGCTCGCCCAACCACCGCAGCCCCGCCGCAATCGCGCCCCGCCGCCGCACCGGATCCACGCGCACCTCGTCCGACGGCGTCTGGGCCAAAACCGGCAGTGCGGAGAGCAGGATGATAAGGACCGTCCCGGCGAACCCGCATCTCTCAATGTTCAATTCTGGCTTTTCTCTTTTCAATGACTCTATCGCCTCAAGTACCCTTCCAACGAATCCACCAAACGCGACATGGGTTCGCGGTATCGTTTGACGCCGTCCTTCGCCTGCAGGGCTTTGCGGGACTGCTCAAGTTCTTCCATCAACCATTTCACGAGCGGGTCCGCCTGCCCGGTTGTGGTCTCCTCGGCTTTCCTGCTGAACGAGACGTCGCCCAGGGAAGAATTCAACGTTCGCCAGGCGAACAACGCAGCGTTTAACGCTTCGCCCGGCAGCTCTATCCCTGTATCCGATTTCGACTCATCCGACACGGCGTCCAGCCCCAGGACCGCCACGCGCCGCGCAAACGCATATCGAGTTTGGATGCGACCACGCGCGTGCTGTGCGTCACGCTGGATCTCCCCGGACCAGATGCCGGCTGGGCCGCCCCACCAACCGGATACCGTCGGCGCCTGATGGGCGGCGATAAGCTCGGAGGTCCGCTCCGCAAACTCCACAACCCCGCGGCGCAACTCGTCAAGGGCCAACCGATCACGCGACCGATCACCGGCTTCCTCGTTCTGCCGCTCAAGCCGCGCTGTTCGGCCGCGGATTTCCGCAATCGCCCCACGCATGGCGCCGCCCGCATCCAGCGCGGCAAAGCGCGTAAAGACACCTTCCAAGACTTCCGCCGTTCGCCGGGCCAAGCTCATCAGCTCAAGAAACCGCTCACGATCCACGGGTTCCGCGCGCAGGATTTCGTCCGCTTCGGCCACAAGCGCTTTCAATGCCTCGATCGTCGCCTGCCGCTGTTCAATGACAACAATCCCGGCGCCCGGGTAGTTGGCAAAGAAGGCGTTGGCCACCGCGCCCGGAGTCTCCGATTCGGACAGTTGCCATAGCGCCGCGCAGGCGGTCAGACACTCTCGAACCCCGGCGCCTAGAACACCGGGCTTGGTCTCGCCCCGCGCCTGGGCGATCACGCCGCTCAGCGCTCCGGCCAATCCATCCACGCGTTGCGCGAGTGCTTGAATATCAATCTGCAGCGCCATGGCTTCGCGCGGATCCCGCGAACCCCGCTGGACCCGCGTCCTGATACCGGCCATCATGGAAGGCACGAAGCCCCGATAGCGCCCCATGACGTCGCGCAACTCCGCCAGCGTGGCAACCAGGCGCAGGGTCTCCGGGCGCGCCGGATTGCTGTAGCTCAGATCGAGATGCATCCGGTACGAGACGCGCAGGACATCGGTCTCCCATCGGGCCAACGCCATGTCCAGCTCAGGCAGCTCCCGAGCCAGCCTGTCCGGGTCAATGCCGGCTTCCGATCCGATGTTCTGAACAAACGTTTGCACCCGTGCTCTGACCTGATCGGCCAGCGCGGCGAGCGCTTCGTCGTACGGTTCACCCGGCGCCACCGCGCGCGACATGGCCGGAAGCCGTTTATACATGTCGGCGGCTGCATGCGCCTCGTTGTCACCCGCAAGGTCCATGGCCATCAGGTCAACCGCCACCTTCCGTTCCGCCTCGGACAAGCGCGAACGACTGAGCCACTGGGCATACTCGCTCTCCACGGCCAGGCGCCGCAGCAGGATGTTTTCCGTTGTGTACCCGGCTCGATCCGGATCTTCCTGATCCGAAACCGCGACCAGCCGCCGTTCGAGCCCGAGAAATGGACTGCGCTCCACCATCCGGGCATCGGCTTGCAGCCAGGCGCCAACCGCCCCTGGCAATCCACGCCCGGACCGTTCCCAGGCCGCCTCAAGCGGCTTTCGTACACGCGCATCCTCACCCCGCAGAAAGGCACGCGCGGCCAGACGCTGCTCGTGCCACCTGGGTATGGCCTTGTTCAGCAGTTCGATCCATTTGGAGAACGACGCATCGAGACTCGTGGCGACGGCGGCGCTTCGCTCCGGTGTGGCGCTTCCGAGATCACGGGTCGCAAGACTGATCTCGCGCGAAACGCTAAGAACGCCCTGCAGATCGAGTTCGGAACTCAGACGAGCCACCGAAGCCATGTCCGAACCCAACGCGTCAATGGCATCCAGAAGCAGGGCGCGACGCCGATCGGACGAGGCATATGACTGCTTCGCCTGGTCTGCGGACGGCGCCAGCGTGCGCCGGATTTCGCTTCTCAGACTGAAGCAACGTTGGATCAGGTCGCGTCCCTGCCTTTCACGCATGATGGCTGGCAACCGATCCGTTGCCAGCGAGCGCATGGCCGCGACACGAGACTTCACTTCGCCGTGACCGGCCACATCTTTGATCGAAGGCAGGGCCAACGCGGCAACCATCCCGTAAAGCAGGCGCACCTCTTCGGCAGCCGCCGCGCTATCGGTGAAGTGGTGCTCACGCTCCAGGCAAACCAACAGACTGTCCGGCACGGGATCCGTCGGGAGCGCATACTCCTGTGCCTGGGCCTGCGACACCACTTGCTCATAGACATCCTTGTCAAACGTGATTCGTCCCGACCCATCCTCCTTGGCCGACGCCAATGCCTTTGCCTGCCACTGCAGCGCCGCCAGCCGGCGCCGCTCGTTCTCGTTGCCGCCAAATGACGTCACACGGATACGGACAACCCGCGACTGTTGATCGTTCAGTCCCGTATCGCGCGCACGCACCCAGAACACTATCTCGTCGCCCGGCACGGCGCCCAACGTCTCCGTATCGAGCTGTGCCAGTACGCGCTGCTCGGCGCGGCCCTGATCAATCACGAGAGAAACTTCGCGCCCGGCGGCATCAAGGTTCTGCTCAGGATTGATGCGGTAATGGATCGCCGCCTCCTGCAGGCCCAGGTCATCGTTGAGCGCCACGTCGACCGGAACCAGGTCGCCCTGCACGGCCGTGACGTCCGCCAGCGGATAGGCCAGCCGCACGCCGGGCGGCGCGTCTTCGAGCAGGGCCAGCGAAAAGGCTGCACGCTCAACGTTGGCAAAGCCGTCACGATTCACAAGCCGGACCTCCATCTCGACGGAATCCTTCATCTCAAAGGCATACAGGTAGTCCCCGGTTTCGGAGTCAGCCTCCACCTCCGCTATCACCCGGTCATCTCTCGGGTCGATCAACTGAACACTGCGCAAGGCGGATTGGTCGGACGCGAACCGCACCTGCACGCGGCTGCCGGCAAAAACGGAAACCGGCTCCTCCGGCTGCTCAACGCGTATCGCCGCCAGCTTCGTATAGGCAGGCGGCTCCGCCTCAATGGTCAGAGCCGTGACACGCGGCTGCGGCACCACGCGCACCAATCGGATATCGGTCTGCGCATCACCGCAACGGACACGGTAACCAAAACTCTCCTTCACGTCACTGATCGATGCCACGTGCAAGCGCCGCTGCACGCGGTTCATGGCCCGGACACCGGCACCCATCGTCACCCTCGTGACGCTCCCCGTAGCCAACAGACTGACCTCGGAATCCGCCCCTATCCAGCGCAGAGGCCGGCGCAGCAACGCGGGGATCTCTCCCTCCACGTTCACCTGCACGACCACCTCGCCGTTCCTGCCGATCACCGGTGCTTCCGGCGTAACGGTCAATCTCATGAAACTCGGTTTCGACAGGTTCGCTCCGGGCTGCAGCAACCGCTGCATCATCAACGGAAACTGGTACCCCGGCAGCAGGCAGAACCCCGTCCATAGTGCGGCGAGTACGACCGCTGCACGCAGTTGCCGCCGCAGGCGGGCATCACGGGCCAGGCGCCCGGCCCGCGGCGTCGCACGACACAGGGCCTCGGTCTCTGCCGTCAACTGCGCCACGAGCGCCGCATGCACATCGCTTCCGGCCCCGGCCGCGTCCCGTTGACCGGAAAGCACACTATCCAGCGTGACAAGTCGTTCCCCCGCCGACTTCGGCAGCATGGCTTCCAATTCATAGGCCACGCGGCGCACGGACAGTCGTCGCCACATGTGGACACCGAGAGCAACGAGCGCCACGGCGGCGCTGACGCCCACGCTGAGAAGCGACAGCAGCCGGCGAGCACCGGACTCGAGAAAGAAGAAGCGATCGATGTGCATCGCCACCAGCGCCAGAACGCCGAAACAGAGCACCGGGGCCAGCAGGACGCGCAGCAAGCCATAAAATCGTTGCCGCCGGTAAAAGGCACGCACTGTCCGCGCGACCAGTCCGGGAAGATGCTTGAGCGGCTTACGCATCATGCCAGCCCCCCCGCTTTGCGCCAGACCCATTCCACGGTCAGCAGCAAGATCAGGATCGCGAGCAGCCAGCGCGCATCCCAGAGACGCCAGAGGGTCTCACGGGTCTCCGTACGCGACCGCGCCTTGATATTATTCAGCAAGCGGTCGGCCTCAGCGAGTGACGCGCTCTCGCCGCCCGTATCAGCGGCCAGTTGCTGCAACCAGGCGCGGTCACATGACAAATCAATCAGCTCACGATTGTTATCAATCACATCAATGGTTTGCGAAGCCTCTTCTCCCTCGCGCAGGCGAACCGTCCATTGGCCGGCGGACACACCCTCAAACACGGCCGCCAGCCAGGCCGCGCCCTCATGCACAGGCCTGGCCTCCGCATGGAACAGCTGTTCGTCCTTCCGCAACTCAACGACCCGGTTCGTGCCGCCATCGGCGGCACACCAGATTTGCACGGCATCACGCGTTGTATAGCGCATGGCGCCGGCCTCGGGCCGGCCATCCCGTGGCGCGCGCGTCTCCACGGCCCAATCAACCATGCCCGCGACCAGGTCACCATGGGCATCCAGGGCCGTGGCGTTCAGCCGCCGCCAGGTGCGATCGGTATCGACAAAGAACACCTTGCCCTTGCCCACAAAACGCGTCGTCATCATGGAATGACCTGCCTTGGTCCGCAGCAGTTCGATGGTTTCCGGCCGCACTCGCGCCGCGTCAGGCCGGGACGATCCGGATTCGACGAGCCCGCGCAGCGGCCGCGTCACCGGATGGTGGCGGCCGGCCGGAGTCAGTTCCAGCACGTCCAACTCATCGGGCAACACACCAGGCTGCGACCGCGGCCGGGTCGGCAGCAGTCGCTCCGCAAGCGAGGCCGGCAGCGGGTCGGTGCGACCGTTCCCGAGCAGCACCAGGCTGCCGCCGTTCTCCACATACTCAACCAGACGCTGCCATTCAGTCTCCGTCAGAGTCGTGGCGGGAAGATCCCCGATCACGACGAGGCGATAGAGCGCCAACGCATCGCCGTCTTCAGGCCAACGCCCCCTCCCAATCCCCCGCTCGATCTTCCCTTCCGGCTGGACCAATCCGATGATGGCGTTGACGTCAAGGTAATCCAACCGCCCAAGAATGTTCAAAACGAAGCGGCTCTGCCAGCGAGGCTTCCATTCAAGAAAAAGGACACGAATGGGCTCGGAACGCGCATCCAGCATGAAAGCCCGTCGGTTATTCGCATCCGGCACGACTTCGTCAGCTACGCTCGGGCTGAGAACGACAAAACGGTGCAGCCCATCTTCCACGGGCGTAAACACCATCCGGGCCTGCCGGTCCCGGGCGCCGTCAACCTCAAGCACGGCATTGGTAACCACCCGCCCGTCAGCGTGTCGCAGTTCGACATCAACCGCACCCTGCGTTGCGAGCGCGGTCTTTAACACCACGCGCGCCACCACCGGCTTACCGGCCGGCCAGAACGGGGGCACCCGCAAGTCGCGTACGGCCAGATCCGGCGGCTCCGCGGCGTCACCGATCGCCGCAGTGTGGATTGGCACCGACCGCAGAGCGGCCGCGCGGGTCACCGCGTCGAGCGAGTCCCGCCCCAGGTTTCGTCCGTCGCTCAGCAGGAGAATACCCGCCAGCGGAAAAGGATCTTCCGCCTCAAGTTGCGCCAGCAAGACGCCCGTCAGATCGGTCTCGCCATCCGCCGGCCCGGCGAGTTCACCAACCGTGCCGAGTGATGCGGGTTCAGGCTTTGAAAGCGGTTGCACGTAAACACTCAGCCCTTCAGCCTGTCGGCTGATGAGCTCGGCATAGCGTTGCAGCCAGGCCTGAGCCAGGCTGAGGCGCGAGACTTTCCTGACTTCGGCTACCGCTGCGATGACCTGACTGTCGCCGCCGTCGATCGCCGCGCGCAACGCCCCGTTCTCGGCGGCGTTCAGCACATCGATCCATTCCGAAAGCGCCACACGAATCCTGGCAACCACCTCATCGGTCGGCGGCTCGTCGCCGGAGAAGAGCGGGCTGATCACCTCCGGCAGGTCACGGCAACGGCCGGCCACGTCGAGCAGGCCCGGTGCCGTCTCCGACGATCCTGTTAGTTCCTCAGCCTGCTTGGCCATGGCGTCAAGTGACGCGGCTACCCCCGCCTGGACACGCTCCGCCTCCTCCCAGAACGCATCCCCGGTCCGGGCAGCACTGCGCCCATAGGCTTCGAAGCGCAACAGGTCCCGTTCAACCTTACGCGCGGCTTCACCCAGCTCGGTCAACACGGCATTCCGGGCGCGCGGCAGATCCAGCACGCGTCGCGCAACCGTCATGGTCTCGTCAACGGGCAGGGCCGGATCCGGGATTCCCATGCTCGCGGAATCATCCAGCACGACCAGCAACCGCCCCGGATAT
>VGWI01000027.1 GCA_016873655.1 Lentisphaerota bacterium
CACGTACACACGGTCCGGCTCTATGCCTAGCCGCGACTTCAGTATCTCACAGATCGCGCGGGTGATGCTCGTGTTCACCTGCCGGTTGAACCCGCCTATCCCGCGCACGTCCACGAACGCCGCCGGCCCGCTCTCGCCGCCGAGAAGCGCCTGACCGCGCTCAAGAAGAACCATCACGTATTTCTCGGGCTTCCCCGTCTCCTCGGCAAGCATGCGGGAGAACGATTTCAGAAGCCCTTCCGCCTTCTCGCGGTCCGGCTCTGTTGCCAACTGAACCTTTATCAACGGCATACTCGTTGTCCTCCTTCTGAACCCCGGCAGAACATCGTTGCTGCACACGCGCCCTGCAAGCCAAAAGAGCCCGCCCGGCAAGACGCGCGCCGGACCGGGCTCTCAGGGCGCGGCAACGTCCAGGTCTCTTATCCGATCCGACCTCGTCTTAATCCGCTGGTTGCGAAACACGCCGGCAACCTGTCCCCGGGTGCGGAGGATGACGTAATCGCCAAGCACGGGATGGGTTCGCACCGCGTACGGCGCGTCCGGCAACGTGATCTTCACCGCGCCGTCCTGCTCCGTCACTTCCACACGCTGCCGCGGCACCGCGCGCGCGCTTACCTGCGATCCCGGCGCCGCGGCAAGCACAAGCGGAACGCCCGCGCGGAGAGCGCGGCCGGACAGCACCCATATGTGCCTGTCGGCCCCGAGATCCCACATGTACACGCCGCGGAACGCGCGCGGCGTGCCGAGCTCGCGGCCGAGGATGTTCTCGACAAGCACCTCCGCGTCGCCCGCCGGCCAGCCATGCCGGACCAGGAAAGCAGTCTGCGGCTGCGCCCGCCAGATGTGGCCGAACCGGTCTATGTTCTTGTACAACAGGTCCATCGCCCCGATCCCCCACAGAAGAACGGCGCTGACGGCCAGCGCTCCGGTGAAGGCCTTGCTTACGGCGTCCGCGAAGAACCGCGCGGGCATGCGGCTGAAGAGGCAATGCCAGAGCGGCGCAAGCAGCCAGACCGCGTACCTGACGCATCCGACCTGGCCCGAGTTGAAGTTGGCCGTGGAGGTCGACAGCCACGCGGCGGCGACTATCCCGCCTGCGGCGGCAATAACCGGCGTCCTCCCGCCGCGCGTGAAGAGAAGCGGCAGAGAAAGAAGCGCCGCGGGGAAGAAGAACACCGCCCCGATGAACGGATTGAAAAAGATATCGGCGGTTCTGGACAAGGTCGCGTTCGCGATCGAAGCCAGCCCGACGGCCGCGATCACGTTCGGGGCGCCGAAGTGGAACGCGTAGTAGGCCGGCGGCGCAAGGGCGGCTGCCGTGCCCGCCGCATAGCCCGCTGCGAGCCCGAGAAGCCGGCGCCCCGGCATTACATTCAAGTCCCGCGCCGCGAGAAGCAGATGATACGGGAAGAACAGGATGATCGGCGGGTTCATGCTTGCGGCCAACCCGAGAAGCAACGGCGAGAAGCAGGCAAACCTGCGCCCGTCAGCCGTGAAGAACGAGACGAACGCCAGCACGAGGCAGAATATCTCCGGGTGCTGCCAGTCGCAGTAGGGCATCAGCGGCGAGAACATCAGAAGCCCCAGCGCCGCCAGCGTCGGCCAGCCGGGATTACGCCGGTAAGCGATGACGAACAAGACGGCAAGGAGCAGGACATTCAGCGCGCGGAACGAGAAGTACTCCAGGTAGCCGGACGGATCGAGAACGTGAAAGAGAAGGTAAATCGGCGCCGCTGCCGCCGAGTACGCCCAGAAGTGGTAGTACCTGTATCGCCCCGCCCTGTCGGGATACAACCCGCCGAACCCGCCGCCTGCCTGCGCGGCCTGGTCCAACACCGACGCAGGCGGCCTTGTGTCTCCGAGCGTCACCTCGTACGGGTTTGTCCTGTTCCAGTAGGCACGCCTTGCCGCGGTGTCTATGGCGAATGAACGGTCAAAGATCAGCGATTGGGTCTGGATAATGTACTCCCTGCCGTCGCCGTGCAGCGCATGCGCCCCGCGCAATCCGGCGCAGAAGAGCGAAAGCAGCAGCAGAACAAGACACCACCCCCGCGCGTTCAGCAGCCCGGCCAGCCTGCGGAACGACACCGGCAGCAGGACGCGCAGCAGAACCCCGGCCGCGAGGAAGAACACCGCAAGCGGCTCGAACAGCCTGTCGGCCTTAAGGATTTCCGCCCCAGCCAGCACCCACACGGCCCGGCCTTGCATGGTCACCTCGGCAATCACCGCCAGCGAGACCGCCAGCGCGATCGCCCCGAAGATAACCGCCGCACCGCGCAGGATCGGGCCGGGCCGCTTCATGAGGCACTCCCGATCGCCGGCTTGTGCCGCAGACTGCCGGGCGTAAGGCCGAGATGGCGGCGGAATAGACGGGTCATGTGGTGTACGTCGCCCAACCCGCAAACACGGCAGTCTGCCGCCCAACGCTTATGAATCTGGCTGACTCAATGTTCTGCATGACAGCAATTCCGTACAAAGGATAGCAATCGCCGCCATTTACCCGCAAGCCGTCCGTGCGCTGGCAGTCATCACTTTTGCGCCGCCGGCAGGGCTGGCGGGAACGCGCTTGACCGCGTCCGCCGGGCATTCCTATTGTGGGCCCATGAACAAGACACCGGGTCGCCATGCCTTCACCCTGATCGAACTGCTGGTAGTCATCGCGATCATAGGCATCCTCGCCGCCATGCTCTTCCCTGCCGTGCTCAAGGCAATCAAGCAGGCCAGGATCGCACGCTGCAGCGCGATGGTCACCCAGCTCGAGGTGGCGTGGAACTCGTACTACCGCGATTACGGGCTCTGGCCGCAATCCTATCCATCCGACCAGGCAATGGAGCTCGATCCGGCGGCCGTGCAGATACTCTACGGGGCCTCCGCCGACAACCCGCGCAACATCCGCTACATGGATCTGCCGGAGGCGATTGCCGCAACGTTCGACCTGCGCGACGAATGGAAGAACCGTTACTGGTTCGCGATAGACACCGACTACGACGACGATGTGTCTGCCGGCACCCACGGCGTCCTCACGCGCATCGCTGCCGTGTGGTCGACGGGGCCGGACGGCATCAATTACACGAAGGACGACGTCGTGAGCTGGCGGAAAAAGTAGCTCCGGCCGGCCTGCTCTCCGCCCCTTGCCGGCTTGTCCGGCAGGACTAGACCCCGCAGTTCTCCACGTCACGGTCCGGAATCCCGCCAGGCGGCGGCGGAGACTATCCCGCACACTCGGCCATGTCAGGCGCCGGGGATGCTTCTTGCGCAGGGAAGCCCAAGCTGCCGACAAACGCCGACTGGCGCCGGAGAAAACTGGGACCTTGATTCCACGCCCGCCAGATAGGAATCTGTCCGCGCAACAACGTTGTTCAACAGTGGGACTGTACTGCGCCGCTTCAAGCGGGATTGGGGAATTTCATGCGACCGTTCGACCGCGTGTTGGATCGCAGAGTCCGTCCGTTCTGGCCGAGCTACGTTCTGCAGAGCGTCCTGGCCGCGGCGAGCATCTTTGTCGTGCTCGTGGCGCTCCACCGGCAGAACCTGGTGGTGGCGGCGTCGCTGGCGGCAACAGCCTTCACGGTGTTCACGATGCCCGGCAGCATGACGGCGTCCGCCCGGAATGTGATCGGCGGGCATGTCGTTGGCCTGGCGTTCGGATCGGTGTTCGCACTGGCGAGTCCGCAGTCGCCCTTCCTGCATGACGCGATGTACGCTCTTGCCGTCGGGTGCGCGATGTTCGTAATGGCAGCCACAAACACGGAGCATCCGCCGGCGGCGGGCACGGCGCTCGGCGTGGCCATGGCCGGCCTCGCATGGCGTCTGCTCCTTGGCGTTCTTCTTGGCGCCGTCCTGCTCGTATTGATCCACAGGCTGCTGCGACCGGTTCTTCGCGACCTCGTCGCGGCGCCGGAACTCGCAGGCCAGGAAAAGGACAATCCGGACGGCGCGGCGTCCTGAACACAGGCGGCAGCCTGCCACGGAAACAGGCGGGATCGAACGCCCTGACAGCCAACCGTCGAAAAATCAGGCGATATCGAGTTCGCCTTTCTTCGCGGCGACCTTGACTGTGCGGCCGGCGGCCACTTCGCCGGCCAGCATGCGTCGTGCAACCGGCGTCTCGATATGCTGCTGTATGTACCGCTTCAGCGGACGCGCCCCGTAAACCGAGTCGTAGCCCTGCCTCGCGATGAGCAGGCGCGCGGACTCGTCGAGATCCAGCTCGATCCCCATCCCGTGAAGCCGCTTCCTGAAGTCGCCGAGCATGATGTCCACAATCCGCTCTATTTCGGACTCCGTGAGCGGCTTGAAGAGAACCACCTCGTCAACCCTGTTCAGGAACTCCGGCCGGAACTGCGCGCGGAGATCGCGCATGACGCGATCCCGCTCGGCGTCGCCGATTCCTCCTTCCGCGCCGAGGCTCTCGACAAGATGCGTTGAACCTACGTTGCTGGTCATGATGATTATCGTGTTCTTGAAGTTCACCGTGCGCCCGTGCGAGTCGGTCAGGCGCCCGTCGTCGAGAATCTGCAGCAGCACGTTGAACACGTCGTGGTGCGCCTTCTCTATCTCGTCAAGCAGCACAACGCTGTAAGGCTTGCGCCTGACCGCTTCCGTGAGCTGGCCGCCCTCCTCGAACCCGACATAGCCCGGCGGCGCGCCGATGAGGCGGGACACGGTGTGTTTCTCCATGTACTCGCTCATGTCTATCCGGACCATGTTGGACTCGGAATCGAACAGCGTGCGCGCAAGCGTGCGCGCAAGCTCCGTCTTCCCGACGCCTGTCGGCCCGAGAAATATGAACGAACCTATCGGCCGCTCGGGGCTCTGGATCCCGGCGCGCGCGCGCAGAACCGCGTCTGCGACGGCCTTTACGGCCTCATCCTGGCCGACGACACGCTCGTGCAGCGACTCCTCGAGCTTCAGGAGCTTCTCCTTCTCCCCCTCCATCACGCGCTTCAGCGGTATGCCGGTCCAGCGCGCCACGACTTCGGCAATCTCCTCCTCGGACACCTCTTCCCGCACGAGAGAACCGGCGCCCCGCGCTTGAATCGCCTCCTCGCGCGCGGCGATCTCCTTCTCTATCTGCGGAATTGCGCCGTGCCTCAACTGCGCCGTCTGTTCGAGGTCATAAGCCCGTTCCGCGGCCTCGCACTGACGCCGCGTCTGTTCAAGCTTCTCGCGCAGTTCCCGCACCTCGGAGATGGCCTTCTTGTCGGATTCCCAGCGGGCCTTCATCGCCGCGGCTTCAGTCCTGCAGTCGGCAAGCTCCTTCCTGATCGCCTCAAGCCGCTCCTTGCTCGCCGCGTCCTTTTCCTTCTTCAGCGCCGTTTCCTCGATCTCAAGCCGCATCGTCTTGCGCGTTATCCCGTCAAGCTCGGCGGGCATTGAGTCTATCTCCGTCCTGATCGAGGCGCAGGCCTCGTCCATCAGGTCTATCGCCTTGTCGGGCAGGAACCGGTCGCTGATGTACCTGTCGGAGAGAACCGCGGCCGCGACGAGCGCGGCATCCTGAATCCGAACGCCATGGTGCACTTCGAACCGCTCCTTCAACCCGCGCAGGATGGAGATCGTGTCCTCCACGTCCGGAGCGGCAACGATCACCGGCTGGAAGCGCCGCTCAAGCGCGGCGTCCTTCTCAACGTGCCTGCGGTACTCGTCGAGGGTCGTGGCGCCTATGCAGTGCAACTCGCCGCGCGCAAGCATCGGCTTGAGCATGTTCCCTGCGTCGGTCGACCCTTCCGTGCGCCCGGCGCCGACTATCGTGTGCACCTCGTCTATGAAAAGAATTACCCTGCCCTCAGACGCCTTGATCTCCGTCAGAACCGCCTTCAAGCGCTCCTCGAATTCACCCCTGTATTTCGCGCCGGCCATGAGCGCCGTCATGTCCAAGGCAAAGAGACTCCTGTCCTTCAGCCCCTCCGGCACGTCGCCGCGCACGATCCGGTGGGCAAGCCCCTCGACTATCGCAGTCTTGCCCACGCCGGGTTCGCCGATCAGCACGGGGTTGTTTTTCGTCTTGCGCGAAAGTATGCGGATGACGCTTCGGATCTCGGCGTCCCGACCGATGACGGGATCCAGTTTCCCGTCCCTCGCCAGTTCCACGAGGTCCGCGCCGTACTTCTGAAGCGCCTCGTACTGGCCTTCCGGATTGTCGCTTGTCACGCGCTGGTTCCCGCGCACGGAGCGAAGAGCTTCAAGCATGGCGTCCCGCTTCACTCCCTGCTCCGCCAGCAACCTCCCCGCGACACTCGCGCCGCCCTCGTCAACAAACGCCAGCAGGAGATGCTCAACGGAAACATACTCGTCACGCAGCCGCTTCGCCTCGTTGGCGGCCCCGACCAGAAGCCTGTTCAGCCGCTGGGTAACATAGACCTTGCCCGCTTCAGTCGCGCCACCGCTCACCTTCGGCCGCCGGTCCAAATCATCCTCAACCCGCGCAAGCAACGTCACGGGCGCAGCACCCATCCGATCAAGCAGCCGCGGCACAAGCCCCTGCTCGTCCCGGAGCAACGCAAACAGCAGGTGCTCCCCGTCCACCTCCTGATGCCCCCGCTCCGTCGCAGCCACCTGCGCGTTCTTCAACGCCTCCTGCGCCTTCTGCGTGAACTTGCTCAAGTCAGTCATTTCTCTCTCCTTCAATTCAACGCGACGTGAACCTTAAGCAACTAGCGTACCATACCCCGTCACAGAGCAGCGCGGCGCAGTAGCGCCTGACACACAGCATCTTACACCCATACTTAGCTCAGCGCCGCATGCGCCATAGTGGCTCATCGCCATCAAGGCGTGATTGAAATCGAGACAATTGTGCCCGGAGTAACCTTCTCGGCTCACTAGAATCCCACAGGAATCCTAATCGTAATCATCTGCTACAGAGAGGATTATGATTAGGATTACCCGGCAGCCAGTAGCCAACGCAACAGCGGGGACTGGTCAACGCCGAAAACATCTTCTTCCAGTCCGCGAAGGACGCGGGCTAGTACTGAGTCGCAGAAATCCGAATGACGGCGGGTGGTGATGGCATCGTTGATAGACAACTGGTTATGACTGATCATTCTAATCCGGATTTCTGCATCGAAGTACTAGTTACCCAACTGCTCGCTGCGCCTCTTCAGGTTCGCCTCGGAAACGTCGGAGAGTGCAACACATTCGACGTTGCCCTTGTGCTCGAGGCTGCCACGGATGTGAGCTCCGCTTATCCCGCCCGCGCCGACAATCGGAAGCCGAACCTTGCCGCCGATAGCACAACTCATTTCTTTCCCACTCGTTGATCCAACAGCGACACGACTTTCGCCGCCACCACATCGACCCCGAGCGCACCGGGCCCGCCTTCCGACCAGGACCCCGCCCGGATGAGCCTGACATTGTCTCCCCTCGGACCCCACTCCGACGGGTTCGTCGGACCGAAGACCGCAACACAATTGCATCCGAGCGCGGCGGCAAGGTGAGTGACGCCTGAATCATTGCCCACATACGCGCAGCACTCCGACAGGAGCCGCGAAACCTCCAGGACGTCAAGCCCGGCCAGCACAGGCCACGGCGCCGACATGGCCCGGTACCGTCCAAGCGCCGCGCCGTCGGCTTCACCGAACAGGAATACAGGGCTGCCCGCGCCCGCGCGATGCAGCACCCCTGCCACCGCGACAAACGACTCGATCGGCCAGTTCTTTCTGGCGCTGCCGCTGCCCGGGTGCAGCACCACCGCAGTTTCCGGAACCACGGGCCGCCCCACCCCCTCACTGGCGCCGTCTCTGCTCCTCAACTTGAAGGCAGGGATTGCCGGCCGCGGCGGAGCTCCGCCAAGTTCGCGAAGAACGGCGGCCAGATGGTCAGCCGCATGCGTTCCCGTCGGAGGAAGCGGGTCACGGCTGAGAACGCGCCGTACCCCAAGTCCCTTCAGGTTCCGTACAACAACACCGTCAGGATCCCGCAGGAATGAAATCGCCGTGTCGAACCCAGCGAACCACGCCCGCTCGCGTGTACTGAACCCGGCATCAACCGCAAAAAGCCGGGCGAAGCTGGCTTCGTCGAGCGAAACGGCTTCATCCGCGAGCCCGCCCTCAACCGCAAGCCGCGCCTGCGGCATGTACCCGGCAACACACACCCGGGATCCCGGCGCATCCGTCCGAAGCGCCGACAGGACCGGCATGGCGAGTATGAAGTCGCCAAGCGCGCCGCCTCTCAACACAAGCGTGTTCCCGCGGTTCACAGCCCGATTACATCCATCGGCGCCGCTGCACGCAAGCTGATATGGGCCCGAGTTTCAAAGCCCGATTTTGTTTGCCGGAATCGAACTCTGATCATACCCTTCCCGCATCACGCACACTTTGGCGTCCCTGCCATGAAAAAGATATCCTTCGAAGATTTCTGGAAGAACCGGCAAAAAGGCCCCGCGTCCGAATGGTTTGCGGCCAAGGCATTTGCAGCGGCCATAGGAATCGGGGCGCTGCTGCTGTGCACACCCCTGGCCACGCAGTCCGGGAAGTGGCCCGACCCTCTGACGGCCATCTTCACCGCAACAAGCGCCACATGCGTCACCGGCCTGGTCGTTGTTGATACAGGCACCTTCTTCTCTGAATTCGGCCAGACGGTGATAATTCTCCTTATCCAGTTGGGCGGCATAGGGTTCATGACCCTGGGCACTTTCTTCCTTGTACTTTCCGGCCGCCGCCTTGCCGTTAGCGACGAGTCAGTGCTGATGGACGCCATGGGCACCGGCGGGGTGAACAGCCTCAAGGGCGTACTGAAAACCACCATCCTGTTCACGCTGTCGCTTGAGACGATCGGCGCACTCCTTATTGCGCACCGCCTGATGTCCGCATACAGTTTCGGCACGTACCGCGCCCTGTGCGACGGCTTCTTTCATGCGATAAGCGCCTTCTGCAACGCCGGCTTCGCCCTGCATGAGACGAGCCTGACGGCCTACCGCGCCGATCCGGTGATCGTGCCTGTGATCCTCACCCTGATCGTCCTTGGCGGACTCGGCTTCGTCGTGGTTTTCAACCTGGGCCAGATCCAGTGGTGGCGCAGGGACCGCCTGAAGAAAGGCCGGCTGACTCTTCATTCCCGTATCGTGCTCGCCACATCCGCCGTTCTCACGCTCGCCGGCGCTGTTTCCTTCTACGTGATGGAGCGAAACAACGTGCTCTACGCGCTCCCGCTGGGGGAACAGATATCCTGCTCGATATTCCAGGGAGTCACCCCTAGAACCGCCGGTTTCAACGTTGTGGACATGTCGAGCGTCCTCCCCGCGACTCTCTTCTCGACGATGGTCCTGATGTTCATCGGCGGCTCGCCGGCCTCAACTGCCGGCGGCATCAAAACAACCACGCTCGTGGTCCTGATGTACTCGGTGATCGCCATTGTGCGCGGCAGGGACGAAACCGAGATCCGCCACCGGATCGTGCCGGGCAAGATCGTGCGCGAATCGCTCTCGATCTTCTTTCTCGCGATATTCCTCGTAAGCGTGTTCTCGTGCATCCTGCTCGTCACCGAACGGCACCTCCTTCAACCGGGCATGCACAACCCCGAACACATCCTTTTCGAGGCAGTCTCGGCGTTCGCGACGGTCGGACTCTCGGCCGGAGTCACCCCTCACCTCTCCGCGGCCGGGCGCATAGCGATAATCATGCTCATGTTCATCGGCCGCCTGGGCCCGTTGACCCTGGCCCTGACCATAGGCCGTCGAGAGGTCCGCCCGTCAACCGCAAGGTACCCGGAAGAAGAAATCGTCGTGGGCTGAGCCCCGAGGATTGTCTTTCAAGGCTGAACTTGATCCCGTAGAGTAGCGGCTCGGTTGGCCGCGATGTCAGCGCAGCGCGGCAGAGATGGAGGGCAGAAAATGAAACGTATCGGCATCGTCGGCGCAGGCCGTTTCGGATCGGCCCTGGCCGAAAGCCTGGTCAGGCGCGGCGCTGAAGTCATTCTCCTCGATTGCGACCGCGATGCGATCCAGCGCATGGCCACGATCGTCACGAAGGCAGTACAGGGCGACGGCACCGATGCCAGCGTGCTGATCAGCACCGGCTTCCAGGCATGCGACACCGCCGTGGTAGCCATCGAAGAGAACATGGAAAGCAGCATTCTCATTTCCATGAACCTCAAGGAAATCGGCGTGCCCAACGTGGTCGCCAAAGCCGGCACCAGCACGCACGGCCGCGTACTGGAACGGGTCGGCGTTGATCTCCTCGTCTTCCCGAACCAGGAACGGGCGCAGCGGCTCGCACGTTCGCTGATGACAAGCTCAGCCGTGGACTACTTCGAAGTCGCCAAGGGCATAAGCGTTGTCGAGGTCAAGGCGCCGGAGCAATTCCTCGGCAAAACGCTTGCCGAAACGAACATGAGGAAGGAGCTTGGCATAACGGTCCTCATCATAAAGCGACGCGACCCCAGGACCAACAAGGAGACCCACATCGTCAGTCCGTCCGCGGATGACGAGATTCTCGAGGGCGATATCCTCCTGGTCTTCGGGCCGGACAAGAAACTGCAGTCGCTGGCCTGACCGCCCCGACTGCGGACCCGCGGACGGGACCATCGCCCGGAACAGCGCAGCCCATGAGCAAGAACAGGCTATCACTCCCCGACGTCGGGAAGCCGCGCGTGAAGAAGTCCGTCTTCGGCCCGGTGTCGGAAGAACTGAACAGCCGTCTGCTCGCCCTTCAGCGCAAAACGATGTCGGCCGGGATCCCTGTCCTGATCGTCTTCGAAGGCTGGGATGCCGCCGGCAAAGGCACCGCCCTGTCCGACCTGCTCTCAGCTTTTGACCCGCGGGGCACACGGATATTCACCACACACCCGCCCACCCGCGAAGAAACACTCAGGCCGCCGCTGTGGCGGTTCTGGACAAGAACTCCGGCAAAGGGAAGTTTCGTGTTCCTGGATGAGGGCTGGTTCCGCCCGCTTCTCGACGGCATTGTGGATGGATCCATCGAACCGGCAAAGGCACGCAGCGCGCTGCAGGACGCTGTCGCGTTCGAGCGGCAACTCGCGGACAGCGGATGCCTGGTCCTCAAGTTCTTCCTGCACATCACGCGCAAGGAGCAGTCTCGTCGTTTCAAGACATTGAAAGCCAACCGCGCGACGGCCTGGCGCGTCACAAAAGAGGACCGGCGCCGCCACAGGCGCTACGATGATTACCGCGCCGCCGCCGAACGCCTGATGCGGGCAACGGACGCGCCGGGCGCCGGGTGGCGGGTGATAGACGCCAACGACCGGCGCCGCACCATCGTCGAGGTCGGAACCGCTGTCGCGGAGGCGCTGGAAGAACGCCTGAGCAAGCACCCCGCGCCCGGCGCGAAACCGGCCCGTTCGCCCCGGGGCAAAAGCTCCGACCGCGCCTCAGGCCGGCTTGCACGGCTCAATCTCTCCCTCGATCTGCCGAGGGAGAAGTACGAGACATCCGTTTCCGCGCTTCAGGACCGCATAGGACTCCTCCACAACCGCGCTTTTCTTCAGCGCCTCCCCGTTGTGATCGTGTTTGAAGGATGGGACGCGTCCGGCAAGGGCGGCGCAATACGGCGCCTCGTCCGCCGCATGGACCCGCGGGGCTACGACGTGGTGCCGGTGTCCGCGCCAACCCCGACCGAGCTCAGTCGGCACTACATGCACCGGTTCTGGCTGGGCATGCCCAAAGCCGGGCACGTAACCATCTTTGACCGGTCCTGGTACGGCCGCGTGCTGGTCGAACGCGTGGAGTCGCTCTGCCAGCCGGACGAATGGCAAAGGGCTTACGGGGAGATCAACGAACTCGAGCGCCATGTCCTGAACTCCGGAGCGCTCCTGCTTAAGTTCTGGATGCACATTGACCGGAAGGAGCAGTACCGCCGCTTCCGCGCGCGCGCGACGAACCCCGAGAAGAAATGGAAGATATCGCCGGAAGACTGGCGCAACCGCAGGAAGTGGCAGGCTTACGAGGAAGCAGCCGAGGACATGTTCCGCAACACTTCCCGCCCCGGCGCGGGCTGGACGCTGGTCGAAGCGAACTGCAAGCTCCACGCGCGCATCAAGGTGCTCTCAACAGTCGCCTCGGCGCTGGAACGCCGCCTCGACAGGTGATTCCCGCCGCCGCGCGGCGGCGTTTACCGTCCGTCACGCTTCGTCCGACGGAGGAACGTGCGGTTCGAACGAGGTGGGCTTCCTGGCGCGGGCCTGCGCGACCGCTTCGCACGCCATGGCAAACAGCGCCTCCTGGCTCCTGAGCCGCTGCTCGCCCTTCCCGCGGACAACCCGAGCGTAACTGCCGTCGCCTTTCAGAATATGCGCCTTTTCGTTGTCGGCAAAGTGGGTCTCCAGTATCGCTATCGCCCGGTTCCTGCACGCGGTGTCCTCGATCGGGGTCATGAGCTCCACACGCTTGTCCAGATTCCGCGGCATCCAGTCGGCGCTCGATATGAACACGCGCTCCTCGCCGCCCTGCAGGAACCGGAATATCCTGGCGTGTTCCAGGTAACGGTCCACGATGCTCACAACCGTGATGTTCCCGCCCGGCCCTGCCGAGCCCGGCTTGAGACAGCATATGCCGCGCACGTTCAACCGCACATCCACGCCCGCCCCGGAAGCATCGCACAGCGCCGAAATGATCTGCGGATCCACGAGCGAGTTCAGCTTCGCCATGATCAGCGCCTTCTGCCCGCGGCGCGCGCGCTCCGTCTCGCTCGCGATGAGCTCGAGGAGCCGCTCCCTCAGCCCGATCGGGGCCACCGCGATCTTCCTGAACTCGCCCGGCTGGGAGTAGCCGCAGACCGCGTTGAAGAACGCCGATGCGTCGGCGCCCAGCTCATCGTCCCGGCTCATGTAACTCACGTCCCCGTAGAGTGCGGCCGTCTTCTCGTTGTAGTTGCCCGTGCCGAAATGCGTGTACCGGACCATGCCGTGCGGCTCCCTCCGCAGCACCACGCACACCTTGGCGTGAGTCTTCAGGCCCTTCACCCCGTAGATGACCTGCGCGCCGGCGCGTTCGAGATCCTTCGCCCACGCGATGTTTCTCGCCTCGTCGAACCGGGCCTTCAGTTCCACGAGCGCCGTCACCGCCTTGCCGTTGGCGGCTGCGCGCCGCAATGCGGCGATGACAGGACTGTCCGCGCTCGTTCGATACAGGATCTGCTTGATGCTGAGCACGTCCGGATCGCGCGATGCTTCGTCAACCAGCCTGAGAACCGGCTCGAAACTTTCGTAGGGGTGATACAGCAGGACCGGCCCCTTCGACAGTTCCTCGAATATGCTCCTGCGCAAATCGATGCGAGGGGAAGGCTGCGGCGGCCACGGCCTGTTCTTCAGCTTGTCGAACCCTTCCGCCGAGGCCAGCCTCATCAGGACCGCCACGCCGACCGGCCCGTCCGCCTCGAACACACGTTCCGGCGGAACATCCAGCGAAGCGCACAGAAACGCGCGCGCCGCGGCCGATGCGCCCGCCTCCATCTCCAGCCGCACACAGCCGCTCCGCTTCCGCTCATCCAGTACAGACTCCATCGCCGCAAGGAAGTCATCGGAAAAATCCTCCCTTACACTGAGCCCCGCGTTGCGCGTGATCCGGAACGCCGTCACCTCCGCAACATCCCGCCCATGGAAAAAACTGCCGGCGCGACTGCGGACAAGGTCCTCGAGAAGAACATACGCATGACCCGACGAGACAGGCACGGCGAGGAACCGCGCCGACCTGCCGGCAACCGGTATCACCGCGAAATCATCGGCGCCGCCCGGCTCCGCCGGCGCAAGCCGGACAAGAATGTGGCATACAAGCCCCGCAAGAAGGGGAAACTCGACGCCTTCGCCGACGGCCATGGGTGTGAGAACCGGATACACCTCGCTTTCGAAGAGCCGCGCAAGGTATGCCTCCTGATCCGCTCCGAGCCTGTCCATGCGCAGACGCCTGATGCCCGCCCGCGCCAACGCCGGTTCAAGATCTTCACGGTAGAGCCTGTACTGGTCCGCGACCATCCGCTCTACCCGCCTGCCGATCAGGTCAAGCTGCTCCACCGCGGTCAGGCCGGATGGATCGCGCCCGGTTCCGCCCTGTTCCACCACCAGGTCAAGCCCGCCCACGCGGACCATGAAAAACTCGTCGAGATTGGAACCGGTGATGGCAAGAAACTTCACCCGCTCCAGGAGCGGCACGGCGGGGTCCAGGGCCTCGTCAAGAACCCGCTGGTTGAACTCAAGCCAGCTCAGTTCCCTGTTGAGGAACGAGGACTCCCTCGCCTTCTTCCCCTTTTTCTTGCCGGCCTTCACTGGAACACCGCCCGCAGAACGACCTTCCTGCCGTAAACCCGCTCGAACATCTGCGCCTTCTCGCGCATCCCATGCTGTTCCATCACCAGATTGCCCGCGTTGCGCGCGGTGAGAATCATCCGTCCCGGCTGGAGTTCGACCTCCACGTCGCGGCACCGCTGCACGTGTCCCCTGTCCAGCGCATCGGCAACCCGCAGGATCGCCGCCAGCTTGGAGACCAGTATCCGGTCCTCGCGCCCGAGCACCGCATAGTCGGGATGCGAGTCCTTCGGGAGCGACTGGCGGTGATACCGCGCCACCTGGGATGCGATCCTGATCTCCGGCGACCCCAACCCGAAAACGTCGCTGTTCGCTATCAGGTACATCGAATGCTTGTGGTGAGCGGACGCGCTGACGAAACATCCGATATCATGCAGTATCCCGGCCACGTGAAGGATCATCTCCGCGCGCCGGTCAAGCCCGTGCTCATCGCGCAGCTTCTCGAACAGCATCAGCGCGAGCTTCGACACATGAACCGCGTGCTTCTCGTCAAACCTGTACTTCCGTCCGAGCGCCACGGCCGACTGCACAGTCTGCCGCCTGAACCCCGCGGTCCAGTCCCCCGCCGACGCCAGCTCCCGCACTATCCCGTCCCTGAGCGAGGCGGCGCCCACGGCGATGGTCTTTACGTCAAGCATGTGCGCGAACCTGGCGCATATGAGCAGTCCCGGCCCGAACACCTCCGCGTCCGCGTAGGGGATGTGGTGCTGCCGGACCAGGTCGTCAACCGATGTCTCGCACGCTTGCTTCGCGAACCTGCCGAACGTCTCCGCCGCGACGCGAACCGGCTTCTTCCTGTCCCATTCCCCGGCAAGCTCGTCCGCCGCAAGCCGCGCGTCGCCGCCAAGCAGCAGCATGGTGTGCGGCTTGCACCGTCCCATCCCCTCGACAATCGTGTCTATCGCCCGGTCCGCGTGCTCGCGCATCAGTTCCGCGGCGCGCTTCTGCGAGGCCTTGTATTCCTCGATGGTCTTCCTTATCCGGAACGACCCAAGCCTGTAGGTGTGGGCGCTTGCGACGTTGCCGTTCCGGAAGAGAAGTATCTCCGTGCTCCCGCCTCCGACCTCGACAACCATCAACACCCCGCGCCGCAGCGAGGCATCCCCGCCCAGATACGGCGTGACGGCAAGGTACGTGTAGCGGTTGACCTCGGCGGTGTCTATGCAGAGGAGGTTTATCCCGGTCGCGATGTATATCCTGTCCAGCACCGCCTGCCGGTTCGAAGCTTCACGGATCGCGCTTGTCGCAACCGCCGTTACGCCAGCAGCGTCCTTGAGGCCGTATTCGTTGAGTATCCTCCGGAAATCGCCGAGCACCTTCACGCATTCCTCGACGCGTTCGGGCCTTATGGTCCCGTCGGAAAACGCGTCCGCGCCCAACGGCACCGCCTGTTGAAGCGATTCGAGAACACGGTATTCGCCGGACGGTTCGATGTCGGCTACGAGCATTCTGACGGCTGTTGAACCGACCTCGATCACCGCCTTCGGACGGGCCAGCCCCGCCGTCCCGGAATTGCCGGAGACGGGCTGAGCTGTCTTGCTGCGCGGCGTCATTCGGCCACCGCCAGCCCACGCGCCCAGGCCGCCGCGCCGGTCACAGTTGCGCGGTCGCCCAGCTTGGCAACGACGACCTCGGCCACTCCGCGCAGCGACGGCATGACATGTTTCATCGCGCCCTTGCGGACTTCTTCGAGGTAGAGTTCCGGCATTGCTTCGACAAGCCCGCCGCCGAGAATGACCTTGTCCGGGGCCATGAGGTTGATCACGAGACTTGCGCCGCACCCGACCCATCGCGCGGCACGCCTCACGACCCGCTCCACCTCCGAATCGCCCGCGGCGATCGCGGCGGCCAGATCGCCGCTGCGGATACAGCCGAGATCAGTCCCGGCAAGCGCGAGCAAAGCCGGCGCTTCACCGCGGTAAGCCGCCGCGGCCGCGGCCGACGAGATCGCCAGCCGCCCGGCCACTGCTTCAAGACACCCGCGCCGGCCGCATCCGCAGATCGGCCCCTTCGGCATCACGCGGCAATGGCCTATCTCAAAACACGACGTGTTCCTTCCGCACACGATCTTCCCCTCGTAAACGCATCCTCCGCCTATCCCCGTGCCGGGAAAAATGCCGAACACGCATCGCGCGCCCTTGCCGGCGCCCATCGCGTATTCGCCGTACACTCCGGCATCCACGTCGTTCACCACCGCCGCCGGCACTCCGAACTTCTTCTCAAGTATCTGCCGCAGCGGAACGTCCTTCCAGCAAAGGTTCGGCGTGCTCAACACCACGCCTTTTTCCATGCTGACAGGCCCCGGGCATCCCACGCCGATCCCGGCAACGTCCTTCGCGGAAAGGCCGGCCGCCTTGATCGCGCCTTCCACGGCAGCCGCAACGCGCTGGATGCTTTCCTCGGCTCCGCTTCGCCCCTTCGTCTTCTTCCGGTCTTCTCCGAGCGGCTTCATGCGGTCGTCGAACGCGACGGCGAGTATCTTCGTTCCGCCGATATCAACCCCGATCCACACCGCGCGGCCGTCGCCCTTCTTCGTTGTCTCAGCCATCCGGTTGCCGTCCTTCCTTGAGCGCCGGCATTGTCTTCGATCCTCTCCCGCACGGCAACCTTCTTCAGGACCGCGGCAGGCGCTCCGGCGCTACATCACGCTGCGGCGCGCCCTGAGAAAGAACTCGTCACACGCGCCGGACGCCAGGTCGGGATATGTCCACGGCATGGTCTTCACCCCGCCGCGCCCGAACTGAAGAGTCACCTCGGCGAATATGCCGTCACGGATATATATCCTGTGCGAGAAGTCCTTTGTTGTTGCAAGCACGAGCTTGGCCGCCGTGATGTAGCCGGGGTCCAGGTTCACACGCCTGTTGCCGTCAGGCCCGGACAGGAGGTCATGCTCCATCCTGTTGGTCAACACCTTCGCATCCGCCAGCCGGCCGGGATCAAACGGCGCAGCGAACCTGACAAACCGGCGACAGAGCCGCGCGCCCATCTCGGTACCGTAGTAATCGGTGAAGTTGAACTCGTAGTCCGGACTGGCGTCATCCGCGGCACCGAACTCGGACTCCAGCGCCTCCATGGCACGACCGCGCTCGGAAACGTCACCGTAGATAATCCCGCATACCATCCTCGCCATGCCCGGTCCCCGAACCGCTCCCATGCAACCCTCCCATGGAGGGACACGGACCTCCGCGTCCCATTCCCGGGCCACGACAACAACCCGGAACGGACAGGCTACCGCAAACCGCTTACGGACGCCAGTGTCCGCGCCTTGCACGCCCGCCGCCCGCGCATGGGCTCACGTTCTTTCCGGGTTGTCTTCACCGGCCGGTTGAATGATTCCGCACGGGCCGCGAACGGCTGCTCACCGTGCCCAAGGGACGCAGCCCCGACTGCGCGCCGGGCTCACCTGCGGACGGTATTGAGCCCCGGTCACTGCTTCTTCCCCGGATCGAGCTTGTCCAGCTTCGGCTTGATCACGAGCCGGCAATAAGGCACCTCGGGGTTCTTTGAGTAGTAGTCCTGGTGATAGTCCTCGGCCGGGTAGAACTCGGACGCAGGCGTTATCTCGGTGACGATCCGGCCCCGGTTGCCACCCGAACGCTCAAGCGCATCCCGCGACGCCTCGGCGGCCGCCTTCTGCGCTTCACCGTGGTAGAAGATCACGGACCGGTACTGCGTGCCGATGTCGTTCCCCTGCCGGTTGAGCGTTGTCGGATCATGCGCCCGCCAGAACAGGTCCAGGAGCTCTCCATAACTCACCACGGCCGGGTCATAGGTCACCTGCAGAACTTCCGCGTGGCCCGTCTTCCCGGTGCACACCTGCTTGTACGTCGGGTTCTGCACCGTGCCGCCCATGTAGCCGGACACGGCGTCCGCCACGCCCGGGATCCGCTCGAACACGGCCTCGGTGCACCAGAAACATCCCCCGCCGAATGTTGCCTTCTCAAGATTCCCTGCACGCATGACCGCCTCCGCTTCCGCCGGCTGCTCGCCGGCACACCCTGGCAGCGCCGTCAACGCCACGACCGCAAACACGCACGCCCCCGCATAGACCGCTTTCATGCCGGCCTCCTGTTCAGTCGCCGCCGCGCCTGCTCCACCGGTCATCGCCCGGCCCGATCACTTCACTCAACGTTGCGCTGACATCGGCGACCGCCGCCTTAACCCGGATACGCACAACGACCTTCCGCCGGTCATCCGACACCCAGCCGGAAACGCGGCCGCCTTCTATGAGCAGCCCGTCCCAGTCGGCTTCGGGCACAACCTTCCAGCAGAGCACATCACCAAACCCCGCAAGGCGCACGTCTTCCTTTCCCTCAACCCCTATCCGGAGATCAAGATGCCCCGTGTTCGTGATCACCCTGTTTGTCGCAACCCCGGGCGCGAACTCGCCGTTGCGCCGCATGTAGAGAAAACTCATTATGTCGCGCGTCTCCGCGTCGATCTCCCACTCGCTGGTCTTTCCCGTGCATCGCGATACGCACCGCGCGACGTTGTTGGAGTAATCAAACACGACGAGGTCGTCACATGTCGTCTTGCGCCTCGTCCGCGAGAAAGAGAAGCGGTCCGACCTGAAGCCCGCCGGGTCTATCAGCACTTCGGCGCGGTCGTTCATGGGGTAGAGATGATCGAACAGCCTGTTGGTCTTGGTCCTGTACAGGATCCGGATCCGCCGTCCTCTCCCGGTCGAGACCCAGTCAGTCTGCACACTCGTCTCGCCGATGGGTATGTAGCCCCAGCGAAGATCGAACTTCAACGCCTCTCCCACCGGGAACCATAGCGCGGGAATATCGTGCGCCGGACCTTCCTCACCGGCACTGGCAACCCCGCCGGCGCCCGGCGCAGCCGGGATCAGCAGCACGGACGCAAGAAACGCCGCCATCCGCGCCATTGTCCCGCAGCGTCCCGCCGTCTTCGTTCCGTCGGCCATGGGCACGATGTTAGCGTCTCCGGCGCTCCCGAGCCAAGAACGTAAGCCACGGGCAGGCGGGCCCCCGTTAAACCGGCAGCGCCCGGCGGCTGTCAGGCGCCCAGTTCAAACGAATCGCCGATGCCCGGGACTTCCGGCTTCCACGCCTTCCGCCGCTTGAGCTCGCTCGCGAACGCCTTCGAAGCTTCCGGCTCCCCGTGCGCCACAAACACACGGCCGGGCGCCGTCTTCACTTCCGAAAGCCAGTCGAGCAGTTCTTCGCGGTCGGCATGCGCCGAGAACCCGTTGACCTTCTCGACACGCGCGGCGATCTCGCGCTCCTCCCCGAAGATGCGCACCTTCTCCGCCCCTTCGAGAATGATTCTTCCCAGCGTTCCGCTGGCCTGGTAGCCGACGAACAGTATCGTGGAGTCGCGCCGCTCAAGGTTGGCGACGAGGTGATGCTTGACGCGGCCGCCGGTGCACATGCCCGAGCCGGCGAGTATAAGCGCCGTGCCTTTGTGCGCCTTGATCGCCTTCGACTCGTCGGCGCTCCTGCACATCCTCAGATTCGGGAACGAACACGGGTGTTCCCCGCGCCTTAGCATTCCCTTCGTCTCCTCGTCGAACAGGTGCTCGTGCCTCCTGAACAGTTCCGTCACGTCAATCGCCATGGGGCTGTCGAGAAAGACAGTCACCGGCGGAATGCGCTCTGACTTCCGCAGCCTCCCGACGTGGAAGAGCAGTTCCTGCGCGCGCTCGACGGCGAACGTCGGCACCACGACGTTGCCACCGGCACGGACGGTCTGGTTGACGATCCGCGCTATCGAGTCCGGCACACCCGCCTCCGGCTTGTGCGTCCTGTTGCCGTAGGTCGATTCGACGACCAGAACGTCAGCCCCCGCCGGCTTCACCGGGTCCTTCAGAATCGGCGTGCCCGGCCTTCCGACGTCGCCGGAGAAGACAAGCGAGCGCGCGGTCCCGTTCTCGCGCACCGTGAGCCTGACCCACGAGGAACCGAGAATATGCCCGGCGTCGTTGAACTCGCACGACACCCCGTCCGCGGCCGCGGTCTCTTTCCCGTAATGCGCCGTCTCAAACCGCGCGATTGCCGCCTCGGCGTCCTGCACGGTGTACAGCGGCTCATAAGGGTGCGGCCCCACGCGGCCCTCGCGCTGATGGCGCTCCTGCTTGCGCTTGACGTCCTCCACCTGGATCCGCGCCGAGTCGCTCATCACGATCCCGGCTATCTCCGCCGTCGCCGGCGTGCATATGATCTTCCCGGCAAACCCCTCCCTCACGAGCTTCGGAAGAAGACCGCAATGGTCGAGATGCGCGTGTGTGAGTACCACGGCCGACACTGACGCCGGATCGAACGGAAAAGAACCCCAGTTCCTGTCGCTCAGCTTCCGCTCCTGGAAGAGCCCGCAGTCAACAACCACCTTCGCGCGGGCCGTCTCAAGCAGATAGCACGAACCGGTAACGTTTCCCGCCGCCCCGTTGAACGTAAGCTTCACCGGCAAACCCCCTTCCGTCTGTCAGGTCAGTCGCTTCACAAGTTGTTCGCCCGCACCGTAGAGCACCGTGCCCGCGGTTTCAAGCACCGGGAAGGCGAAAAGAGCTTGCCCCTGGCGCGCGGTCCTGACACAATCCCGCGCTCATTGAGCCGCCCGATGGCATTTGCGGATGTCGCACGAGCTTGGCAGGCGGACGAAGCGAGTTCCCCGCGGTAAAAGCGGGGACAAAGCGGATTCCCGCCAACGCGACGGCGCAAGCCGCGCACAGCGGGTCGATGGAGGTAAGTGTGGTAACTGCTGTTCCTTCCGTTGCTGACCTGACCGTTCGCGATCTCCTAGAAGCCGGCCTGCATTTCGGGCACCAGACCAAGCGCTGGAACCCCAAGATGAAGCCCTTCATCTTCGACAAGCGCAACGGGATACACGTAATAGACCTCGCCAAGAGCCTCGCGGCCATCAGGGCCGCAAGCGCGTTCCTGGATGAAACGGTGAAGTCCGGCAAAACGGTCATATTCGTCGGCACCAAGAAGCAGGCGCAGGCAACCATCAAGGACACCGCGGCCGCATGCGAGCAGTTCTACGTGACGAACCGCTGGCTCGGCGGAACGCTCACGAACATGACCACTGTCCACAAGAGCGTCCGCAAGATGCGCGACATCGAGGCGCTGAGCAAGAACGGCACGCTCGAGAAGATGCACAAGAAGGAGTCCGCGTCGCTCCGCCGCGAGTTCGCCAAGCTCAACCGCAACCTCGCGGGCCTCGCCGCGATGGAACGGCTCCCGGGCGCGATGATCGTGATAGACATCAACCGCGAAGCAAACGCGGTCGCCGAAGCCCGCCGGCTGGGCGTGCCCGTCATCGCGGTCGTCGACACGAACTGTGATCCCGACCTCGTTGACTTCGCGATACCCGGCAACGATGACGCCACGCGCGCCATCAAGCTTGTCTGCGATATCCTCGGCGGCACGATAGCCGCGGCCCTTGCGGAGTGCCGTCTCGAGGCGGCGCGCCGGAAGAAGGAAGAGGAAGAAGCGGCCCGCAAGCGCGAGGAAGCCCAGAAGAAGGCCGAAGCCGAGCGCAAGGCAGCCGCGGAGGCCGCAAAGGAAGCTGGCTCGGCGGCGGCAACGCCGAAGGAAAAGCCCGCAGCTAGGGAGAAGCCCCCGGCGAAGGACAAGACCCCGAAGGCCAAGGCTGAGCCCAAGGAAGCACCGGCCGACAAGGAGAACGCGGCCGAAAACAAGAAGAGCGAGTAGCCGCCCGGCACAGCACCGAAACACCTGGAGGATACCGAGAAATGACCGAGATCAGCGCCGCGACAGTCAAGCAGCTCCGCGACTCAACGAACGTAAGCATGATGGAATGCAAACGCGCCCTGGTGGAAGCCGGCGGCGACGTCGAGAAGGCCACACGCCTGCTCCGCGAACGCGGCATGGCCGTCGCGGCCAAGAAAGCCTCGCGCACCGCGAACCAGGGCCTTGTCGCCTCGGCGGCTTCGGCCGACGGGCGCACGGTCTCGCTCGTGGAAGTGAACTGCGAGACCGACTTCGTCGCCCGCAATGCCGACTTCCAGAAGTTCGTAGCCAACGTGGCGGCGCGCGCCACCGAAACCGACGCACCGCTGCGCGACGCGATGAGCGACGTCGTCACTGCTGCTGTCGCCTCGATCGGCGAGAACATAGTTCTGAAGCGCAACACGCGCCTGTCGGTCCAGGGCGTCGGCATGGTGGGTTCATACATCCACCTCGGCGGCAAGGTCGGCGTGCTTGTCGAGGTCGCCTGCGGCAAGGCTGAAACCGAGTCCAAGCCCGGGCTCGCCGAACTGGCGAAGGACATGACTCTCCAGATCGCGGCGGCATCGCCGAAGTACGTCAGCCCGGCCGAGGTGGACAAGGCCCTGCTCGCGCAGGAACGCGATATCTACGCAAAGCAGATCCAGAACAAGCCTCCGCAGGTCGTCGAAAAGATCGTCGACGGCAAGATCAAGAAGTTCTTCTCCGAGATCTGCCTCGTGGAGCAGCCCTACATCCGCGAGCCGAAGATGACGGTGCAGCAGGTGATCGACGCCAAGGCGAAGGAACTCGGGGATACACTCTCCGTCCGTCGCTTCGTCCGTTTTCAACTCGGCGAGTAGCCGGACTGGACGCGCCATGGGAAGCCTGGCGAGATTGAGCGTGGTGACGTTCCTGACTGTCGTCAGGCTTCCCCTTGTTCTCCTTTTCCTCGTCGGCGCAGTCACGAACTCCGTTGCCGGCGAGGAAGCCTGGCTCTTCGCGATGTCGTTCGCTTCGCTGATCGCGTCCGCCGTGACCGACCTGTTCGACGGCTGGCTCGCGAGACGCCTGAATGTGGTTACCATGTTCGGCGCCCACGCAGACCCGCTGATGGACAAGTTCTTCTACCTCGCCAGCCTTCCGCTGCTCGTGTTCGTGGCGCAGCGGAACGGGAACGAGTTCCATTCCGTGCTGCTCCTTGTCCTGACCATCCTGTTCCTCCTGCGCGACCAGTGGGTGACGTTCCTGCGCTCCATGGGCTCGATCTTCAACGTCAGCGGCGCGGCGGACTGGTCCGGCAAGCTCAGAACGGCTGTCAACTTCCCGCTCATCTGCGCGGTGTATTTCTACGAGGAAGCCCCGGCCGGCCTGCAGTTCATACCGGCCTGGGCGATATACGCCTTCGAGGCGCTCGGGGTGGCGGTAACGCTCGTATCCCTCTATACCTACACCCGCAGGTACTGGCCCTGCCTGGCCAGGGCCGTCCGGCCGCATCCTGTCCCGACCGGCACACGCGACACCCGCCGTCCCGCCCCCGAATCGCTCTCCCCGAAGGAGGTGTCCATCGAAACGATGGCCAGCGGCATATCGCACGATCTCAATAACCTGCTGTCGGCAATCTCCGGGAATGTGGCCGTCATGCTGAAGAAACTCCCCGCCGACGCGCCCGTCCGCGAGAACGCGGAAGAAATCAAGGCCACGGCGGACGAGGCCGTATCCCTGTCCGCCGACGTGCTGCGCTGCGCCGGCAAGGGCCAGTTCGACTTTCGCCCGTTCTCCGCCTCCGAATGGCTCGCCGCCCTCGAGGAACGGGTCCGCGCAGCCTGCCCGGCCAATACGTCCCTCGATGTAAAGATCGGGCCGGACCTGCCCGACATGATAGCGGACCGGCGCCAGCTCGACACGGCGGCGCTGAACGTGATCCAGAACGCGTTCGACGCGATGGGCGAGAATCAGGGCAGGTTAACTCTCAGCGCCGCCCGCAGGGAAACGAAGACGGGCCCGGGTATACTGATCGAAATTGAGGACACCGGCTGCGGCATGCCGCCCGAACTTCTCTCCCGCGTCGGCGATCCGTTCTTCACGACACGGATCAGGGGGCGCGGCATGGGAATCCCGCTCGCGCGCGGCATCGTCAAAGCGCACGGCGGCACGCTGGAAATCAGGTCTGTCGAGGGCAAGGGCACAACTGCGTCGATTCTCCTCCCCGCTGCGCGCCCGATTGCAGTCTGACCGCCTCGCCGGGTTCAGAACAGGTTCATCTGGCCGGCGTCTCCGCGACCCCGCGCCTTCCTCTTTCTTGCCAGCCTCGGCTGACCTGATTCGACGAACTCGCCCTCCTCCAGGTTGGCGAGTATCTCTTTCGCCCGCTCCACCACGGCGTCGGGCATCCCGGCGAGCCGCGCAACCTGGATTCCGTAGCTCTTGTCCGCGCAGCCGCGCACTATCTTCCGCAGAAAGACTATCCGGTCCCCGCTCTCGCGCACCTGGATGTTGTAGTTCTTCACGCCAGCCAGCTCGCGTTCAATGTCCGCAAGCTCGTGGTAATGCGTCGCAAAAAGCGTCTTGGCCTTCACCTCCGGCGTGTTGTGCAGGTGTTCGGCCACGGCCCAGGCGATGCTGATGCCGTCGAACGTGCTGGTCCCCCGCCCTATCTCGTCGAGCACAACGAGACTCCGCGAGGTGGCGTTGTTGAGGATGTTGGCGGTTTCCTGCATCTCCACCATGAAGGTGCTGCGCCCGCGGGCCAGGTCGTCGCTGGCGCCGACGCGGGTGAAAACGCGGTCGACAATACCCGTCTCCGCCTCCTCAGCCGGAATGAAACTCCCCATCTGGGCCATGATCACGAGCAGCGCAACCTGCCGGATGTACGTTGACTTCCCCGCCATGTTGGGGCCTGTGATCACGATGATCTGGTGGCCCGCCGCATCCAGAAGCGCATCGTTCGGCACGAACCGCTCCGCGGACTGCATGCGATCAACCACCGGGTGCCTGCCGGCCACGATCCGGATGGCCGTCCCGTCAGTCACCCTTGGCCTCACGTAGCCCCATGCCAGCGCCCGCCCGGCAAGCGACGCGAGCACGTCTAGCTGCGCCATGGCCTCGGCGCATTCCTGTATCTGCGGCGCACGCGCAACAGCCGCCGCGCGCAGTTCCTGGAACAGCTCCGCCTCGAGCGCGACCGCCCGCTCCTGCGCGCCGAGCACCCGGTTCTCGTAGTCCTTGAGCTCGGGGGTGATGAACCGCTCCGCGTTCACGAGCGTCTGCTTGCGGACGTAGTCGGACGGCACTTTGTCGCTCTGGCCGCGCGACACCTCGATGTAGTAGCCGAAGACCTTGTTGTGCCGGACCTTCAGCGTCCGGATGCCGGTCCGCTCCTGCTCGCGGGCCTGGTACGCGCCCAGCCACTCCCGGCCCTGCGCCGCGAGCACTCTCAGCTCATCGAGTTCGCCGCTGTACCCGTCCCGGATCATCCCGCCTTCCCGCGTCACGGCCGGCGGCTCGTCGGCCACCGCCCGCCCGAGCAGATCCACCAGTTCCGGCTGCGGCCTGAGTTGCGCGGCAAGCGACCGGAGCAGCGGCGACCCGGCCCCGTCGAACACCTGCGCAATGCCCGGAATCGCGGACAGCGAAGCCCCGAGCGCGGCGAGGTCGCGCGCATTGCCGCCGCCGCCGAGACGCGCAATGATCCGCTCCATGTCGCGCACCGCCCGCAACATCTCGCGGAACTCGGAGAGCATGGGCCTGTGCGCGCAGAATTCGGCAACCGCCGACTGACGTTCGACTATCGCGTCCACGGAAATGAGCGGATGCGTTATCCACTCCCACAGGAGCCTCGCGCCCATCGCGGTGCACGTGTCGTCAAGCACGCCAAGCAGCGTCGCCGCCGCCTGCTGGCCGCGTCTCGGAACGAGGTCGAGGTTTCCGCAGGTCGCCTCGTCGAGAACCATGTGGTCGCCCGCCCTGCGGTAACGGAGCCGCCTTACGTGCGATACCTGCCTCCTCAGCCGGTCGCGGACATACTGCAGAACGCCGCCCGCCGCCATCACCACCGAATTCGCGCCCTCGCACCCGTAGCCGTCGAGCGACTTCACCGCGAAGTGCGAGAGCAGCGCGGACCGCGCGGCGTCCATTCCGAAGGTCCAGTCATCGGCGCCGCTGAACTGGACGCCGCCCGCCGCCTGCCGCCCGGCCATGAACTCATCCGCGCCGGCAAGCGATTCCGGCAACACGCACTCCGGCGCGCCCGACTGCCGGACTTTCTCCATTGCCTCGGCAACGCAGGCGCACTCCTCCACGACGAAGGAGCCGGTGGACAGGTCAAGCAGCGCCAGCCCCCACGTCTCCTCCGACCTCGCGAGGCCGGCGAGAAACCGGTTGCGCCCCGCTTCCACCAGGCCGCCTTCAACAACGGTGCCGGGCGTCACTATGCGGGTTATGTCGCGCTTCACTATCCCGCGCGCGGCGGACGCGTCTTCGATCTGGTCGCATACGGCCACCTTGCGCCCCGCCGCGAGCAGCCTGGAAATATAGGAATCCGCCGCGTGGTACGGCACGCCGCACATCGGCACGCCGTTGCGCTTTGTCAGAGCGATGTCCAGAACCGGAGCGGCGGCAGCCGCATCCTCGAAAAACATCTCGTAGAAATCGCCAAGCCGGAAAAAGAGTATGACGTCCCGCGGCAGTTCATCGCGCAGCCGGCGATACTGCTGCATCATGGGCGTCAGGACGGCGGACATCGCAGCCTACCTCGCCGGACCGCGCGCGATTTCATCCACGATGCCGCGGATCATCGCTTCTGTCCGGCGGCCGTATTCGATGTAACTGTCTCGCCGCGCGCCGGCTTCGCCGCCCGGCGAGCTCTCGTGGAAGACAACAGCCATGTGCGGCTCAATCGAGACCGACCCGCCGTAGCCCCGCGAAAGCATGTCCTTCAGTATCCGACGCACGTCGCCGTGTCCTTCGCCGGGGTACGTGAACCTGGACTTGGGGAATGTCGCGCCGGGAACCATCTCAATGAAGATCGAGTCCTTTACGTGCAGATGCGTGACATGATCCCGCACGTGCTCGTAGAACTCCCAGGATGACTGCATCGGGTAAGGCGCGGGCCTGCCGTAATCAAGCGAGTTGACCGGGTTCGCCGTGTCAAATACCAGCTCCAAGCCGGGCACCGCCTCGAGCATGCGCAGCGTGAACTGCCAGCCCATCCCTCCGTAGTTCTGACAGTTCTCGTGCAGAACGCGGATCCCGGCGTCCGCGAAGCGCTTCTGTATCTCCCGCAGCCTGCGGAACCGCTCTTCAGCCTCCTGCCTCTCGAGCGGCAGGCCGGGAAGAACCGCGTAACTCATTATCCGGATCATCCTCGTGCCCAGGCGCCGCATACGCGGAATCGCCCGGTCCACCTCGGCAAGCGTGATGTCGAACGGGTCCCTGACGCTCTTGCCCCAGTTGGCTATGGTCGAGCCGAAGCAGTTGATCTCCACGCCCGAACCCTCGAGCGCCTCGCACACCCTGTCGAACCCGGCATCAGGCATGTCGTGGATGTTCTTTCCATCCACGTTGCGCGCCTCGATGAAGCGCCAGCCCAGCGCTCGCGTGGCCTCGATCTGCCCATCGATTCCGGCCGCGGCCTCGTCGGCAAACCCGGTCATCACGGGAAAGGATGGCGCCTGTCCTGCCGTCATTTATAGCCCCAGAAGGAAAGGTTGCGGTAGCTGACCGCAAGCGACTCGAATGGGTCGCGCCCGTAGCACTGGTCCTGTTCGACGAGTATGTGGCGGACACCGCTTCCATCCGCCGCGGAGAGTATCGCCGGCCAGTTCATGTTCCCTTCTCCGATCTCGGCGAACCGCTGCTCGCGGTTCCCGACGATCGCCATGTCCTTCAGGTGCAGCAACGGCTCGCGCCCGGCGCAGCGCAGCACCCAAGCGGCAGGATCGCCGCCGCCGGCCTGCACCCAGTACGTGTCCAGTTCCGCCTTTAGAACGTCGGCCGGCGCGGTGTCGTAGAGCGCCGCAAGCCAGGTCTTCCCGCCGAACCTCGCGAATTCCTGGTTGTGGTTGTGGTAGGAGAAATCCATGCCCGCGGCGCGGAGCTTCTCGGCCACCGGCCTCAGCTCGTCAACGAACCGCTTCACGCCGTCCTCGCACAGATACTCGCCCGGCAGGCTGCCGATGGCCGGATGCGGGCATTCGAGCAGCTTGTGCTCCTCGATCACCGCATCTAGCTCCTGGAGGAACCTGTCCCACCTGATGTGCGTGGCAACCGCCTTCAGGCCGGAACCCTTCACGATCCTGGCCACCTCGGGAACAGGGATCGGGCCGACGCCGGAGAGCTGTATCTCCGTGTAGCCGATCCTCCGGATCTTCACGAGCGTCGCGGCCAGGTCCGCCGCGGTCTTGGCAAACTCTCGAACAGTGTATATCTGCGCACCTACAACAGGCTTGCTCACTCGCCCCCCTCTTATTCCCGTGGTTGCGGCTCAGCGGAACGAACCTGCCATATCCGCCGGGCCGGACTCTTTCCCTGCATTCTTCACAAACCTCGACTCGCGTATCAGCTTTTTCAACCTGCGTTCGAACGCGGCGCCGTCCAGCGGCATGTCCACCGGCTTGCCGAGCAGGCTCGACATGAGCATCGCATTGCCCAGCTCAACCGAGTTAATGCCCTCGCGCGCCGGAGCGATCAGGGGTTTGCCGTCAAGTATCGCGTCTATGAAGTTCTGCTTCACCTCGACGTGCTGGCCGCCATGCCCCTGCGCAGGAATGTCTATCTTCCATGTCTCCGGTTTCTGGAACTTCTCCGCCGTTGTGCGGCAGTAGACATCGGACGGGACCTCGTTGCGGATGAAGCGGACGGCATCGTCCTCGATGACAACCCGCCCGCGCTGGCCGACCACTTCCAGCCGGTTCGTTCCGGGCAACTCGCCCGTGGACGTGATGAACACCCCCGTCGCGCCGTTCGGGTACTCCAGGCAGGCGGTTACCTCGTCCTCCACCTCGATGTCGTGATACTTGCCCATCGAGCAGAAGCCGGTCACGCGCTTCGGCGCGCCGAACAGCCAACAGAGCAGGTCGAGCTGGTGCGGGCACTGGTTCAGGAGAACCCCGCCGCCTTCACCCGCCCAGGTCGCGCGCCAGCCGCCGCTTGCGTAGTATGCCTCGGACCGGAACCAAGTGGTGATGATCCAGTTCACCCGCACAAGCCCGCCCAGCTCGCCGTTATCCAGCAGCTTCTTGAGCTGCTTGAAGTGCGGGTCGGTGCGCTGGTTGAACATCGCCGCGAAGACCTGCTTCCCGCCCTTGTGCGCCGCGATCAGCCGCTCGCAGTCGGCCTTGTGAACCGAAATCGGCTTCTCGACAAGCACGTGCAGCCCGTTCTTCAGCGCATCCGCTCCGACCGTGGTGTGCTGGTAGTGCGGAGTGGCTATGAGAACGGCGTCGACCTTGCCCGACCTGATGAGTTCGCGGCTGTCGGCGAAAATCTCCGCTTTGCCCGCGTACCTCGCCGTGCGGGCGCCGTCAACGTCGCACACGGCGGCAAGCTCACATCTCCTGATCTCGCCGTCGAGGATGTGCTTCGCGTGCGCGCTGCCCATGTTACCGAGGCCTATTATTCCCATCCTGACGCTTTTCATCGGATACTGATCCTTCCCCAACGGCCCGCCTCGGCTCACGAACTCCCTTGTGCCGGCCGGAAGGCATCAGTGAACCATT
>VGWI01000028.1 GCA_016873655.1 Lentisphaerota bacterium
CACGCCCTCGCCATTCGGGCCCAGGCTCCGGATAAAACAGCGGCACGCCTCGATCAGTTCCTTGTCGGAATAGGACCCGATCGAGCCCTCCAGCGTGTAGGCGTAATCGCGCAGCCAGAAAGCCTCGTAGCCGATCCCCACCTGTGGCGGAAAGGCTGCGGTCCCGTCCTTCATCTCGCGACGCGATGCGCGAATGATCCGGTGCGCTTCCTTTTCCATCCAGGACACCGACGCGGCAAGTTCATTTGACGTCGTGTTCACGTTACGCTCCTCCGCGCCGGAAGCCAGACAGCCACAGGCCGCCACAGCCGCTGCGCCGCTGATACAGATCCTGGCCGTCCATCCCGGCATCGTGCCGACCCTCCGTCGCATCCGACACGGGTGCCCGTGTCGGAACCGGGCCGAATGCTATGCGCTGTCTGTCTCATTGAACACTCAAAAACTAGAGTTGGCGATCTTGACGCTCATCCGCTCCTGTGACAGACTCCGCCGCTCACCAATCCGAAGCACGATGATCAATCCGTAGTTCCACCGACTTCTGTTCGCACAGGGGGTGCCCCGTGTCTCTTTCTGTTCGTCACAATACTCAGGCGCGAGGCCAGCCGCTGGAGTTCCACTATCGCAGCCGCAACCCGTTCGGGACATTGATCGCACTCGCCGGGCGATCGGGCTGGTTCTACTTGTGGCCGCTGACGATCTTTGTTCTCAAGCAATCTCCGGCGTGGGTCATTCCGATCCTGTCCGCCAAGGCCATCGACACACTGTCTGATCCGGCGCGGCATTCACTTCACGACCTGCTGATGTTTGGGGTCTTTACGCTCCTGCTTCTGGCCCAGAATGTGCCAATGCACACCTACTTCATTCACCTGGTCAGCACGACGATACGGCGGATGGAGCAACGGCTGCGCATGTCGCTGGTGATCCGGCTGCAGCAGCTTTCGATTGGTTTCCACGACAAGACGGAAACAGGGCGGCTGCAGGCCAAGGTGCTGCGCGACGTCGAGCAGATACAGACGATGAGCATGTACCTGTGCGAGAGCGGGACGATGGGCGTGACCACCATCGTATTCGCGCTGTGCCTGACCGCAGCCAAAGATCCCCCCATGCTGCTTGTCTATCTTGCGCTGGCGCCCGTGGCCGTGTTTCTGATCCGTTTCTTCAAGAAATCCATTCGCGAACGCAACAGGGATTTCCGCTCCAACATGGAATCCGTGTCGGCGGAAGTTGCGCAGATGCTCGACATGATCCCCGTTACCCGCGCGCACGGCCTGGAGGGGTCCGCCATCAGCCGGTTCCGGCGGCAGACCGACACCCTGCTCCAGCGCGGCGTGCATCTGGACCGGCTGAATGCGACGTTCGTCTCCTCTTCCTGGGTCACATTCCAGACAACAACCATTCTGGGGCTCTGCATCACGTTCTGGCTGTGCCGCGCGGGCCGCATCAGCGTGGGCGACGTTGTGCTATATCAGGGGCTGCTCATGCAGATCGTCGCGTCCATCAGCGTTTTCACCAACGTGTACCCGCAAGTGGCCAAGGGTGTGGAATCCATCCGGTCCATCGGCGAGGTGCTGGAGTGCCCTGATATCGAATTGAACGAGGGCAAGCAACCGGTGACACGCGTTGAAGGCGCGATCGAGTTCGAACGCGTCGAATACAGCTATCCGGGCACAAGCATTCCGGCGCTGAAGGGATTTTCGCTGCGTGCGGCGGCCGGCGACTGTGTGGCGTTGGTCGGTCCGTCCGGAGCCGGGAAATCGACCGTCATGGGACTCGCCATCGGGTTCCGGCGGCCCACGTCCGGCCGCATCCTGCTGGATGGGGCGGACATGCAAACGCTGGACATGCGTCAGTATCGTCGCTTCATCTCGGTGGTGCCGCAACAGACCTACCTGTTCCGGGGCACGATCCGCGAGAATATCACCTTCGGCCTGGACGCCGTGGACCGTAGGACGCTGGACGAAGTCGTCGAAATGACGCATGTGTCGGATTTCGTCCGAAACCTGCCCGAAGGTCTGGACACGCCGGTTGGCGAGGGCGGTTCCACGCTGTCCGGCGGGCAGCGCCAGAGGATCGCCATTGCCAGGGCCATGATCCGCGACCCGCGCCTGATCATCTTCGACGAGGCCACCACCGCGCTCGATGCCGAGTCCGAGAATCTGGTGCAGGATGCGATTTACCGGATGATTCAGGGGCGCACGACGTTTATCGTCGCCCATCGCCTGTCAACCGTGCGCAAGGCCGGCAAGATCGTTTTCCTCCGAGCCGGCCAAGTCGTCGAACAGGGCAGTTACGACGAACTCATGGCTCTTGGCGGCGATTTTTTCAGGATGAACGAACTGGCGGGCTAGCGAGACAAACAGGGGAGACATGCCATGTCAAAGCACAAGCTGGTAGGAAGCGCGATTCCGAACATTCCGTGGGAAGAGAGACCGGCCGGCCAGACCGATCCGATCTGGCGTTCTGCCCGGAATCCGATTATCCCGCGAAACTTCATCCCTCAGGCCGATCGCATCTACAACAGCGCGGCCGTGCCGTTCAAGGGCGGTTTTGCCGGTGTGTTTCGCGTGGACGACCGGACGAAGATCTACCGCCTTCATAAGGGATTCAGCCCTGATGGTATCAACTGGAAGATTGATCATGAACCGATGACCTTCACGCAAAACGATCCGGATGTGGAAAAGTACGATTCCGGCTATGATCCACGCGTATTATGGCTTGAGGACCGCTATTACGTGACCTGGTGCAACCGGTTTCACGGACCGACCATCGGCATCGCCTATACGTTTGATTTTCAGACGTTCCATTTCGTCGAGAACGCCTTTCTGCCGTTCAATCGCAATGGCGTTCTTTTCCCGAGAAAAATAGGCGGCCATTTCGCCATGCTGAGCAGGCCCAGCGACAACAGCCATACGCCCTTCGGCGATATCTTCTACAGCCAGAGTCCGGACCTGGTCTATTGGGGCGCGCATCGGTGGGTCATGGGCCCTGTGCGGGGTTGGCAAAGCACAAAGATCGGGCCGGGCCCCATCCCGATCGAGACGTCAGCCGGGTGGTTGATGATCTACCACGGCGTGCAGGGATCCTGCAATGGCTTCATTTACAGCATGGGCGTCGCCTTGCTGGACCTCGACAAGCCGTGGAAAGTCATCGCCCGCAGTGCCCGGTATGTCATGGGCCCGGAAGAGCTTTATGAAGTGGCCGGCCATGTGCCAAACGTCTGCTTCCCCTGCGCCGCCCTGGCCGATTCCGCCACCGGACGGATTTCGATATACTACGGGGCCGCCGACACAGTCGTCGGGTTGGCATACACGACGCTAGACTATCTGATGGATTTTATGGAGTAGTGACAGGACCGGAAGGAAGTCGTGAAGATCGCGAGCGACCAACGAACCGAACGCCGTTTCGTATTGGCCACCGCGTTGACGCTGCTTGTCGTGGCGGGCGGGCAGTCCGCCGTCGTTGGAGAGGGAGAAACTCAGAACACCGCGGCGGCAAGCAATGATCTGAACACCGTGCGGCAGCGGATTCTGAAGCCTCTCCTGGCGCCGGTTCCCGAGGAAACGGTTCACACTTTGGTGGGTGCCTTAAAGTCGGATGGCAGTTGGCCGGACATCGACTATAGAGACCGTGGCAGGGCCGGCTGGAAGACGGTGCAACACTTGAGCAACGTCACCACATTGGCTAGGGCTTTCCGGTTCCCAGGGTCGAACCTCCAAGGCAATGAGTCCCTGCGCGGCTCGGTCCTGCGCAGCCTCGACTACTGGCTGAGCCGCGACTTCAAGAACTTGAACTGGTGGTGGAACCAGATTGGCGTGCCCCAAGCCCTGCTGCCCACGCTCCTGCTGATCGAGAAAGAGCTCTCCGCCGAGCAGCGCAGCCGTGCCCTGGCGATTCTCCGCCGAGCGGGGATCGGCATGACGGGCCAGAACCTGGTATGGGTTGCCGAGATCACAGCGGGCCTGGGTATCCTGGAGAACGACCCGAAGCTGATTGCGACGGCCTACCAGAGGATCGCCGACGAGATTAGAATCTCCACTCGCGAGGGCATCCAGCCGGATTTTAGCTTTCATCAACACGGACCCTGCCTCTACAACCACGGCTACGGTGCAGCCTTCGCCGTGGACTGCTCCAGGATCGCCACCCAGGTCGCGGGAACACGGTTTGCCTTTCCGTCCGAGACCATCGCCCTGCTCGGCAGCCTGATCCTGGATGGCAGCCAATGGATGACGCGTGGCGGCACCACCGACTTCGGTGGGGAAGGTCGGGGGATCACACTTCGGGGACAAAACGCCAGTTATCTGAGCATAGCCGCCCGCAACATGCTTCAGTTTCCCACCGGCCGCGAAAAGGAGTTTCGCGACCTGGATGCCCGAGCCGCGGGACAACCCGCCCCGCCGCTGGTCGGCAACCGGCACTTCTGGCGGTCGGACCTGATGACGCATCACCGGCCGAACTTCTACGCCTCCGCCCGCATGTTCTCCAGCCGGGTCGCCAACACGGACGGGGCCTACAACGGCGAGGGTCTCAAGAGTCATCACATCGCCGATGGCTGCAATGTGTTGCTTCGCACGGGGCGCGAGTATCAAGACATCTTCCCGGTCTGGGATTGGCAGAAAATCCCCGGCGCCACCATCGAGCAGCGTGCGGAGCTGACCGGCTCGCCCAGGCGAATGGGCCAGACGAGTTTCGTCGGCGGGGTCTCGGATGGCGAATATGGACTGGCAGCGTGCGAGGGGGAACGGGACGGGCTGTCGGCCCGCAAGATATGGTTCTTCTTCGACGACGCATACGCCTGCCTCGGCGCAGGGATCACGTGCGTTTCGAACGGCCCGGTGGTGACGACGGAGCGCGCCCGGCGGGAACCGAATGGGTCGTGCTGACGAACCACGCGCCGCGCGCGGCCGGCACATGGACGCGGCTGACGGCGCGGGCGGATTACGCCTCGCAGACGTGGGGGCTCTTCCTCGACGGCACGAATGTGGCGGAAAATCTCGGGTTCGCCTCGCCGCAGACTCGGCCTACCTGTCTTTGGGTTGAAAGCTTTGGCGCGGTCCTGGACGACCTGTACGTGGGTCTTGCCCGACCCGCCGGTTTCCCCGGCGCGGGCAATATCGTTCCCGACGAGTGGTACCTGAGCCATTTCGGCGAGATCCGCGCCGACGGCGCCGATTCCGACGCCGACGGGATGAGCAACATGGAAGAGTACCTGGCGGGAACTAATCCGGATGACGACACCTCCTATCTTGGCTTCACCGGGCTTCCCGTGAGCGGAGTCCCCGGCGAGTTCCTGGTGAGGTGGCAGAGCGTCTCGAACAAGTTTTACACCCTGCAGGCGGCAACGAATCTGCTGACCGGGTTCGACTCGATCCTCGAAACAGGCATCCCGGCCACCCCGCCGGAAAACGTGCATACGGATAACGTGGGGACCGCCGGGATGAGGTTCTACAGGATCAGACTTGAATGACCGTCCCTATCACCCTGTCTGACCGGTCATGCCTGATGACATGATGACAGGGTAGGCCCTAATTCTCGCCTAATCGCAGCCTGCCGGGGTGCCACCCGTAGGGCGGCGCTCGCCGACGTGTCGCGGCGTAGCGCGCAGCGCGAAGACGGAGCGCCAGCCCAAGCCTGCCCTGTGCACCGAATCGCAGATGCGCCCTTTTCTGTTGACGGCTGGTTAACGCTGTATTAAAAGGCCGACAGTAGCGGTTGCCGGGAAAACATGCTCAGGAAGTCCTTTAGATTCGTAGTTGTCGGTTGTCTTGCCGGTGTTATTACCGCCGGGCTGTGGTGCATTTCTTCAAGAGGCGTTTCTTCCGGCAATCACGCGCGGGCGGTTTCGCAAGTCGGTGTTCGCGCCGCGGCCGCGGTCCCGACTGCCGTCCCGGGAAAAGCTCCCCATCCTTCCGTCCCGCCGCAAGTACAGGCTGCTCCACCGATCGCACCGCCTCTATCGGGTCCGATCCGGACTTCTCCCCCTCTGCGCAAGCTGACTGGAAACCCACTGAACGAGACGCAGGCAAGAAGGGAAACACGCGATGACCACGATGCGTAGGATGATGGCGGTATTGTTCTGCTTGCAACTGGTAATGAGCGTGTCGGTCGCTCGTTCAGCCGAGGGCCCGGGCAAAGGGCCCAAGCTGAATTTTGGGGATTCCAAGCGGAAACATGGTCTTGACGCGATCAAAGCCGTCGGCGACAGGCTGCCCGAAGTGGCTCGGCACAACAGGGTGAGTACCAAACGGCTGACGAAACTCCTCGAAAATGAGCATGACCTTTGGGTGACGGACGATTCGAGACTGCTGTACATCTGCGAAGGGCTGGCCTGTCCGGAGCATGCGCCGGCTGAACAGGCGCTATCCACCAATGGGCCGCATTCCTCGTTCGATGCGCCGTATCCTCTCTCCCAGACCTTTCTGCTCCATAGCCGGCCCGGCGCCACCAAGACCATCTTTCTTGATTTCGATGGCCAGACTTTCACCAATTCAACGTGGGAAAATGGTGGCAATCTGAAATTGGCCGCCTACTACTCCGTTTTCGATTCGACGACCAAGACCCAAATCCAGCAAATCTGGGCGCGGGTGGCGGAGGATTTTGCGCCGTTCGATGTGGATGTCACCACCGAAGATCCGGGCAGGGAAGCCCTGATCAGGAGGGGGACTGGAGATACGCAGTGGGGAATCCGCGCGTGCTTCACCAGGAACCAGAATCTGCTCACCGGTAACGCAATTATCAACGCCGCCGGCGGCGGAACGGCCTATCTCTACTCATTCGGTGATATAACTTCTGAGGATTTGCCGGCTCTCATTTTCAACACCGGGCTCTATACCGGCTCCCAAACCGCCTCGCACGAAATCGGGCATACCGTGGGGCTTCACCACAAGGGCAACACGCCCAGCACCGAGTACTATCCCGGGCACGGATCTGGCTCGACGTCGTGGGCGCCTATCATGGGGGCGAGTTGGCTGGGCAATGACGAGATCGTGGTTCAGTGGAGCAAAGGCGAGTACTATTTGGCCAATAACACGGAGGATGAGTTAGAAAGAATCACGACCTTTAATGGCTTCGGATACCGCGCAGATGATCACGGCAACACCAATACCAGCGCGACATCGTTGACGCCGACCGGGAACGTCTTCACCGTGCGCGGTGTGATCGAAACGGATGCCGACGTTGATTTCTTTGCCTTCACGACAGGCGGCAGCGTGACGATCGCGGCGAATCCGTTCACTGCCGCGCCCAATCTGGACATTCTTGCGCGCCTGTACGACTCGAGTGGAAACCTTGTGCAGGAATCCAACCCCGGGAGCGTGTTGAACATCTCGATGTCCGCGGTATTGGCCGCCGGCACCTATTACCTGAGCATTGAAGGCACGGGTTGCGGCAATCCGTTTTCAAGTACACCATCCGGATACACGAGCTATGCGTCGCTGGGACAGTACGAGCTCACCATAACGGTGAGCCCGACGGTAAGCTGCGCATTGACGGCCCCGGCGAACGGGGCGACCTTCGCCGCGCCGGCCTCGATCACGCTGCAGGCCACCGCCGGTTCATCCACAGGCACGATCGCCAAGGTCGAATTCTTCAATGGCGGCACTCTGCTGGGCGAGGACACGACCAGTCCTTATTCTTGGACGTGGACAAATGTGACGGCCGGCTCATACACGCTGACGGCCAAGGCCACCGACAACGGCGGCGCGACGAACACCTCGGCGGCGGTGAATGTCACAGTGACGCAGGTCACCTACACGGTGACCTACAATGCCAACGGCGCGACCGGCGGATCGGTTCCGGCTTCGCAGATCAAGACGAACGGCGTGGCGCTTACGCTGGCCACGAACAGCGGCAACCTGGTCAGACCGGGCTACATCCTCACCGGCTGGAACACCGCCGCCAACGGCAGCGGCGCGGACTACGCCGAGGGCGCGAGCTACACCGTCGAGGCGGCCGTGACGCTCTATGCCAAGTGGCAGGACAACGGGATTAAACAACAGATCCCCTTTGTGGATGGATTCGAGACCAACACGGTCACGCTGGGCGATCTTAACGGGCAGAACAACTGGGTTGTCAGCGCCGTCGGCGCGGCCTTGGTGCAGGCCGACGAGACGTACGCGGGCGCCCGGGCTCTGAAGATTGATGCGCCCGCCACGGTGACGGTAAGCCAGGCGCTGACCAGCACGGCGAGCGTGGTCTGGCTGGACCTGATGCAGAAGGTTATCGCGGGGCCGGCGAATGCGGCGCGGCCCAACGCGGCGGTTGCCTTCCTGTTTAACACGAACGGGTATCTGATGGTCTGGGACGGCGCGCAATCGGCGGGGTCGGAGTGGGTCACACTGTCGAACCACACGCCGATGGGGACGGGTGTATGGGCGCGTCTGACGGCGCGGGCTGATTTCTCGGCGCAGACGTGGTCGCTTTACCTTAACGGCACGAGCGTGGCTGATAACCTGGGGTTCGCCACCAACCGGACCGGGCTGGGCGGGGTGCGCATCCAGGCCAAGGCGGGCGTATTCGACGAGGTGTACGTTGGCACGTCCAATCCTATCGACCTGAGCACGAACGTGCCGCCGAGCTGTGCGCTGACGGCGCCGACGAACGGGGCAAGCTTTACCGCGCCGGCCTCGATCACGCTCACCGCCGACGCCTCGGACACGGACGGCACGGTGACGAAGGTTGAGTTCTTCAACGGCGCGACCCTGCTGGGCGAGGACACGGCCAGCCCGTACGGGTACGACTGGAGCAACGTGACGGCTGGATCCTACACGCTGACAGCCAGGGCGACGGACAATGTCGGGGCGATGACGACCTCGGCGGTGGCGAACATTACCGTGACGCCTGCGACCTACACTGTGAGCTACAATGCCAACGGCGCGACCGGCGGCGACGTGCCGGCGTCGCAGACCAAGACGAACAGCGTGGCGCTCACGTTGGCGTCGAACAGCGGCAGCCTGGTCAAGACCGGGCACACCTTTATCGGCTGGAACACAGCCGCCGACGGCAGCGGCACGGACTACGCCGAGGGCGCGAGCTACACCGCCAATGCGGCCGCTACGCTCTACGCGAAGTGGCAGGCCGACAACCAGGCGCCGAGCTGCGCGCTGACCGCGCCTACGAACGGGGCTACCTTCACGGCGCCGGCCTCGATCACGCTCACGGCCGACGCTTCGGACACGGACGGCACGGTCGTTAAGGTGGAATTCTTTAACGGCGCTACCAAGCTGGGTGAGGATACTACCAGCCCGTACCAGTACGACTGGACGGGAGTCGCTGCGGGTGCGTACACGCTGACGGCGACGGCGACCGATGATGACGGGGCTACGAATACCTCGGCGGCGGTGAACGTCACCGTGGCGCCGGCCACGTACACGGTGGACTACAACGCCAACGGCGCGACCGGCGGCAGCGTGCCGGCGTCGCAGACCAAGACGAACGGGGTGGCGCTGACTCTGGCCACGAACAGCGGCAGCCTGGTCAAAACGGGAAGCACCTTCTCCGGCTGGAACACAGCCGCCGACGGCAGCGGCACGGACTACGCCGAGAGCGCGAGCTACACCGTCGAGGCGGCCGTGACGCTCTACGCCAAGTGGCAGACCGGCAACGTGTCGCCGACCTGCGCGCTGACCGCGCCGACGAACGGGGCGAGCTTCACCGCGCCGGCCTCGATCACGCTCACCGCGGACGCCTCGGACACGGACGGCATGGTGACGAAGGTTGAGTTCTTCAACGGCGACACCCTGCTGCACGAAGACACCACCAGCCCGTACAGGTACGACTGGACCGGCGTTGGCGCGGGGTCGTACACGCTGACAGCCAGGGCCACTGACAATGACGGGGCGGTGACGACCTCGGCGGTGGCGAACATTACCGTGACGCCTGCGACCTATGCCGTGACCTACAACGCCAACGGCGCAACCGGCGGCACGGTGCCGGCGTCGCAGACCAAGACGAACGGTGTGGCCCTTACGCTGGCCTCGAACAGCGGCAACCTGGTCAAGGCGGGGAGCACCTTCGCCGGCTGGAACACCGCCGCTGACGGCAACGGCACGGACTACGCCGAGGGCGCGAGCTACACCGTCGATGCCGCCGTAACGCTCTACGCCAAGTGGCAGGCCAACGGGCTCGATCAACTTCCCTTTGTCGAGGGGTTCGAGACCAACACGGTCGCGATGGGCGATCTCGACGGTCAGAACAACTGGACGGTCAGCGCAGCCGGCGCGGCCCTGGTGCAGGCCGATGAGAAGTACGCAGGTGACCGGGCGCTGAAGATTGAGGCGACCAACACGGTCACAGTGAGCCAGGCGCTGACCACCACGGCGAGCTTGGTCTGGCTGGACCTCATGCAGAAGGTCGTCGCGGCGCCGACGAACGGAGCGCGGCCCGATGCGGCCGTGGCGTTCCGGTTCGACGCGAATGGGCGCCTGGTGGTGTGGGACGGCTTGCAATCGGCGGGTTCGGAGTGGGTCACGCTGACGAACCACACGCCGATGGCGCAGGGCGTCTGGACGCGGCTGACGGCGAAGGCGGACTACACGGCGCAGACATGGGCGCTGTACCTCAACGGCACGAACGTGGCCGAGAACCTGGGGTTTGCCACCAACCGGACTGGTTTGAGCGAATTCAGGATTGAGGTCAGGACAGGCGTTCTCGACGAGGTGTCAGTCGTGCTGGACCGTCCCGTCGGGCTTTCTGACGGCGGCGGGTCTTCCGAATACGGCAACGTGGCGCCGGACAGTTGGTATCTGGATCACTTCCAGAGCCTGACGTATGGTGACGGCGATGACCCGGACCGCGACGGCATGAGCAACCTGGATGAATACCGGGCCGGGAGCGATCCGTCCGATCCGGCGTCCTGTCTGCGCTTCATGGATGCCGGGGCGACTGCTACCCGCGCGGGCGAGGTCGTAATCCGCTGGCAGAGCGAGACAGGGAAAGTCTACACCATCAAGGTGGCGACGAATCTGGCGGCCGGTTTCGACTCCACGCTCGCCACGGGCATCGAAGCCACTCCGCCGATCAACACGCACACCGACAGGGTGGACGGGATAAGCGTGAAGTTCTATCGGATCGTGCTGGAGTAGCATCAGGTGGCGAGTAGGAAAGGCGGAGGAAATGGAAGGCAAGCGTGTTGAACAAGCAGGAGGTGCGACGATGAGCGGTGCGGAGAAGAAAGGCGGAGTGGTACTGAGTGGCGCGTGGCGGTTCTCGCGAGTGTTCGCGGCCGCGCTGGCGGTGGGGATGCTGGCGGGGACGGCGCGGGGGCAGGCCGAAGGAGCGTTGGCTGATGGCGGTGATAGTTACTTCGAAATGACCATCGGAGGCGTCACATACGGCAACCACGTGTACACGACGCAGGAGACCGATTTATCCTTCACGCCCTCTGCGAACCTCGATGTTGAGTACTTCGCCGTCGGCGGCGGCGGCAGCGGCGGGGCGTGGGGTAATTCTGGCCGCGCCGCTGGAGGCGGCGGGGCTGGTGGAATGGTCCACAATCTCGGCGGTACTAAAATAAGCTTGAGTGCGATGCCTTACACGATCCGGGTTGGCAAGGGGGGCAACGCCAGGTCAGGGCAAAATCCCGGCTACAAGGGAAATAACAGTGTTATCTCTTTTCCCGTTACCGTGACAGCAGAAGGTGGTGGGGCTGGCGGCAGCGGCAGTGGCGGATGCGGTGGTGGCGCAACACCAAACGCGAACTACCCTCTCAATCTAGGCGGCACCGGCAATCAGGGCCGTGATGGCGGGGACCAGACAGGCACACCGGGTAGCCGGGCTTATGCCGCGGGCGGCGGCGGGATAACGGAGGAAGGGGGCAGCTTTGTCTCAGGTGTGTCGCCGTCTGGCGATGGTGGCGATGGGATCGACATGTCGGCGTATTTCGGAACCACGGTGGGGCAGAGTGGCTGGTTCGGCGGTGGTGGCGGCGGCGGCATTGCTGCCGCCAGCCCGCGTGCTAGCGGCGGCAACGGAGGTGGCGGCCGTGGAGATACCACGGGCGCCGAAACCGCGGAAGCGGGCACGCCGAATACCGGAGGTGGTGGTGGTGGCCAGCAGGGCAACTCGGGGAGCAGCGGAGCCGGCGGCAGTGGCATAGTGATCATCCGGTATGTCTCGTCGGCGGTTAACGAGCCCGAAGGCCCCGTGTACATGCTGAGGTAGGCGGTTTCCTGCGGGAGTAGGTTCCGCGGTCGATACGTGGGTCTATGCTGCGTATCCGTTTGTTGAGCGTCGTCTGGGAGGATGGGGGCGGGAAGCGGTGGACTGGGCCTGCCGCGTGCCTAACGGCAGGCTCGCGCAATAGCGATTGGAAAGTACGTGCTCAAAAGGCTTCTTAAATGGGTCGCAGCCGGTTGCCTGGCCGGTGTTGTCGCCGTCGGACTGTGGGGCGTGATCTCAGGAGACGTTTCTTCTGAACGTGACGGTCCGGCGCTGTCGCGAGGTGATGGTCGGATAGCTGCAACGGCCAGGTCTGCCGTTCCTGCGGAAGCTGTTCATGCTTCGCACCCTACTCCAGAACAGACAGCCCCCCCGCCCCCTATTCCGCCCGCCGCCGTTCCGGCCGGGCCGCGTTCGGCGGCAACGCCTGAACCGGCCCCGTCTGCCCCCGCACCCGACGCTGCGGCGGAGCCGACAACTGATCCGGCCGTGGCGCGTTTTGCCGACGCCTCCATTCCCGTGGAGACAAGATCGGCCGAGGTGGAGCGGCTCGGCAAAAGCAGCGACCCGGACGCGGTTCGGACCCTGATGAAACTGGGCGACACTTCCACCTATCTGAACTTCAAGGCCGTTGAGGCGCTTGGCAACGTGAAGACACCCGAAGTTGCCCTATATCTGGAAGGGAAGGCCGGCGACGCCCAAAACATGGTTTGTGAAGCAGGACAAGGGCGACACGGTGATCTATGCCAACTTCGGCGGCGCAAATCCCAACAATGGCCTTGCTGAAGTGACGATGCGGAAGTCCGTGTTCCGTCCCATCGTGGATGGTGGCGTGAACTACATCACGCTGCGTGGCTTCCACATGTCGCACGCGGCGCCGAACTGGTCGCCGCCCAGCCCGAAAACGTCGGACCAGGAAGGACTGATTACCACCTATCGCGGCGGACGCTGGATCATCGAGCGTAACATCATTTCGGACTCGCGGACGGTCGGTATTGTCAGCGGCTCTCTACAGAATAACAATCAGGGCAACTATGACACGATGGGCCATCACATTGTCCGCGGCAACGTCATCCGGAACTGTGGCCAGTCCGGCATCTGCGGGCGCACAGGGTGGGCCGTGAGCCTGATCGAAGGAAACCTGATTGAGGAAATCAACCCGCTCATGGAGTTCGGCGGATGGGAAACGGCCGGCATCAAGATTCACGCCTCGTCCGACTACACCATCAAGAATAACGTGATTCGGAATGTGTATGGCAAAGGGAACGGGGTCCATCATGGTATCTGGATTGACTGGGCCAATCAGAACATAAGGATCACGGGGAATATCATCTACAACACGGCACAGACGGCCCTGTATTTTGAAAAGAACGTCGGCGGTCACCTCGTTGATAACAATGTGATTGTGGGCAAGGGTGTTAAAGAGCAGGCGCATCAGATCCTGCTGGTTCATAATCTCATGATTGATGCCGGGACATCCCTTGGCAATGATGGTCGCAGGGCCCAATATTGGAAGCCTCATTCGTATAACAAGCTCGGCGAATGGACCATGGAGACGGGTGCCGACCGCTTTTACAACAACATATATGTCGGCGTCGGTCCCGGCGGCAAGCAGACCGAGCACCCCAAAGCCGCCGATTTCAACGTGTATTACAAAGGCGCCAAGAAGGCAGCCTTTGAAGGCGCCCAGTCGCGCGTGGTTTCCGATTTCGATCCTGGCTTTACGCTGAAATCCCTGCCCGACGGTGCGGAGATCACCTTTGCGGTGGACGCCGATTTCCCAGGCGTTACAGCGCCGGTTGTCACCAGTGCCATGCTGGGTACGAACTTCCTGACGGGCGTCGGGATGGAGCACCCCGACGGGACCCCAATGGATGTCACAACAGACCTGTATGGCACGACGCGCGGCAAGAATCCGACGCCAGGGCCGTTTGAGAAGCTGACGATCGGAACCAATACCTTCAGGCTCACAGTCGGCTTGGCATACAGGGAAAAGTGATAGGCATGCGGCTACGGACGTACCCGTCCGCCCTTGTCCATCCAGTCGATCAAGTCGTAGACATTCAGGTTCAGTTCCTTGATGAGATTCAGGTACTCGGGGTACTCCTCGAAATACGCCGTGACGATCCCTTTGTTTGAGGTTCTGTTCGAAGGGTCGACGTTCTTGTCATCAGGGTCGTTATCCTGGTACCTGAAGTTGTGAAGACCGACGCACCCTTTGGACTCCAGCAACCCAAGGCATAGATTTTGATAGTAAAGCCCGCGGTCCTTCTGGGTCTTAACCGTCCATCCGGCGCCGGTCGTGTTAGGAAGCCCCGAATCGTCGCCCCGGGCGTAGAATTCGCTGATGATAAACGGCTTGCCAGACCATCCCACCCAGTTCGCCATTTTCTTGAAGTCCGGCGTCCACGTTCCGTACAGATTCAGCGAAACGACATCGACGTATTTACCGGCTGCGCGGAAGAGGTTTTCGCGCCCCTGATTATCCGAGAAGAACCGGGAGCCCAAATACAGGTGGTTCGGATCGTACGTCTTGATGGCTTTCGAGACGACGGCGAAGTACCACTCATCCGCAAATGCGCCGAACCCTTCCCGGTCCTCGTTGGTAATCGTCTTCGGATCCGCCTTCTCGCCCTTGCGCTTCTGCAACCACTCCCATGCCGCCTGGTAGCGATAGTCCTCCTTGGGCAGGCCGAGACATTCTTCGAGGACCTTTCTGTTGTTCTTGGAGAAAGTGAGTTCGTTATCGGAGAAGTGCCCCACCAGCCACGGGTCGTCCTTCGTGGCGGCCAACTGCTTGGCGTGTTCCATCGCGAAGGTTTCGAACTCGGGGTCGAAGAGGAAGGGGCGGTTGCTTTTGTAGGACTTCTTGAAGTCCCAAATCTGGCAGTAGGCCATGCGCTTGGGCACCTTGGCCAGCAAAGCGTTTTTTGACCACGCGCCGCTGCTGTTGAAACCGTTTGTCAACATCAACGCGACGGTCTGTTCAGCCCATGTCTCGTCGTTGCCGAACTTGGCTTCAAAGGCCGCCTTGGACTTGGGGGTGCCTTTGGCAGGATAGACGCATCCGAGTGCGATGTGTATGAAGCGATTGCCTTCAGGATCTACCAGCCACCACCGCTCACCGATTTGTTGGGTGCGGAAAAAGCCCGTAGCCTCCACTTTGTGGGAGGGATCCCCGCCGTAGACGCTCAGTTCCGCAGGTTCCGTGCGCGGCTGAAAACCAGCCGCGTGCGCCACGGTCCAGGTGTCGAGCTCCTTCCACGCCTGACCTTGTTTCACGGCGACCTTCAGCGGTTCAGCGGCGAACATCGTCGCCGTTACTCCCATCGCGGCCAGCAGCAGCATCCATACACGCAAAGACCTAGGGATCATTGGGCTCCTCCTGCAGTGACCTCGTCTCGCAAGGTATCATTACACTCACACGATCGCGTCCGACTTGCAAGGATTACGAGCAGGAGTGGGTGCTGCTCCGGTCATGTGCGCCGGCACGTGAAGGCCGACAGCGGTCAGCAGGGTCGGCTTGATCTCATCCATAACGACAATGAATCGCGGGTCGAGATGACCTATGGTCGGCAGCGCCAGTGCGTCATAGACTGCGGGCGGCACGCAGGACGGGCCGGGGCCCATCAAAAGTGTTTCCTGAATACGCTTCAATGCATTCACGTTCAGCCTCCCTGAGCATTTACTTGATTCACACGTCTGCCGCGTACCATACTGTGCGGACAATCGCTACTAGCCGCGTACTATCCGCGACCAGTGGTGGAATTGGAAGACGGTTTTTGACGCGACCCTCAAAGCAGTAGAGAGAAACATGCGCTGTTGGACTGAACCCGTCAGGGATATCCCTGCCCGTGATTTTGACGTGGTCGTTGCCGGAGGCGGCACGGGTGGGGTGGTAGCCGCTCTGGCTGCGGCCGAACAGGGTGCGCGCACATGCATCGTGGAGAACAAGGGCTATTTCGGCGGCCTGGTCGTCGAGGGGGGCACGGCTCTGCACAGTTTCTTCAACCTGTGGAAGGCCTTTCCGGGGGTGGAGAAACGACAGGTGGTCCGGGGCATTCCCCAGCGAATCATGGACCGCGTCGAAGCCGGCGGCGGAGCGACCGGACACGCCGAGATGAGCCTCGGGTTCGATTACGACTGTGTGTGCACGGCGGTTGACACCGAGATCTACAAACTTGTCGCATTCGAAATGCTCACTGAGACAGGTGTGACCTGTCTGCTCGACACGCGGGTGGCCGGCGCGGCCGTGGAGGATGGCACGCTTCAGGGTGTCATCGTGGAGAGCCGTTCCGGACGGGAACTGCTCGCCGCCAAGTCGTTCGTCGATTGCACCGGCTACGGCGATCTCGCGGCCCACGCGGGCGCATCCTTCGTTGAGTTGAACGACTACCCGGTAGCCAACAGCATCGGCGTTGGCGGCGTGGATATCGAGAAGTACATGGCGTTCTTCGAGTCGCAGGGTGCGTTGCGCCAGCGTGCGGAAGGCACCCGCAGCGGCGAACCGGGCAGGGTCGTTCGTGTCGATGCCGACGTGCGCCGACTCCCGGAGCCCATCCAGGCCGGCATGCGCGATATCGGTATGGCGCCGGTCATCACCAGCACTCATGACGACTACTTCATGTTTCTGAAACTGAACCACAAGTCGGAGCAAAGCCCGGTCAGTCGCGACGCGGCAGTGGCGGCCGATCTGGTCCTGCGCAAGCGCCAGGCGGCCGCGATAGCGTTTCTGCGCCGTCACGTTCCGGGATGCGAGAAAGCGTTCATCACGCGCACCAGTCCTTTCCTCTGCATCCGGCGCGGACGGACAATCGCCTGTGACTATGACATGCCGATCGCCGAAATTCTCGGCGGCTGTCACTTCGAGGACGATATCATGGCCTACGGTTTCCACGACTCTGCCCCGCGGATGCAGGTCAGCAACGGCGGCACCTATGGCCTTCCGTACCGGGCCATGCTGCCCCGTGGGATCAAGAACCTGTACGCGACGGGCATGATGATTACATCCGACTGGGACGCGCACATGTCAACCCGGAACACGGTCAGTTGCATGGCCCAGGGCCAGGCGGCCGGCACGGCCGCAGCGCTCTGTGCCGATAAGGGGTATGCATCGCGGGAACTGCCGTACGCGCATCTGCGCTCCGCCCTGTTATCCGCGGACGTGGTTCTTGACAACGACCACCTTCTGTAGCGGAGGCCAACAACGAATGCCATTCATCCGTTTGTCAGAACAAACCGAGGAAACAGGACTTTGAGCAGAAAAAGCAAACGGCTTCCACCAAAGGCGGTTTTCGGCTTTCTACTGCCGAACTTTCTAGGGTTTTTCTGTTTCACACTTTTCCCGGTGCTGTTCTCGCTGTTCATGGTCTTTACCAACTGGACACTCAAACCGGCGGTGAAGTTTGAGATGGTCGGGATGCGAAACCTGAACGACCTGCTCGGGGTACGCATGCTGGGCGAGGGCAACGCAGTCGTCTGCGCGTCATACATCGTCTGCGCGGTGCTCATGATTGCCTCGCTGGTCGGTTCGCTCTGGGCGCATGTGGCCGGATGGAAAGGCTCGCGCGCGGGCGGCGCCATCATGGGCTGCACGGGCGTCGCACTGGTCGGAGGCGGACTCATCATGGGCGCGCACCACAGCGTCTTTCTGGTGGGCCTGGTGCTGGCCCTGTGCGGCGCAGTCGGCGCGTTTCGTGACGACGAGGAGTTTCGCCTGGGCCGAGGCATGATACCGGCCGCGGTATTTGCCGTGGCGGTGATCGGGATCGTGACGCTGAACGGTTCGATGTGGCAGTCCTATGAGCCGCGCGACGCGCGTTTCTGGCAGTATTTCTTCAACACGGTTTATCTCATGCTGGCCATGCCGCTCAGTATCGCGGCGTCACTGGGGTTGGCCATCTTGTTGAGCGACGCACTGCCCACGGGCACGGCCCGTCAGCGCATCATCCTTTCGCTGCTCTGTCTTGTTGCCGGTATCGCCACTTTCCTGATTCTGCTCGGGCTGGGGCACGGCAACCTGGCCTTTTTGGGCGGACTTCTATGGCTCATCGCTCTGCTGGGGTGCGCGTTTGGCGTCGTCTCCTATCGTACGGTCTTTTATCTGCCGCATTTCACCAGCGGTGTGGCGTTAATGATCCTGTGGAAGGCGCTCTACAATCCTCAGACCGGGCCGATCAACGCGATGCTGAACGGTCTGATGAAAACTTTTGGCTTACCTGGCGAAGCGCCCAGCTGGCTGACCGATTTCACCTGGGCCAAGCCGGCCATCATGTTCATGGGCGTGTGGACGGCGGCCGGCGGCACGAATATGCTGCTCTACCTGGCAGCGCTCAGCAGCGTGCCCAGGGATCTGCTGGAGGCGGCGGAAGTTGACGGCGCCGGCAAGTGGAGCCGTTTCCGGCATGTGACCTGGCCGCAACTGGCGCCCACCACGTTCTTCATCACCATCATGGCCGTCATCGGCGGACTGCAGGGCGGCTTCGAGATGGCGCGAGTGATGACCGGCGGCGGGCCGGCTGGCGCGACGACAACGCTAAGCTACTACATTTTTACGAAGGGCTTTGAAGACCTGAATCTCGGCTATGCCGCCGCGATCTCGTGGGTGCTTTTCTCGGTCATCTTTGTGGTCACCGCCATCAACTGGCGCTTCGGCAAAGAGCTGGAGGTGGAACCATGAAACGTCATCCGCGCCACCGCTTCCCGGCTCGTTTTCTTCTGCTCACCTTGCTGGGCACGCTCATCTCGCTACCCTTCTTCTGGATGGTTTCAATCTCGCTCAAGCCGCGGGCCGAGGCGGAGAGCCCGGATATTCTGCCCGTGCAGACAACCCTGCAGAACTATCCGATCGTGCTGGACGCGCGACCGGACCCGGCGACCAACCGATATCTGGGCATGCGTTACGCCCGCTGGTACTACAATACCTTCTTTGTCGCCATGGGGATCACCCTCCTGCAAGTCCTTACCAGTTCCATGGCGGCGTACGCTTTTTCACGCATCCAGTGGCGGGGCCGCGACAAGGTCTTTATGCTCTACCTGGCTACCATGATGATCCCCGGCGTGGTGACCATGATCCCGAACTTCCAGATCATGGTCTGGCTTGGGTTCGTGAACACGTACCACGGACTCATTATTCCGGCGGCTTTCAGCACGTTCGGCACGTTTCTGTTGCGCCAGTTCATGCTCTCCATTCCGCCATCCCTGGACGAGGCTGCACAGATTGACGGAGCATCGCACTGGCACATCTTCTGGGATGTCGTCCTGCCGCTGGCGCGTCCAGGCTTGATCGCCCTTGCGATTCTGACCTTCATCGGGTCATACCAGTCCTTCCTCTGGCCGCTGGTCATGCTGAACAGTCAGGACCTCTTCCCCATTTCGGTGGGCTTGTTGACCTTGGATTCATCGTACGGCAAGCAGACGGAGATGATCATGGCCGCCGCAACCATGGCCGTCGCGCCGCTGATCATCGTCTTCATGATCTTCCAGAAATTCCTGGTCAAGGGTCTGCAAATGGGCGGGGTGAAGGGATGAAGAAGCTTTTCGCTGCGGGATTTGCGCTCTTTCTGCTCCTGTTCATGGGTGCAGTGCTGACACGCGACAGGACCACCAAACCCGGGATCACCACCCTCCGCTGGTGTACCGATATGAACCCGGCCAGGACCGTGCAAACCACGCTATTCCACAAGCTCAATCCCGATATCGAGGTTGTTCTGGATCCCGGCGCAAGGCAAAAGCTGATCGTCCAGTGCTCCACGGGCACGGGACCGGACGTGATCGATATTTTCAATGCGGAGGACATGGTGGCGTATGTCGATTCCGGCATCCTGCTGGACCTGACGGACCTGGCCAAGGCCAAGGGCTTTGGGCTTGAGAACACCTATCCTGCCGTGCACGGTGGACTGGTGGTCGGCGGTCGCCAGTATCGCTATCCCTGCAATGTCTCGGCCAACGCGGTGATATACAACCGGGCCATTTTCGACGATCACGGGGTGCCGTATCCGGATGCGAACTGGACGTACGACCAGTTTATCGAGGCCGGCCGGCAGATCATGAATACGCCGTCCAAGAGCGGGGCGAAGCATATCCCGGTGGCGAACTTTTCAAGCAACTGGTTTTACCTCGATCTGCTGGTTGGCTGCGGCGGATCCATCTACAGGAACCAGGGGCTCCTTTCCGACTTGGATTCGCCGGAGGCCGTCTATGCCATGCAATTCTACCGGGACCTGATGTACAAGCACCACGTCATCACGACACCAACGGAAGCGGCGGGAATGGCCAGTCAGGGCGGGTGGGGGAGCGGGGGCTTGAATTGGTTCAGTTCGGAGCGCGCCGCCATGATTTTCATCGGGCGGTGGTATCTCTGCCAGGTGCCGAACTATCCGGCGCTGAAGGGGAAGCTGGGCGCAGCGCGCCTGCCGCGCGTGGGCGACCGGCCATCCTCCGGGCGGTGCAATTCGCGCGCCGCGGGCATTAACGTGAAAAGCCCGCACCGCGAGGAATCCATCCGTTTTCTGCAGTATCTTGCGAGCCCCGAGTACGGCCGCGTAATCGTGCAAGATGGAGACTCCATGCCGCCGAGTCCCGCGCTGGCTCAAACGGGCCTGGCCCTGACGAACGATGTGGTTGCCGACCCGGCCTTCCATCAGGTCTTCGTGGACGCCCTGCGGGACTCGCGCTCGCTCGACTCGAGCCCTTTCATTGATCCCAGTCAGGCCATGCGATGGCTGAACGAAAGGATCGGCCTGGTGGAGAACGATCGGGTGATGCCCGAAGAGGCCATGCGCTCGCTGGCCAAGGAAATGAACGAGACGATTCGGTTGAATCTGGAGCGTCGCCCGGACCTTCAGCGCAAGTACGAAGAGGTGACGGGGAACGCATACAGATCGGACTGGTGGAAATAAAGCGGGCAACTTGGCTTCGCTTCGGCGGCGGGGCGCCCGGATGTGAAGTGCCGGGCCGACAGCGGAAAGGACGTTGGAAATGGCGCAGGTCACAATCAGGAATGTCGACAAGCTGTACCCCGGCGGTGTCAAGGCCGTGGCGGATTTCAATCTGGAAGTCCGAAACGGCGAGTTCGTTGTGCTGGTCGGCCCGTCCGGTTGCGGCAAATCAACCCTGCTGCGCATGGTGGCGGGGCTGGAGGAAATAACAGACGGAACGATCCAGATCGGCGAGCGCGTGGTCAACGATGTGCCGCCCAAGGACCGCGACATCGCGATGGTATTCCAGAACTACGCGCTCTATCCGCACATGACCGTGCGCGAAAACATGGCCTTCGGCCTGAGACTGCGGAAGTTCCCGAAGCAGGAGATCGAGTCGCGCGTCCAGGAGGCGGCGGCAATCCTGGGTCTCGGCGACTTGCTCGACCGCCGCCCCAAGGCGCTTTCCGGCGGACAGCGCCAGCGCGTGGCGGTCGGCCGGGCCATTGTGCGCAAACCCGAGGTCTTTCTGTTCGACGAGCCGTTGTCGAATTTGGACGCCAAAATGCGTGGCCAGATGCGCGTGGAGATCAGCCGCCTTCACCAGCAGATCGGCGCGACCATGATCTATGTCACGCACGACCAGATCGAGGCGATGACGATGGGGGAACGCATCGTGGTGATGAAGGACGGCGTGGCTCAGCAGGTGGACAGTCCGATACGGATGTATGATCGCCCTCGCAACCGGTTTGTCGCCAGCTTTATCGGCACCCCACAGATGAACTTCTTTGACGTGCGGATTCGTTCAGAGGGCGGAAGCCTGGTCGTTGAGGGGCCCGGGGATTCACGGCTGCCCGTGCTGGAAACCCAGCGTGCGGCGCTGGCGGCCTATCGCGACAAGCCGGTGATCCTTGGCCTCCGTCCCGAGGATATCGGTTCGTCCGCCGCGGAGCAATGTGCGGATGCGCCGCGCATGCGGGCAACGGTTGAGATCATCGAGCCGATGGGAGCGGAGTCCTATGTTCATTTCAACATCGGCGGCACACCCTTCATCAGCCGGGTGGATGCCCATGTTAAATTCCGGATCGGGCAAGTCGCCGATCTGGCTGTCTTCATCGGCAAGGCTCACTTCTTTGACCCGCAGACGGAGTGTCGAATCGAAACCGCCTCCGTGCTTTGAAGTGAGTAAGCGGGTGGGAAGGCGTTCAAGAAGGGGTGTAAGTGTGGGAGGAAGTGTGGGCATCCGCGTGGCCCCCGTGACACTTACCCGCGCTCTCACTCCCCACCCTTACTCGGTTACGCTTACTCCACCCGCTGAAACGATGGCCGGATGAAAACGGACGAGCTACGTGGTCGCGGGGAATGAGTAAGCGGGTGGAGTAAGGGAAGGCGTTCAAGAAGGGGTGTAAGTGTGGGAGGAAGTGTGGGGACGCAGCAATGGCACAACTGTTCGGTCATGAGAAACTGCAAGTTTACCAGAAGGGCATGGCCTTTGCGGAGATTCGCAAAGGGGTGCTGCAGGGGCTGCCCAGGCGAGTCGCAGCATGTGAACACCTTGATCGCGGCGCGGAAAGCATAGTCGTGAATATAGCCCACGCCAGTAGCTTGTGGTCTCCGAAGGAGAGAATGGCATACCTCGGACACGCCAACGGCTCAGCACTTGAGTGCGCTGCGTGCTTGGATGTGTTCGTTGCAAAAGAGCTGTTGGCGGTCGATGCGGCCTACCCGGGAAAGAGCTTGTTAGCAGAGATCGTCAGCATGCTGATCTCCATGCGTAAGACAACGGCCGATAGGGTTTGTGAAGGTCATGCGACGTATCGCACGAAGAAGGGCAGGTTGTTCAGTCATGAGGACCTGGAAGTCTATCAAGCGTCGCTCCAGCTCTCAGCTTGGGTGGAAAGCATGGCCGCGGAGTTTTCGTGCAGTGCAGACCTGTCATCCAAGCTCGACAAGTCAACCACTTCAATTCCCTTGAACATCGCAGAGGGCACGGGGCGCTTCACCGGAAATGACAAGGCGAAGTTCTTCGAGATTGCGTACAAGGCGACCGTTCAGTCGGCGGCGCTTGTAGACCTGGCAACAGCCAGCACCTCTTCTGCCCCATCGCGAGCGGAAGAAGGACGGAAACTACTGAGACAGATCGCCGCCATGCTCACATCACTTTCCAAGGTTGCATCTCGTGAAACCTGATCTGGCACTTACCCGTACACTTGAACCCACCCTTACTCGGTTACGCTTACTCCACCCGCTGAAACGATGGCCGGATGAAGGCGGATGCGCTAAAATGAGCGGCTGCGGGGAATGAGTAAGCGGGTTGGAAGGCGTTCAAGAAGGGGTGTAAGTGTGGGAGAGGGACCTATGTCTGCGAGCGCTTTTGTTGTGCGAAGTCCGATGAATCCCGTCTTGTCCGCTGAGCGGATACCGTATCCGGCGACCCTTATTTTCAACGCGGGGGTTGCCAGGTTCCAGGGAAAGTACGTCATGGTTTTCCGGAATGATTTTGGCGGCCATCCGGGCAGCGCGCATTTCGAGGGCACGAACATAGGCGTGGCGTTCTCCGATGACGGGGTGAAATGGGCGCCCCAGCCGAAACCGTGGATAGCCTGGAAGACCGATGAAATTCACCGGGCCTACGATCCGAGGATTACGGTGATCGACAACCGGTGTTACCTCTGTTTCGCCGTTGATACGAAGCATGGAATCAGGGGCGGAATTGCCGTTACGGACGACTTCGATCGCTGGGAGGTGCTGAGCCTTTCGGCGCCTGACAATCGAAACATGGTCCTGTTCCCCGGAAAGGTGGGCGGTAAATTCCTCCGGCTGGAGCGTCCGTTCCCCATTTATGGTCGCGGGGGTCCCGAGCAATTCGACCTGTGGTTTTCCGACTCGCCCGACTGCGCCTACTGGGGGAATACGCAACTGGTCCTCGGCTCGGAGCAGGTCCCCTGGGCTAATTCCAAGATCGGACCCGGCGCGCCGCCGATCAGAACGCGCGCGGGCTGGCTCACGGCATTCCATGCGGTGAGCATTGACAAGAGCCGGGAGCTTCCCGCCTGGCACGCCGGCTGGCACAAGACCTACACCATCGGCCTGATGCTGCTCGACCTCGAATGCCCGTGGAAGGTGGCGGGGATGCTTCGCGAACCGTTGCTGGCGCCGGAGACCGACTATGAGCGGAACGGTTTTCGCGGGAATGTTCTCTTTCCCGGCGGCATGATTCTGGAACCGAGCGGAGAGGTGAAGATCTACTACGGCGCTGCTGATACCGTCGAATGTCTCGCAACCGCGCATGTGGATGACCTGATCGCCCTTTGCCTCAAAACCTGAGACATGGAGATCCGATGGTGAACAAGGCCATAGTCGTGGATTCCGAGCCCAGGTTCGGTTTGTCTCCCGACCTGTACATGCAGTTCATGGAACCGCTCGGATCGACCGACGGTTCCGTGGCGGCGGCATGGGATCACGTGCGGGGGGACTGGCGTCAGGATGTGGTGGATGTAACCGCCGAACTCGCGCCGCCCTTGATGCGCTTCGGCGGGTGTTTCAGTTCCTACTATCGCTGGCGCGAAGGCGTCGGTCTCCGGCAGCGCCGCAGACCCATGCACAATCTCCTCTGGGGCGGAATGGAGAGCAACCACGTCGGAACGGGCGAGTTCGTGGAGTTCTGCCGGCGCGTCGGCAGCGAGCCCTTTTTCTGCGTGAACTTCGAATCCGACGGCCGGCGACACTGGGCGCGTCCGCCCTGCGGCGGCGTCCGATCCGCGGGTCCCGCCGAAGCGGCGGCCTGGGTGGATTACTGCAATAATCCGCGGAATGCGTTGCGCAGGAGGAACGGCGCGGCAGAACCATTCAATCTGAAACTGTGGCAGGTGGGAAACGAAACGTCGTACGATCCGCTTGGCTACGACTGCGAAACGGCTGCCCGCCGCACGATCGCCTTTGCGAAGGCCATGCGCCGGAAGGATCCGGAGATCAAGATCATCGGCTGGGGCGACAGCGGCTGGGCAAAACGGATGCTCGACATCGCGGGCGAACACCTGGACTTCCTCGCCTTCCATAATATGTTCCGCGCTGGATCCGCAGAGGCGACATCGCCCCTGAGAAATAACAGTTTCCGGAACGACCCGGACGCGACCTGGGCGCACTTGATGAACGCCTGGCGGGAGCCGCAGGAAAAGATCGAAAGACTCCGCGCCGAGACCGGGGACTCGTCCATTCCACTGGCTCTTACCGAGTGCCATTTTACGTTGCCCGGCCGCAACCGCTGTGAAGTCCTGTCCACGTGGGCAGCGGGGGTGGCCAACGCCCGGATTCTGAATGTGCACGAACGGAACGGGGACCGGATCAAGATCGCCACGCTCGCCGATTTCTGCGGCAACCGCTGGCAGGTCAACGCAATCATGATCCCCACGCCTCACGGCCGCTCGTTCATGATGCCGGTGGCCCGCGTGATGAGCCTGTATCGCCGGCATTCCGGGACCGACGCGATCCGTGTCGTCTCCGCGCCGTCGGACCTTGACGTGACCGCCAGTCGAAGCGGCAACACTTTGTTTCTGCACGTCGTGAACACGTGTCGGACTTCACCCGTGCCGGCGGACATCCGCCTGGCGGCGGGCGCGGTGCGTTCGGCCCGATCGTTCCAGATAGCGGCTCCTCCCGAGCTTGAAATCATGGAGCATAACGCTGATGCTTTGGCGGTTCAGGAGAGGATGGTTCCGAAGGACATGAAATGGACCTTCCCGCCCGCCTCCGTATCAGCCATCGAGATCAGGATCTAGGCGTTAGGGGTCAGGTAACCCCCAAGCACCTTGAGAGAACAACGCACGTACAAAGGAGATCTAATGAAGAAACGAACCGTTCTATTCGCGGCAGGACTTGTGGCGGTTGTGTTGGCAATGCTGGCGACCGCTGCGACGGCTGGGGCCGCCGAACTCTTTCGCGATCCGACCAGGCCGGTGGATGACCGCGTTCGAGACCTGGTGGCCCGGCTGACCCTCGAGGAAAAGGCCATCCTGCTGAACCACAAGGGCACGACGATTCAGCGGTTCAACATTCGCGCCGACCAGTGGAACCAGTGCATCAACGGGGTGAAATGGGATAGACCGACAACCCTGTTTCCCGTCTGCCAGGCCATGGCGGCAACCTGGGACACCAATATGGTCCGCGAGATCGCCACCGTCATCTCCGACGAGGCCCGGGCCATCTATAACCGCTGGCGTCGCGACCCGAACGCGCCGGGCGAGCAGAAGGGCCTCATCTATCGCGCCCCCGTCATCAATATCGGACGTAATCCGTACTGGGGCCGCAACCACGAAACATGGGGCGAAGATCCGTTCCTGACGGGCCGTATGGCTGTGAGCTACGTGCGCGGACTTCAGGGCGAAGACCCGCGGTATCTCAAACTGGCCGCCACGCTCAAGCATTTCGCGGTCAACAATGTCGAGACCGACCGGAAGAAACTGGACGCCCAGGTGCCGGAGCGATGGCTGCGGGAATACTGGTTGCCCCATTTTCGTGACGCGGTTGTCGAAGGCCGGGCACAGTCGCTGATGGCCAGCTACAACGCCATCAACGGCATACCCAATAACATTAATCGCTGGTTGCTTACGGACTTGCTCAAGAATGAATGGCGGCATGAAGGCTTTGTCGTCTCGGATCTCGGCGGTGTGGAGACCATGGTCAAGGGACACGCCGGTGGAACGATGGGCTACGTGGACGCCGTGGCGCAGTCCGTCATGGCCGGTTGCGACTTTTCGGACAAGGAATACGAGGAAAACATCCCGGCGGCGGTGCGCGAGGGAAAGTTGACCGAAGCGCGGCTCAACGACGCGCTGATGCGGGTGTTGCGGGTGCGGTTCCGACTGGGCGAGTTCGATGCGTTCGAGAGTGTGCCCTACAGCCGTATCTCGCCTGACGTGATCGACAGCCCGGCGCATCGCGCCGTCGCGCTTAAGGCCGCGCAAAAGGCCATCGTGCTTCTACAGAACCGCGACCGCATGCTTCCGCTCGACAAGGCCGCGCTGAGGCGTATCACCGTGATCGGGCCGCTGGCCAATCAGATCGTGAAGGACAAGTGGTATAATGGCGCAACGAGCGTTCTCGTTACGCCGCTGGCTGGCATCCGGGAGAAGGTCGGCGCCGGCGTGACGGTGACGTATGCGCAGGGATGCGGGCTGAAAGGAGGCTCCAAGGAAGGCGCCTCGATCGCGAAGGCCGTCGAGGCGGCCCGCGATGCCGATGTTGTCCTGCTCTTTGTCGGCACGACGACCGACGTGGAACACGAGACGCTGGATCGGAAGTCGTTGAAGTTGTCCGGCCGTCAGGAGGAACTGGTCAAGGCGGTCTTTGCGGCGAACCGGCGCACCGTCGTAATTGAAATGAGCGCCGGGCCGCTCGCCGTACCGTGGATAGAGAAGAACGTTCCCGCGATTCTCCAGGCCTGGTGGCCGGGCGAAGAGGGCGGTAATGCCATCGCAGACGTCCTGTTCGGCGACGTGAATCCGGCAGGGCGCCTGCCTCACACGGTCTATGTTTCCGACGAGCAGGTTCCCCTCCGCGATCAATACGACATTTCGCAAGGCTTTACGCACATGTTTCTCCGCGGCGAGCCTTTATTCCCCTTCGGCCACGGCCTGAGTTACACGGAGTTCAAGTACTCGAACGTGCGCCTTTCGGCGGAAGCGATGGCCGCGGACGGCACGCTGACCGTCTTGGTGGACGTGGAGAACACCGGCTCGCGCGCCGGCGAGGAGGTGGCGCAACTCTACGTGCGCAAGCCCATCAGCCGCGTGAAAAGGGCGTTGCAGGAACTGCGCGGTTTCCAACGTTTTGCGCTGAAGCCGGGAGAGAAGAGGACGGTGACGTTCGCTCTGCCAGGCGAGAAGCTGGCGTACTGGGACACGGAGAAGCATGCGTTTGTCGTCGAACCCGGCGACTACGAGGTTTTTTTCGGCGCTTCATCAGCCGATATCCGCGCCACATCGCGTTTCAGTGTCACAACACCGAAGTGAATGCTGGAACAACGGACACGGTAAGGAGGAGCGATGAAAACATCATTTGCCGCGCGGCTGCGGGAGCAGTCCATTGAAGCGGGTCTGGTTTGCCTGTCGACTCGTTTTGCGCTGGGGGTCCTGCTTGCGCTCGCGAGCGTTGCCTGCGCGGAGGACTACCGCATCTCCACTCAGGAGCAGTACCTTCAGGCGTCCAGCCGGACCTATGGTCCGGGAGACCGTGTGCTGCTGGAGCGGGGCAAACGGTTTACGGGCCAGCTTCTGATCAGGGGGGGAGGGGAGCCGGGGCGACCGGTGATCGTGGACGCCTTCGGCGAAGGGGCGTTGCCGATTTTGGATGGCAATGGGCTTAGCGACAACAAAGG
>VGWI01000029.1 GCA_016873655.1 Lentisphaerota bacterium
CGAGACGGCCCGAATCCGCAGCGGCCTCCGTCAGCGGAGTCCCGATGTTGCCGGCCACTTCGACCCTGAAGCCGGCGCCGGCAAGTATCTCGCGAATGAACTTCACCATCGTGGTCTTGCCGTTGCTCCCGGTCACTCCGATCAGCCTGCACCGACACCGTTCGGCGCCGAGATCAAGCTCCGGAACAACCGGCACCCCGCGCCCGCGCATCTCGCGCAGCCAACCGGAATCCGCAGCTATGCCCGGACTCGTTATGCAGACATCGTACTCGCCCCGAAGCTCACGCGGAAGCGCCACGGCTCCGAGCACCACCCTTATCCCGTGCCTCTCCAGCTCCGCGGCTTTCGCGCCGAGAACTTCCGGACCCTGCGCGTCAACCGCCGTGACGTCGGTCCCCTCGCCCGCGAGACAGCGCGCGGCGGCTGCGCCGCTCGCGCCCAGGCCCAGTACAATCGCTCTCCGGTACGCGCTCATCTGATCTTCAGCGTAAGGATGCCAAGGAGCGCGAATATGATCGAAAGTACCCAGAACCTGATCGTGACCTGCGTCTCGCTCCATCTTCTCATCTGGAAGTGGTGGTGAATCGGGGCCATGGCGAATATCCGGCGGCGCTTCCACTTGAAGAACCCTACCTGGAGCATCACGCTGAGAGCCTCCATCACAAATACACCGCCGACAAGAACCAGCACCACCTCCTGCTTGATGAGCATCGCAACCATCGCGAGTACTCCGCCGAGAGCCAGGGATCCCGTATCGCCCATGAAGACCGACGCTGGATGACAGTTGTACCAGAGAAAGCCCAGGCACCCGCCGAGAAGACACCCGCAGAACACGGCCAGTTCCCCCGCTCCGCTGACGAATGGAACTCTCAGATAGTCGGCAAAAGCCGCGTGACCCGCCGCGTATGTCATGACCAGGTAGGAGAATGCCACCGTACTGCTGCAGCCGATCGCCAGTCCGTCAAGACCGTCTGTAAGATTCACGGCGTTGCTCGCGCCCACAATGACAAGCGCGGCGAAAATGAAAGCGCACGCCCAGCCCATGTCCGGAATAACAGGTTCACTGGAGAACGGCACCATCAGCTGCCTGGCCCGTTCGGAAGTCTCCGGGAACCATGAAAGCACCGCCATGGCGATCGCCGCCCACAGAAACTGCAACGTCGACTTCTGCCTCGCGGTCAGCCCCTTTGTGCCGCGCCCGGTCACCTTCCGTATGTCGTCAGCCGATCCGATAAGGCCCATCACCCAGAACGTTGCGAGCACAAGCCACAGGTAGAGATTGTCAAGCTGCGCCCAGAGAAGAGCCGAAATGGAAACGCAGGCGATGACCAGCGCGCCGCCCATCGTCGGCGTCCCCTCCTTCTTCGGGTGGAGAGCATACAGTTGGGGAACTTCCTCGTGCCGCTCGTACTGCCGTATGCCCATCGCCTTGACGCGGCGGATGAACAGAGGCGTCAGAATCAGCATCAGAACAAAGGCCGTCCCGGCTCCGCAGACGGACCGAACGGTTATGTAGCGGAATACGCGAAGCGGGGAGAACCAGTCGGTCAAGAGGTGAAGATAGTAGAACATACGAGAAATCGCACTCCGAGCCCTGCGTCTCCGGCACGGCCCACCGTCCGGACGTCGTCAGCCCCTGTCGTCTCCCCACAGCATCACGGAAGGAGGATCGCCGTTGGGCATCTTCCTCGCTTCCGATACCGGCCTGCCCGTCCCCTTCCCGATGGCCAGCGCGCGAGCCGTGGCCGTTTCAACCGCCGGCGACAAACGTGCCGCCTGCACAGCCGGCGCACTGAGCGAATCCCTGATGGTCCACGTTTTGCTGACCATTGTCTTCCCTCCTGCGCTTGAACTCCGCTATAGCTTCCTCAAGCCGCATGCCGCGCGAACCCTTCACGAGCGCCGCGTCGCCTCTGGCAATGTTGTCAGCCATGATCCGCCCCGCTTCCGAGGCCTCGGAACACCGGAATACCCGGTCGTCGGGAAAGCCGGAAATGAGCACCCCGTCCGCGGCAAACCGGGACAGGTCCCCAACCAGGATTATTCCGCCCCACGGCCCACGGCCCGCAAATTGACCAAGGTCACGGTGCTCGGCAGGCCCGTGCTCGCCAAGCTCGAGCATATCGCCGAGCACAAGCCACTTCACCCCGACGGCGGGCCTCTCGATGAAATCCCGTATCGATGCGCGCATGCTGGAAGGGTTCGCGTTGTAGGCGTCGTTCACCACTTCCACGCCCGCGACATTGATTGATTCTCCCCTCAGTGGAAGCGGCCGGAAACCGAATATCCCGTCCTGCACCTTCTCCCACGGCATCCCGCACTGCCTGGCCACCGCAACGGCGAACAGCACGTTTACGACGTGGTGGGCGCCGGGACCCGGCAAAGCAAACTCGCGCTTCTCGCCCGTGGCCGATTCGGTGACCGATACGCGCCGGGTGCCGTTGTCACGACGCTCGCCGACATAGTCGGCGCTTCCGCCGGCCGACACCGTGACAACACGGCACGGCGCAGCCCGACGCAGCAGGTCAAAGTGCGCGCCGTCACAATTGAGGAACGCCCTGCCGTCCGCCGGAAGCGCGCGAAGCAGCTCCGCTTTCTCCCCGGCTATAGCCTCAAGCGATCCGAAGAAGCCGATGTGCGCCGGGCCTATGTTGGTGATGACTCCCCACTCCGGCGCCAGCATCCGGCTCAACATCCGTATTTCACCGGGATGGTTTGTGCCCAGCTCCATAACGCCGTAGGCGTCGCCGGCATCCATCCGGAGCATGCTCATCGGCAAACCGATGCAGTTGTTCCAGTTTCCCGGCGATCTCGCGGTGGGGCCGGAAATGGCCAGCGTCCGGGAAATGAGCTCCTTCACGGATGTCTTGCCGGCGCTGCCTGTCACTCCGATCACCCTCGCCCGCAACGTCTGCCGGTAACACGAGGCCAGCAGTTCAAGCGCCTGCTGCGTGTCGCCAACCTCAAGGCACGGTCCGGCAATGGCCGGCGGCGCCTTCCCGCGATTCACCATCGCGCATGACGCGCCCTTCCGGAATGCGTCTTCCAGAAACGCATGTCCGTCCAGCCTGGCTCCGCACAGCGCAACATACATCTCCCCGGGCCTGATCGTCCGGGTGTCGTGGTTAACACCGGAAACAACTTCCGGCGCGGACGGAATCCAGGTCCCTCCGGTCCACGCTGCAAGATCATTCGCCGTAAACGCCGTCATTTCGCCCCTTCCCGACCCGCCGCCGCAAGCATCTCGGCCGCAACCCGGCAGTCATCGAACGGGATCGTCCTGTCCGCGAATTCCTGGAATGTCTCGTGACCCTTGCCGGCTATGAGCACTATGTCGCCGTCGCCGGCCATGCCGACGGCACGCCCTATCGCCGCCCGCCGGTCCAGCACAATCTCGCGTCTGCCGGACTCCGGGAAACCGGCGTCTATCTCCAGGGCTATCGCCGCAGGGTCTTCGGAACGGGGGTTGTCCGAGGTGATGATCGTGTGGTCGGCCATCTCGCCGGCAACGCGGCCCATCGCCGGACGTTTCGTGCGGTCACGGTCGCCGCCGCATCCCATCACCAACAGGATCCGGCGCGGTTTCAGTTCCCTGAGCGTCTGCAGAACGTTCTGAACGGCGTCGTCCGTGTGGGCGTAATCCACGAAAACCTTGAAGCCGTGTTCTCCATGGACTTCCTCCATCCGCCCGCGAACGGCAACCGTCTTCCCCAGCACGTCAGCGGCAAGCGCCGGATCAAGCCCCATGGACCACGCGGCCGCAAGCGCGCCGACCGCATTGGCAACGTTGAACCTGCCGAGGATTCTCAGGGCAAGGCGCGTCTCCCCCCACGGGCCCCTAATCACGGCAGTGCTCCCGTCGTGACGAAGAACGAGTTCCCGGGCGGAGATGTCGGCCTCGCAATCAACCCCGTACGTGACCTTCCTGGCAACTATGGCTGGATCTCCGGCCAGCATACGGCCCCACGGATCGCCCGCGTTGATGACCGCGGCAGCCCCCTGACTCAGGCCGGTGAAGAGTCGTCTCTTTGCCTCGAAGTACCTTTCGCGCGTTCCGTGATAGTCAAGGTGATCGCGTGTCAGGTTGGTGAACACGGCCGCCTCGAACGGAATGCCGCGCGTCCTGGCCTGGTCCAGGGCGTGTGACGAGACTTCCATCGCCGCACTCATGCATCCGGCCTTCAACATCTGTGCGAGCATCGCCTGCAACTGCGTCGCGTCCGGCGTGGTCCGGGAAGCAGGGATGGCTCTCTCGCCGACTTCGTAACTGACAGTCCCGATCAGCCCCGGAGCAAGCCCGGCCGACCTGAGGATGTCCCTGAGCATCCAGCTGACCGTCGTCTTTCCGTTGGTCCCCGTCACACCGACGGTACGAAGGCACATGCCGGGATGACCGTGGAAGGCACATGCGAGGTCGGCGGCCGCCTCCCTCGCGTTCGGGACCCTCACATGCCACTGGACCTCGCGCGACGCCTCATGTTCCGAGACAACAACGGCGGCGCCCCGCTTGACCGCCTCCACCGCATAGCGCCAGCCGTCGGCCTTGCTCCCCGAAACAGCCACAAACACGTGGCCCGGCCTCACAAGACGCGAATCCTGCACCACTCCCGTTATCTCGGGATTGCCTTCGCACGCGCCGCCAGTCACCTGAATGCCGGCAAGTATGTCCGCCAGCCGCATCGCTGTCCTTCCTCTCCGGGACCGGCCGCGCGAAACCGGGCGGCGCGGAATATCCATGACCGCTATCACGCTCATCTCCGCAACGCCACCGACGGGGCCGTCACATCCTGACCCGGGTTCACGTCAAGGTAGCGTAAGGTCTGTCCGCCAATGCGCGCAAACACCGGCGCGGCAACCTGGCCGCCGTAGTAGCGCTCTCCCCTCGGTTCATCCACGACTACTATCACGCCTATCTGAGGGTCTTCGGCGGGAACAAACCCGACGAATGAGGCGATGTAACGAGTGGCCGAGTATCCGCCGTTCTCGGGCTTCTGCGCGGTGCCGGTCTTGCCGGCAACCTTGAACCCCTCGATCGCCCCGCGCGTTCCCGTACCCCCTTCTTCCGTTACGCGCGCCAGCAGCATCCTCATCGTTGCCGCGGTCCTTGCCGATATGGGCCTGGATAGCACCTGCGGTTGGGTTCGCTTCAAAACGGTTCCGTCTTCGGAAACGCAGTGACTTACGACGTACGGACGCATCAGGTAGCCGTCGTTGGCGATGGCGCAATAGACGCCAAGGACCTGGAGCGCGGTGGCCGACACCGATTGACCGATGGCGATACGCGTCGCGTCCAGCCCGCTCCATCGCTTTGCCGGATGAAGTATTCCAGCCTCTTCCCCCTGCAGATCCAACCCTAGCTTGGAGCCGATCCCGAATGCACGAAGACACTGTTCGAAACGGGCGTCCCCCAGCGTCAAGGCGACTTTCGCGGCAAGAACGTTGCTCGACTTCTTCAGCCCGTCGGCAACGGTCAGCACACCGTAGCCAGAGCCGTGATCACGCAGCGGGCGCCCCTTGTAGTACCAGCATCCGTTCTCGCAGTTGAACGTCGTGTTGGGCGTCACGGTGCCGGCTTCGATCGCCGAGGCTATCGTGATTGCTTTGAGTGTGGAACCGGGCTCATACACATCGCCTATCGCCCTGTTCCGCATCATTTCCTGCGAGGCTTCGCGGAACTCGTTCGGATCGAAACTCGGCCTGCTGGCCATCGCGAGTATCTCGCCGGTCCGGACGCGCTGCACGATCGCCCACGCGCCGCGCGGATGATACTCCGCCACGGCTTCGTCAAGCGCCTTCTCGACGATGTACTGGATGTTCTGGTCCAGGGTAAGCATGATGTCCGCACCAGCCTCCGGCGGCACGTCGCTGCCCCTTCGTGACCGGACCTCACGGCGCCTGGCGTCCACCGGCGCCCGGATAAGACCGGCCTTCCCCTTGAGCAGCGAGTCGAGCGCCAGCTCGACACCGGCGCTCCCGGTTCCCTCGTAGTTGACGAAACCGAGGACGTGGCACATGAAGTCCTTTTGCGGGTAGTAACGGATTATGGCGTCCTCGAAGAATACGCCGGGCAGACCGAGCATGCCGATCCTCCTGGCTCGCTCTTCCGGCAGGTAGTGCTCCACGCACGCGAAGCGCTTCTCCGGCCTGCTCTCGATCAGGGACGCGATCTCTCCCCTGCTCCTGGTCGGCAACGCCATGGTTAACCCCGACGCAACTTCGTCGGTCTTGCGCGATTGCGTGATCACGAAAGGATCCACGCATACGTTCTTCACCGAAAGGTTCAGGGCCAGGATGTTCCCGGTCCCGTTGCAGTCAAGAACCCGGCCGCGACCGGCAAGGATCGTCTTCTCGTATTCCCTGGTTCGGGAAATCTTCTGGAGCACTTCCTCGTGCGGCCCGAGGTGGAGGTAGGCGACTTGACTCCCAAGCCCGGCCATCGCCAACCCCATCAGCATGGCGCCGACGAGAATCCTGAGCCTGACAGACTTCTCACTCATGAAACAGTTCCCGACCTCCGTAACGGTGCGAAGCCACCGACTCGCCGATCCTGCTCAAAGGACGGCCTTCCGCATCCCTTATCCTTACAACCTGCCCGGGGCGCGGCCAGCTCATGGAGACCCCGAACCTCGCAAGCGTTCTCTCTATGTTCGATGGGGCCTTCGTCTGAACCCACTTGTATTCCTCGTTCAGCACGACACGGTTCAGTTCTGTGCGCCTGTTCTCAAGCTGCCTGAGCTGACGGCCGACAGCCTGGCAGCGGCAGTCCAGCCACACGTAAAGAAGCGCGCAGGCCACGATGAAGACCACCAGCGCCGCCAAAGGCATTGGCAGAGAAACGTTCTCTACCTTCCGCTTCCTGTTACGCTTGCTCATCTCTCAATCGCCTCCGCAGGACGGACTCTTGCCCGCAGCCCGCCCGTCACGCCGCAATCCGCTCCACAATCCTCAACTTGGCGGATCTTGCGCGCGGGTTGGCCCCGATCTCCGCCTCGCCGGGCCTCACGCATCCGCCGGTCAACCGCCTCAGACGCGGCTCCTGTCCTTCCCAGCGCCGCCCGCCTTCCTGCAGCGACACCCATCGCCCCTCGTGCTTCCGGAAAACGTTCTTCACAATCCGGTCCTCCAGGCTGTGGAAGGAAATCACCGCCATCCGGCCCCCGTCGACCAGCAACCCGATCCCCGCCTCCAGCCCGGCCTCGAGCGACTCCAGCTCCGAGTTGACCGCCATCCGCAACGCCTGGAATGTCCGTGTCGCGGGGTGAATGCGCTCACGCCTGCCGCATACCCGCTCGATCAGCCCGGCAAGCTGCAGGGTCCCGGCTATCCCTGCCTTCTCCCGCTCCGCCACGATCGCGCGGGCAATACGCCGCGCATTCCTGTCCTCCCCGTACTCGGCTATCAGCCCCCTCAACTCGTCCTCTCCGAGCGTCCCTACAAGGTCGGCCGCGCTCTGCCCGCCCGATGTCCGGTCCATCCTCATGTCCAACGGTCCGTCCTCACGGAAGGAGAAACCCCGGCCGGATGAGTCGAGCTGGTCCGATGAAATCCCAAGGTCCAGCAACACCAGATCCACCTTGTTCACTCCAGCCTCTCTCGCGATCTCCCGGGCCGACGCGAAATTCCCGCACCTCAACACGCAGCGCCCCTCAAATTCCTTCAGCCTTCCCGCAGCCCTGGAAACAGCCTCGGAATCACGGTCAAGCCCCAGCAGAATCCCGTCCGGCGCCGTCCTCGCCAGGATCGCGGCCGCATGCCCGCCGGCGCCCAGCGTCCCATCCAGGCAACTCTCGCCCGGCTTTGGCCCAAGCCCCTCAAGGACTTCGGCAACCATTACCGGCACGTGCAACCCGGCACCCCCTCTACATTCCTACGTAGTCCCCGGCTTCCTTGAGCACCGCCTGGTCAATGTCAGCGCCTTCCAGCGCAGCCCCGGGCCCCTTCCATTCGGATCCGGCCGCGTCAGGATTCCAGAGCTCAATCCGGTCAATCGCTCCCACCATCAGGACATCACCGGACAAACCGGCAAACTCCAGCAGCTTGTCCTTGACGCGTATGCGCCCTTGCGAATCCCACGAGACAAGGTCCGATGCCCGGCCCAATACACGCGCGTAATGCCGCGCCTTTGCATCCGACATCGAGAGCTTCCTTATCCGCTCCAGTTTCGGCGCCATCTCCCTCGCGGGGTACAACCCGAGACATCTGTTGTTCGGGTCCGGCAACACGTACAAGCTGCGCGGCACCTCCACCTGCGCACGCCAGACGGAAGGAATGGTGAGCCGCTTCTTGGGATCCAATGTGTGCCGGAATTCACCGACAAACATCGCCAACCCGCGCACCTCGTCTTCCAGCAACGGGTTATCTCGCTCTGCACTGGGGTCCATTCATCCTCCACTCTGCCCCACAATCCAACACTTGCCCCCACCTCATGTCAACACGTTTCCGTGAAAAAAAATCGAAGCCGACCCACAGGGGTGCCGGGCCGCAGGCTGGCAGGCCGTGAAACGCAGGAGACCTGCGTCCTTCACACGCGGCGCTTACCTGTGCCTGAACAGCTTCGCCGGGCACGCAAGGCAGTAGGACCCGGCCTCATTCCTCGCGAACTCCTAACGACGAAGACACACTGCCCTAACGCGACGCTGCGAGCATCGGGCTTCTGGAAGAAGCGAGGATCAACGGGCCGGACGGCGTACGGGCGAAAAGGAGAACTAGAAATGGTCCACGTGGATATGCACGTACATTCCTGCCATTCACGGCATCCATCCGAGTGGTTTCTCCAGAGAATCGGCGCCCAGGAGTCATACACGGACGTCGAGGAAGTGTACCGCACGGCCAAGGCCCGCGGCATGACCTATGTCACGCTGACCGACCACAACACCATTGACGGCGCGCTGGAATTGAACGCCCGCCATCCTCACGACACGTTCATCAGCGCCGAGGTAACCGCCTACTTCCCGGAGGACGGCTGCAAGGTGCACGTGCTTGTCTACGGCATCACGCCCGGGCAGTTCGACGCCATTCAGACCCTTCGCGAGGACGTTCGCCTTCTGCGGGATTACCTGCGCAGGGAAGGGATCGCCTGTTCTGTGGCCCACGCCACCTACAGCGTGAATGACCGGCTCACGATCGAGACGACGGAGAAACTCGTACTTCTCTTCGACGTGTTCGAAGGAATCAACGGCGGACGCGACGATGCGCACAACCGCACGTGGACGGAAGCGCTCCAGAAGATGACGCACGCGCGGTTGATGCGCCTTCAGCAGAAGCACGGCATCGAACCGTGGGGCCCCGATTCCTGGATCAAGGGACTGACGGGCGGATCGGACGACCACGCGGGGCTCTTCATCGGCCAGACGTTCACTATGGCTTGCGACGCCACCATTCCCGAGTTCCTCGACCAGGTCCGGCTGCGCGAGACACGCCCGGGCGGAAGACACGCCGACCACAAGTCACTTTCGTGCGCCGTGTACAAGATCGCACACGAGTTCTCCCGCGCAAAAAACAAGAGCGGCGGCGGCGCGCCAATGGCGCTGCTGACCTCTCTGCTCTTCGAAAACGGCCAACTCGGACTGAAGAACTGGCTGGCAGTCCAGAAGGCGAAGCGCGAAAAGCGCTCGGGCGGCAGGGTCCTTTCGCAGTGCATTTCGGAACTGCTGGACGGACGGAACCACGATCCTCTCGACAGCGACGCCCGAGTCGAGCGCATGTACGCCGCGCTCAGCGGGCTTTCGGACGGGTTCTTCGCGCTCGTCGCCGAGTCGCTCGAAAAGGATCTCAAGAAGGGCGAAACGGGGCCGCTGCTGCGCAACTTGTCAGCGGCATTGCCGGCTCTCTTTCTCATGACGCCCTTCATAACCGTCCTGCGCCACATGCACGGCGACCGCGACCTGCTTCGCGGCGTGGCCGCCGCCTTCGGCGTTGAGCAAACCCAACCCCGATCGCTGCTGTGGTTCTCCGACACAGTCACCGAACTCAACGGCGTCGCCGTCACGATGCGCGAGGTCGCCACGCGAGCCGAGTCGTCCGGCAGACCGATGAAGCTCGTAACCTGCCTGGCCGAGGACGAGGACCGCTCATCCCTGCCCGGCAACGTCGTCTATCTGCCCTGCATCTACAACGTGACGCCCGGCTTCTACAGCGCATGGACGCTGCGGCTGCCGTCACTGCTGCGCGCGCTGGATATCATCGCGCGGGAATCCCCGCACGAGATCGTCATATCCACCCCCGGCCCGGTTGGCCTGATAGGGCTGGCCGCGGCGCGGCTGCTGCGGATCAAGTGCACAGGCGTCTATCACACCGACTTCACCCGCCAGGTGGACCAGTTCATCGGCGATCACTGGGTTTCTTCGGTCGTCGAGTCCTACACCCGCGGTTTCTTCGCGCTGATGGACCAGGTGCGCGTGCCCACGGCCGCGTACATGACCATGCTGGCCGACCGCGGAATCGAACCGTCGAAGATGAAGTTGTTCCAGAGGGGCATCGAGCCGTCCTTCGTGACGACGGACAAAGGCATACAGGAACAATGGCGCAGACGCCTCAACCTGCCCGCCGATGCCCCGGTGCTTCTCTGGGCTGGAAGGCTGGGGCGTGAGAAGAATCTCGACTTCCTCATCCAGGTCCACGACGCCGTCGCGAAGCGCCTGCCGGATGTCCGCCTCGTGCTCGCAGGCGACGGGCCGGAACTCGAACGGCTGCAAAACGAATGCCGGGCTGACCCGTTCGTGGTTTTCACGGGCCGGTTGGACCGCGCTGAACTGCCGCACCTCTACGCCCTCGCCGATGTGTTCGTGTTCCCGAGCACAACCGACACCTTCGGCATGGTCGTCCTGGAAGCCCAGTCCTGCGGCGTGCCGGCCATCGTCAGCGACGTCGGAGGCCCGCAGGAACTGGTCGCAAGCGGCGAAACAGGCTTCGTCGTCCGCGCAAACGACCTGCCCGCATGGACGGCCGCCGTCGCGGGCGTCCTGGACCTGAAGCAGAACGATCCGGAATTCCTCGAGCGCATGCGCTCCGCCGCGCGCGCTCGGGCCCAGAACGGATTCGGATGGGACCGGCTGCTTGATGAGATGATGGGACTGAATCCAACCTCACCGAAGGCCGGCGCCGCGCGCGCGCTTCCGGACACGGCAAGGGAATTCGCCGTCCCGGCATGAGACTGCTGCTGGTTGACGGAATAGGCCCGTTCTTCCGCGGGTACTCACGCCGCCGTATCAACTGGTCGAAGATTCCCTTCGAGAACCTGGAACGCGACGGGCGATTCGACAAGGCGCGCTTCGCTTCGGTCTCGGATGACTTCTCCCGGTTCGTTGACGCCGCCGCGGCGACAGGCTTCAACGGCGTAACGCTTGACGATCTCGCGCATTTGAGCGAATGCCCCGACTACGATGCCGCCCTGTCGGACAAGCTCGCCCGGTACCGGGATGCCTACCGCGCTCTGTTCGAAATCGCCGCCGGTCGCGGGCTCACCGCCTACGTGACCACCGACGTGGTCTTTGAGCCCGCCGCCCGGCGCGGGCGACTGACCGCCCTGCGCTCCCATGCGGAAAACCTGCTGCCCGACGCGTGCTCGAAGCTCTTCTGCGACTTCCCTTCGGTTGGCGGCGTGATCTTCAGGATCGGCGAATGCGACGCCCGCGATGTCCGGGGCGGCTTCTCCAGCCGCCTCGCCATCCGTACGCCGGCGCAGGCCAGGAAACTGATTCAGAGCCTCCTTCCCGTCTTCGAAAGCGCCGGCAAGTTGCTCATTTTCCGCACGTGGACCGTGGGCGCACACCCGATCGGCGATTTGATCTGGAACAGAAACACCTTCGACGCCGTGTTCGGCGGCTTTGACAGCACAAATCTTGTTCTCTCAATGAAGTACGGGGAAACCGACTTCTTCCGATACCTGCCGCTGAATCAGCTCTTCTTCCGAAGCAACCACCGCAAGATTGTGGAACTGCAGGCGCGGCGCGAGTACGAGGGCTTCGGGGAATTCCCCTCTTTCGTGGGATGGGACTACGAGGACTTCGCGAGGCAACTGGCTGTCGCGCCCAACATGGCCGGCGCGTGGATCTGGTGCCAGACGGGCGGTTGGTCCGGGTTCCGCCGCCGCACGTTTCTCGAACCCGGCGGTGCGTGGAACGAGATCAACACCTTCGTGTCCCTGCGCATCGTGCGCGATGGCATAAGCGCCGACGACGCCGTCCGGTCGTGGGCGCGCGAACGGCTGGGCCCGAACAGCGGCGAGCGCCTCCTGGTCCTTCTGCGGATGTCCGACGAAACGATAAAGGAAGCGCTCTACATCGACGAATTCGCCCGGCGCAAACTCTTCTTCCGCAGACTGCGCATCCCTCCGCTTCTTTCGGTCTTCTGGGACCAGATCATCGTCAACCACTCCATGCGCAAGCTGCTGCGCTGTTTCGTCCGCGACCCGGAAGGCAAACTGGCCCAGTCGGAGGCGGCCCTGGTGAAGATCCGCTCCATGCGCTCCATGGCCGCGGAACTCGGATTGCCGGCGGAGGATTTCGATTTCCAGTACGACACGTTCGAGATTCTCATGGCGGCGCGGGAGTACTACTTCGGCGAGTTCGGACCTCACATCGTCGCGCGCCTGCACGCACTGAAGGCCGCCTATGACAGGAAGTACCCGGTCCGTTACACCATCCTGATGGATTTCTCCCGGTTCCGCATGTCCCGCGCGCAGCTGCGATTGGCGTTCGCGCTGCTTTTCCGCTCCCAGCGCGGGTATCGCTGGGTGGACAGGCTGCTGCTGATCCGCCTGCTGTCCCTGCTGTCGCCCCTGCTCGCGCTTGGACGGCGCAAGGCCGGCGCCGCCCGCCTTGCCGATCAGGCCATGGGGTTCAGGACAGTGCTGAAATAGAACCGCGGACGAAGCGCGCCGCCGCTCACTTCACCGGCGCGCCGGCCGGAATGTCGCCGTCAACAGTCACCAGACGCATGACTCCGCCCGAGGATGCGGCCAGAAGCATGCCGTTGGACTCCACTCCGCGTATTCGCGCTGGCTGCAGGTTCGAAACGACTACTATCGTGCGTCCGACCAGTTCCTCCGGCTTGTAGTGAAGCGCTATGCCGGCCACGATCTGCCGCTCGCCGTCGCCCGCGTCTATGCGCAGTTTCAGCAACTTGCTTGCGCCTTCCACCGCTTCGGCCGAGAGGATGCGCGCGGCGCGCAACTTCGCCTTGAAGAAGTCATCAACGGTGATGAGTCCCGCCGGCGTCGGCCCCGCGGCGGCATCGCCAGAGGGCTTGGCCGCCACGGGTTTCGCCTCTTTCGGCGGGCGCTCGTCCTGCTTCTGCGGCTGGACCCGCGGGAACAGGCTGCTCGGTTCTGCAACAGGCAAACCTGGCTTCAGCCCTCCCCACTTGATCAACCCGTCGAAATCAGGCTGCTTGCGCGACATCCCGAGCGCTTCGCGAAGATCCGCCATCTTGCCCGGCATAACCGGGTAGAGCATTCCACTCACGATCCTCAATGTCTCGGCGGCGCAGTACAGCACCCTTCGCAATTCGCCGGCCCTGCCATCACGCGCAAGATTCCACGGCTGCTGCCGCTCAATGTAGCGGTTCGCCCGGCGGACCACGTCGGCTATGCCGGCCAGCCCCTGGTCAATGCGCATCGTCTTCACGGATTCGATGGTCGCACGCGCCGCGGCAAGCGCCGCGTCGCGCAGCTCCGTTTCTTCCGCGCCTGTTTCGCCCGGCTCCGGAATGCTGCCGCCGCAATGACTGCACAGAAGCTTCGATACGCGGCTCAACATGTTCCCGAGATCGTTTGCGAGATCCGCGTTGTAGCGCCTGATAAACGCTTCTTCGGTGAAACTTGCGTCCTGCCCGAGCGTCATCTCCGCCATCAGGAAATATCGGAAGGCGTCAACGCCGTACTTGTCGGCGAAGGCCATCGGATCCACGACGTTCCCCTGTGTCTTGCTCATCTTGTCGCGCCCGACAAGCCACCAACCGTGGGCGAATACCGTCTTCGGCATCTGCACGCCCATCGCGTGCAGCATCGTCGGCCAGTAAACCGTGTGAGTCGTGAGTATGTCTTTGCCTATCAGGTGCACATCAGCGGGCCAGCGGGCATTGAACCCGGCGTCGTCGGAGAGATACCCGACGGCGCTGATGTAATTCACGAGCGCATCGAACCATACGTAGGTGACGAAGTCCTTGTCGAAGGGAAGCTCTATGCCCCAGTTCATCCTGGATTTGGGGCGGGAAATACAGAGATCGTTCAACGGCTTCCGCAGGAAACCAAGCGTCTCGTTGCGCCTGAAGTCAGGCTGAATGAAGCCCGGGTTGGAGTTGATGTAGTCTATCAGCCACTGCTGGTGCCGGCTCATCCTGAAGAAGTAATTCGCTTCGTGTATGCGCTCGACCTGCCGGCCGCATCCGGGCTCGGGACACAGCCCGTCGGTCACGTCCCTGTCGGTGTAGAACCGTTCGCACGTTACGCAGTACCAGCCGTCATAGTCCGCCCTGTATATCTCGCCCCTGTTGAAGAGGTCGGAGAGAATGCGCTGCACAACGGCCTTGTGCCTTTCCTCGGTGGTCCGTATGAAGTCGTCATTCGTTATCTCGAGCTTCTTCCACAGGTCGCGGAAACGCACGACCGTACTGTCGGCCTGCTCCTGCGGGGATATTCCGCTCTTCTGGGCCGCCCGCAATACCTTCTGCCCGTGCTCGTCGGTGCCGGTCAGAAAATGGGTCGTGTCGCCGGCAAGCCTGTGGTACCTGGCAAGCACATCGGCCAGTATCGTCGTGTAGGCATGCCCGATGTGCGGCTTGTCGTTCACATAGTAAATCGGCGTGGTTACGTAGAAACTGCCTGCTTTCATCCCGACCTCCGCATCCAGATTGAACGTTCAATATACACGCCGTCATCTTCACCGCAAAGCGAAAGAGCCCGCGACTCCGTCCCCCGACGGAATAACACCTGCGCCCGGTTGCGGCGCCGGAAGGGAGGACGTCGCTACATCAGGTTCAACGCGTCAACGTCAACCAGGCAGGAAACGCCCTTCGGCATCTTGACAGCCGCAAGCGTCTTGCGTATGGCCCCCACGGTATCACGCACGGACCTGCACCTGATGATGAGCTGGTATCTTGTCTGTCTCTTGATCTTCGCCAACGGCGCCGGGCACGGATCAGAAAGGACAGTTCCCTCCGGCATCAGCGGCCGGAGCGCCCGCGCAAAAGAACCGCACGCGAAAGAAACGACCTCCTCGGAAACGCCGCGGAACCCCACGCAGACAATCCGCCTGTATGGCGGATAGCCCAGCTCTTTCCGGAACTCCAACTCCTGCTCGGCAAAGCCGTCGAAGTCGAGCCGCCGGGCCGCTTGAACGGCGACATGGAAAGGAGTGAATGTCTGGATTATGACCTCGCCAAGCGCCTCGCCGCGCCCGGCCCGACCTGCGACCTGCGCCATCAACTGGAAGGATCTCTCGCCCGCCCTGAAATCCGGCATGTGCAACCCCATGTCAGCGCAGACAATCCCGACAAGTGTCACCCTGGGGAAGTGAAGACCCTTCGCTATCATCTGGGTCCCCACCAGGATGTCTATCTCCCCCGCCCTGAACGCATCGAGGATGTCTTCGCATGACCGCTTGCGCCTTGCGGCATCCGTGTCGAGCCGACCGACCCTGGCATGGGGGAAACACTTCTGCGCAACGGCCTCGACACGCTGTGTCCCGATCCCGGACATGCGGAAGGCCGGGTCGGAACACGCCGGACATGCGCGCGGCGGCGCATGCGCGCCTCCGCACAGGTGACACCGCAGCAGTTCCTCGTCCCGGTGATAGGTCATTGATACGCTGCAGTCGGGACACACCGCGACGTGCCCGCAGGCCGGACAGACAAGCGAAGTGGCGTACCCGCGCCTGTTCAGGAACAGCATCACCTGCTCGGCCCGCTCCAGGCGACCCGCCATAGCATCCAGCAGCGGCCGGGAGAAGACCGTCGTCTTTCCAGTTGGCCCCTTCTCGATGCGCATGTCGACAACACGGACAGACGGCATCTTCCTGTTGTCGGCGCGCCGCGGCAGGTGGGCAATCCGGTACCTTCCGCGCCTGGCGTTGTGCAGAGATTCAAGGGAAGGCGTGGCGGAACCCAGCACGACCGCGCAGGATTCCATCGCGCCCCGCATCACGGCCACGTCCCGCGCGTTGTACCTTGGCGACTCGTCCTGCTTGTAGCTGGGCTCATGCTCCTCATCAACCACTATGAGGCCGAGGGGGTGAACCGGGGCAAAAACGGCGGACCGAGCCCCCACCGCTATGCGAGCCTTGCCCTCCTGCAAACGGTGCCATTCGTCATGCCGCTCTCCCTCGGAAAGCCTGCTGTGCAGCAGGGCCGTCTGCTCGCCAAACCGGCCCCTGAACCGCTCTATCGTCTGGGGGGTGAGAGAGATTTCGGGCACAAGCACAATCGCACCCTTCCCGCGCGCAAGCACGGCGTCTATGGCCTGCAGATACACCTCCGTCTTGCCGCTGCCGGTCACGCCCTGCAACAGCACGACGCCACGCCTTCCGGATTCGGCGCCGTCCATCGCGGCCACGATTTCCTTGAGAGCTTCGGCCTGCTCCGGCATGAGCTGCAACGGAAGGGTCGGCAGTATCTTCCTGCCCGACTGCGGGTCGCGGCGGTCCGCACCGAGAGCCCGCTGCACCAGTCCGCGCTTGATCAGCCCGCCGAGCACTGCCGGGCTCATCCCGGATTCCGCGCTCAGATCGGCGGCGAACACGGGCCCGTCTTTTGCCAGTCGTTCCATCATGGCGCGCTGACGCGGCGTCTTCTTCACGCCGTCATCCGCCAGCGCCGACACGCCGGCAGGCGTGAGCGAGACAAGAAAGCGTTCTTTGTGCTTGACCCCCTTCCGCCTGACCGGCGAAGGAAGAACGGTGTTTATCGCCTTGTCAGTCCCGGCGCAGTAGTAGTCGGCCATCCATTTCGCCAACGCAATCAACCGGTCGTCCAGGATCGGCTTCGAGTCAAGAATGGAAGCTATGTCCCGGATACGGGCAAAGGATGAGGATTCAACGAAACCTACAACAAACCCCTCCCGCATGTTCGGACCGAAAGGCACCGCAACACGCGATCCGAGCCGCACCGATCCCTCAAGTTCCGGCGGTATCCGGTAGTCAAACTCCCGGTCCACGGCAACATCCACCCTGACCTTCGCAATCGGCATGGGCGTGACATTACTCCCATTGCGGGCAATACAAAAGCCCGGGGTGAGAGACAAACCAGACGACGATGAAGCACGCAGACGTGCAACCGGATCGGGTCGCAGGGCCCATAAAACAAACAGGCCCCGCGATCTATGGATCGCAGGGCCCGCATCAACCCGCTCTGTCCAACCCCGGTCAGCCGCGCCGCTTGCGCCGCGCACCAATCAACGCAGCAGCGCCAAGCCCCATCAGAGCCAGCGTGGAAGGCTCCGGAACGGCGGTAAGCGTCTGACGGTCCTGGCCCTGTCCAAACGAAAACGTGTCGTTGGCACCGAACTCAGAGTAGTTGAAGGTATCAACATCGGACTCGTAATAGTAGGTTATCCCAGCCACGCCGTTGACGGCCGCATTTGTACCCGATGCATAGTTCGGGTTTGGACCATTAAACACCCTGACGTAATACCGGTAGCCATTTTCATCTGGACCTATGATACTGCTACCTACGTTGTTGAACTTGAACTGGTTCGTATAAGGGCCCAGAACGCCAGATGTGCCTCCGAATGAGTAGGTCGTGGCAACAACGGCATCGTCGCCCGACACTCCGGTGGGTGTCGAAGTACTGAAGGGGTCCTTCGTGTTGTCAGGCCCAACCCAGATCAACTGAGCAAAAGCGCCCTGCGTTCCAGTTGATTCGCTATACTCCAAGTTCTGGTTGTTCTCGTCCGTGATGATGTTTGAGGTCTCCCCCCAACGATACTGGTTCCTACTGAAGCGAAACATGCCCCGCACATCATGGCCAAGCCCGACAAGCGAAGCTGAAGAAACCTCGGCCACCAGCAAAACGGCCGTCACCACACAGAGGTATCTAACGGACATTAGAGTGTCTCCTCACCAAGTAAGTTCCACCATCAGAAACACAGCGAACTGAAGTACACCGAACCTAGTCGTTCAGATACGGACGCTTCAAGACCCACTGGAATGAAGACGAAGCCCGGCTACGGTACCAGAAGCCCTGCCCTGCCAGCACATCAACATCCGCGACCTCGAACGAGTCTGCATCAATCCACTTGCGGTTCAACGAGGGATTCGCGTGCGACAGAAGGAAATAGGTCTTGTAGCCCGTTCCAGAAGTGTAGATGTAGATGTTGTCGGCAGAAGTCTCGCCAGCACCTGCAATCCCGTTCGTCAATGAGAGTGCGCCGTTGATGTTGGCGTTCGCCGAGTACGGGTAGGCCAGCATCTGAAGACCAGGCAACACTGTGGCCGTAACGGTCGCGTCGAGCTCAGCCTCTCCAAGGTGAATGTAGTGGTTCGTTTGGGAGTTCCTGTTCCTGATCCAGAACCCCACGCCTGGTAGCACTTCGTTGGTCGCCAACTCGAAAGAGTCGGCATCAATCCACTTGCGGTTCAACGAGGGATTCGCGTGCGACAGAAGGAAATAGGTCTTGTAGCCTTCGTTCGGTATGTAGAGATAGACGTTGTCAGCAGTTGTCTCGCTGGTGCCAGCCACGCCATTCGTTCCAAGAATCCCCGACAGCGTGTTGGACCCATCCATTACGTAGAAGATGCAGCTCTTCAGATCCAGCCCCGGCGGCTGCGGGATCTTTGCGTACCCGACCACGTTTACGCTCGGCACCGGCTCGATTCCGAAAGCGAGTGTCGCAGACATCACGGCAATCAATGCTATCGCGAACCTCTTCATTGAATCAGTCCTCCGTATGACTCCACACCTCGACATGTCAGACCTCGCGCCAGCTGGCGCCCTCCCTATTTCCTGTACAGAATATACCCTCTTCCTCCGCAAACAGTCAACTGCATTTCTCCTTCACATGCATCAGCACACCAGCGTCTTCAAAAACCGCAAAGTCGGCGACCCTCACCGCCATGATCCAACTGCCTTATTCCGCTCAAGCGCTCCGCCATCCCGTGCCCCTCTTCGTATTCAGCCGCCTGTAATCCGCATTCAGCATGCCAGGAAAAACTACCCCTGCCGTAACGTCTTGCAGGCGAATACCCTCTGGACTATCCCTGTACGTCCGACACGGCACGGACAGGCATTGCAGATGGCACATCTTGCGCTCATGGTGCGCCCTCAAGCAAAGGCTCGCTCACTGCACTGCCTCGACTGACGGCGCCGTCAACTGACTCCCGTCAGCCGGAGGAAGGACGCCTTCCGAAACGAGTTGGTCGTCCATTTCCTGCGTCAGTGGTATTGGCAGAGGCGGAAGTCCTTTCCTCAGGACGTCCATCTGGTATTGCTGCAGATGCTTTTCCAACTGCTCTCCGGAGAGCCCGGGACTTGCCGCCGCGGATTCCGCCTGCCGCTGGCGTTCAATTCGACGCTTCATGAGGCGCTCGGCGTAAGAGCCGGCAGCCATCGTGGGCGTGGTGTTCGGCAGGTTCGCAAGGACCGATGGAGAAACCCGCACGGGCATCACAAGGCCGGGAATCCCCGACGGAACACCGCCAACGGCCGTCGCTTCACGGCCATCAAGGTAGAGCCGGCGCTGCAAGCCGTTTTTCTCAACAAGAACCGACTCTTCGTCGAAATCGGCATCCACGAGCCGGACACCTTCCTCCTCGCCGCCTATTGAAAGGTAGTAGTTGCGGTGCGTCTTGATGTCTATGACACCGGCTCGTATGCCGGCTTCTTCGGTATACGTGAGCGCACAGAGCCGCAAGTCCCTCGCAAACCCGGGATCGGCTTTCACCTCCGGCGACACTACGGCTTCCGGCGCCGGAGGTTCGCCGAATATCTGCTTGTCCAGGATCACCTGATACGGAGCAAAAGCATCGGCAACGGCACCGCAGGCGTTCCGACCCGCCAGACAGACAGCCGCGGTAACGCAGGCCGCAGTCATTACCTTATGAAGAGTCATTCTACTCTCCTCCAACCGCAATACTACGTCCGCGAACATTTCCGCTTCAATAGATAATTGGCCCCCGCGCGGCGGACCCGTCTTCTGCTGGCCCGGGTTCCGGCGCGCTGAGGGCGATTTTCCTTGCGCCGAAATGCCGCGAACGGACAGTATGTCGCCCGCCTCGCGCAGCCGTGCCGGTCCATATCACCGGCCGGCCGCCGCGGTCTGGACACCGGTGGGGTACTCAAGCGGCCAAAGAGGGCAGACTGTAAATCTGCTGGCAATAGCCTACGAGGGTTCGAATCCTTCCCCCACCACCATTCGGTTCAACACCATTAACGGGGGCAACCCCGATCTGAGCTAAGCACACATTACTCTTACCCTCAGTCTGTAGTTTTCGAAGTTTCTGAAGACGAAAGCTCGTCTGGAGATCATCTCCATGGTTGACCCGGCATCCTCTCCAGCCGTGTTGCCGGAGAACCGACGACGTGGTAAAAGCATCCGCCACGGAGATGCCGTGAACATACCTGGCTTCGACATTGTAGAGAAACTCGGCGATGGAACGACCGGAACGGTGTGGCGGGCCTACCAGCTTTCGCTGAACCGCGCCGTGGTCCTGAAGACACTCAGAAGCGACACTACCGGTCGCCCGGACCAACTCGAACGCATCGTTGCCCTGGCACGCACCGCGTCCTCAATCAAACACCCCGATCTCGTGCAACTGCTGGACATGGGAAAGCATGAAGGCACCTACTACTTCGTATCAGAGTATGTTGCCGGGGAAACCATGGCGGAAACGGTTGACGCGTCCGGACCGCTGGAACCGTTCAAGGCGCTTCGCATAGCCAGGCACGTTTCGGAGGCGCTCGAGAACGCGTGGCGCACGTACAACATGCCACACCGCGGCATCAAGCCGGAGAACGTGATGCTGGACGAGGACGGCACGGTCAAGGTTGTGGACCTCGGCCTTTCGCTCTTTGCGCACCCCGAACTTCTGTCCGAGCAGATCAGGTCGGGCGAATTGAAGGCCGCGCCGCATTTCATGTCGCCGGAACAGGCCCGCTGCGACCCGGACCAGGATTTTCGTTCCGATATCTACAGTCTCGGCGCGCTGATGTACTTCATGCTCACCGGCCGCCGTCCGTTCGAGGACTGCGATCCCATCGTCGTTCTCCATAAACACGTCGACGGCCGGCTTGAGAACCCGCAGGACCTGAACCCGTCCGTCGGTCCGGGACTCGCCGCCTTCATTGCGCGCGCGATGGCAAAACACCCCTCCGGACGCCCATCGGACTGGGCTTCGTTCATCCACATGGTGCGCCGGCTGGAGGCCGGCGGGGTGATCGTGCACAAGACCGATCCCTACGCCGACAGCACCGTTCTCCCTCCTTCGCGCACACCCCTGGCCAATCCCGCACGGCAGCCGGCTGCGACCACTTCACGGCGGACGGCGCCTCGCGTCCCTCGAACCGAAGCCCCCGCATGGCTGCGACGGTCGGCATGGCTTCTCCTCGCAGCGTGGCTCGTATTCCTCGCGTTCGCCCTGCTGGAGCCCGCCGGGCTGCTGATGCCGGCCCGGTTCCGACCGCCGGCGCCGGAGTACGGCGCCAGCTCGTTCAGCGCGGCAACGGCCCCCGCCCCACACCCTGCCGCGCCCGATACGTCCGCCGCCGTGACGACCCAGCTTCCGGCGTCACCCGCACGGGCGCAGGGCCCGGCTCCTGAACTGGCGAATCTCTGCGCGGACGTTGCGGACGCGCTCTGCAGGGCCGATTTCGAACAGGCAATGAACATGGCCCTCGAGGAGTCGCGCCTGCCGCTTGGTCCGCGCGCCGCCGCGGAACTGGGCGAGGTGCGCGAGATCATAGCAACAGTCTCACGGATGGGTGAACTCATCCGCGAAGGCGCCCGCGCGAACTTCAACAAGACAATTCCGCTTCGCATCCGCGGCGTCCCGCACGCCGTAACGCTGAGGGCCATGGCGGGCGACCGGCTCAACGCCACATCGCTGGAGCGGCGCGGGCTCCTCGTCGCCACCAACGACATCTCGTTCAATCTCGCCGAAGTGCACCCGGCTGACCTGGGAACTCTCCTGGGGCCGGCGAATACGCCGGCGCTTTGCACGGCTAAGTTCCTCCTGCTTCTGAAAGCCGGAGACCACGAGGCCGCGCTCACCTACGCACAGAACTGCGGCCCGCTGTCGCAAGCGCTGGAACAGCAGGCGGAATCGGGCCGGCGATTCGGCGAGTAGACTTCTGCCCATGACACAAGCGAAAGACGAAACCAGCGCCGGGAAGCGGATGGCCGTTCTTAGATCGGAAATCGAACGGCACAACAGGCTCTACTACCTCGATGCCGCACCCGAGATCAGCGATCGCGATTACGACGCGCTGTATCATGAACTCGAAGAACTCGAACTGGCCCATCCGCACCTGGCCGACCCGGATTCACCCACACGCCGCGTCGGAGGCGAACCGCTCTCGGAATTCAGGCAGGTCCGGCACTCCGTCCCGATGATGAGCCTCTCAAATACCTACGACGCCTCCGAACTGGTGGATTTCGACCGGCGTCTTCGCGGGCTTCTTGAAGGCAGACACCCTGCCTACGTCGTCGAGCCAAAAGTGGACGGAGTCGCGGTTTCGCTCCGCTACGAGAACAGCTCTCTCTCGGTCTGCGCGACAAGGGGAGACGGCCGCACGGGCGACGATGTGACGGCCAACATCAAAACGATCCGGTCCGTGCCTCTGCGGCTTCATGGAAGCCCGCCGCAGATTCTGGAAGTGCGCGGCGAGGTGTTCATGCCGCTGAATTCTTTCCGCAAACTGAACGGGGAACGCAGGGAAGCAGGCCTCGAACCGTTCGCCAATCCCCGCAACGCCGCGGCGGGTTCGCTGAAGCTGCTGGACCCGCGCACCGTCGCCCAGAGAGGACTCGACGCGGTTTTCTATGCGCTCGGGGCGACAGGCGGACTCGTATGCGCAACGCACATGGAGTTGCTCGACAGACTGCGCGAGTTCGGACTGCGAACCGTGCCCGGCGCAACCCGCTGCGACGGGATGGATGAGGCACTGGCCCGGATCGGGAAATTGAAGTCGGAACGTTCCGGGTTCCCGTTCGATACGGACGGCGCGGTCGTCAAACTCGACCAGCGCGATTGGTACGAGGAAGCCGGCGCCACGTCAAAAAGCCCGAGGTGGGCCGTCGCCTACAAGTATGAGCCGGAACGCGCGGAAACGCGCCTCAACGCGATCACAGTGCAGGTGGGAAGAACAGGAGTTCTCACTCCCGTGGCGGAGCTGGAGCCCGTGACAGTCGCCGGCTCCACGGTGAGCCGCGCCACGCTCCACAACGAGGATGAGATCCGGCGCAGGGACATCAGGGTCGGCGACCGCGTCTACGTCGAAAAGGCAGGCGAGGTCATCCCCGCGGTCGTGGGCGTGAATACCGCGGCAAGAAGAGGCGGCGAGGAGGTCTTCACGATGCCGGATGCCTGCCCCGCCTGCGGAGCGCCAGTGGCCCGGCGCGAAGGGGAAACCGCGCTGCGCTGCGAGAACCTGCAGTGCCCGGCCCAGTTGAAACGCTGGCTGTGCCACTTTGCCTCGCGGGGCGCGATGGATATCGAAGGACTCGGCGAGGCCGTGGTGGAGCAGATCGTTGACGGAAAGCTCGCAAAGGATCCGGCAGGGCTCTACTCGCTTGACCAGGTCACCCTTGCCGGTCTGGACCGGATGGGAGAGAAGTCGGCCGCCAACCTCGTCGCCGCCATGGATTCAAGCAGGCAACGCGAATTCTGGCGCCTCCTGTTCGCCCTGGGCATCCGTCACGTCGGGGTGCGTTCGGCCCGGGATCTCGCCGGCCATTTCGGGTCTCTCGACGCATTGATGAACGCCGACAGAAGCGCGGTCCAGGCCGTGCCGGACATCGGGCCTGTTGTCGCGGAAAGCATCGTCGGGTTCTTCGCGGAACCACGCAATCGCGAACTCGTCAGGCGCCTGGCGGATGCCGGGCTTCAGACACGAACGACGCACGGAAGCGCCGGGCCGGGGCCTCTCCAGGGGAAGACCTTCGTGCTGACAGGAACACTGTCGTCCTTCACGCGGGACGAGGCATCAAGCCGCATAGAAGCGCTCGGCGGACGCACCGCGTCCAGCGTGTCGGCAAAGACGTCGTTCGTCGTGGCCGGAAATTCCGCCGGGTCCAAACTGGACAAGGCACGGAAACTCGGGGTTCCCGTTCTGGACGAAAAAGCCTTCCTCGATCTCCTGAGTGGATAGCCGGCCCGGAATACGCCCCGTTCAGCGGCGCGCCTTGCGTCCACCCGCCTTGAACTCGGACTGGGCAAGAGGACGTATCACCCGGTCTATGTCGGATTCCGTGCGGCACGCCGGCACACCCTTGAACACGCGCCAGACTTCCTCGTGCCGCACCTCGGCGCCCGGCTTCAGGACAACCATCGGCCCGAGACTCTCCAGCTCCAGAAACTGCTCGTTCGAGAAGGTCTCGAAGTTAACGCCGCCGTCCGGATACTCCCTGCCGTCCTCCATGGTGAAGTACTTGACGAACAGGACGTCCCTCAACTGGTACGCAATCCAGCCTTCCCGGTGCTGTATCCCCAGCTTGTTCGGGCCGCGCCTGCGATCCTGGCGAAAAATGATGTAGCGCGACCCGATCGTCCACCGCGGATCAGAAAAGTCCGTGTATGCCCAGATGCTCCATTCCTGGTTGTGCGTGAGACACTTGGTGTGCGGAATCTTGCCGGGCATGGGGATGAATGCCTTGCCGCCCGGAGCCATCACGGACAATGCCCACGGGGAAAGAGTCTTTGCGGACCTTCCGGTGTTGCGAAGGATATGCTCGATTCGCACGCGGTTCCTGTTCGGGTCAAGAGTGATCTCCATCGTCTTCCGTATCTTCGTCAGCGACCCGGGCTTCTGAATGGTGCGCACGCCGTTTCTGATCTCTTCGACCTCGACGGGGACGTTGTCCAACTCGTAGGTCTGGGGCTTCGCCTCCGGCGCAACCCAGAGACGGTGCCCGCCGCGTATCATCCATTCCTTCTCGCCTTCACATCCCTGCTGGCCGTCAATCTCCGCGAAGACATTGCGGCCGCCGACAAACCCGCACCTCAATATCCTCGGTCCGACATCAAGCGTAATAACAAGGTCCATCTCACCGTTTGAGAGCCGCGCGTTCTTACCCCACCCGTTGTACCCTATGATCTGCATGGCTGTTCCTCCCCGTGTCTGCAACCGTTCCACAGGCCCGTCAGGACCGGGCAATGATATCGTCCTCAAACTGACCTACTCGCTTCAGCATGCCGGTGTAAACGTCGTTGGCGGCAGGGTCAGGGTCGGCCAGCTTCCGGAACTCCGGCGCGCCGGACACCGTCTCGGCGTAACCGACGAAGCGGCCGGCGCGCTTGCACACCCACCCGTGAAGCGCCCTGTACGCCGCGCCGAGCGACGCCGTGTCAGTCACGTCAGCCGCGTACACGGGCACCCCGAACACGTCCGACGCCGTCCTGATAATGCCGCTGTTCGCGGACGCCCCGCCGGTGGCAAGCAGACGCCGCGGCTTCAGGCCGGCCCTGACCGCATGGAGACGCATGGAGACAAACTGGCCTTCCACAAGGGCGCGCACTTCTTCGGCATCGGAAAACGACACTGCCGGCCTGCCGTCCGCACCGAACCGGTAGTGCCCGGCCTTCATTACCGGCGGCGTGATCTCAGGCTCATCAAAGTAGATCCCGATCCTGCCGCCGTTGCCGGGCGCCGTCTGCCCCAGCAGACGCGCGAAAACGTCCCATGACCCGCCCGCGGCGGCGTCGCGCACCTTCTCGCGCACCAGCGATCCGTTCTGACGGACAAGCATCACCATGTACGCTTTCGGGTCAACCGGGCTCGCGAACACGTGGCCCTCGACGCCCGAAGGCGAAGGGTCAAGAACGGAAGCGAAAAGCGTGTCGCTTGTTCCGAGGCTGATCGCGAAATCGCCCTCTTTCCCGAGGCGCAGACCGGCCAGGCTGCACGGGTTGTCTCCGGCAAAAGGAATCACGGCAACATCGCCGCCAAACCCGTATCTGGCGCAGAAATAGGCATGAACCTTTCCCGCCACAACATGCGAGGCAACCACCTCGCCAAGCTTGGCGCCCAGCCCCGGCGCCGTAGCGTCAAGGGCGGCCGGAGCCCACCTGCGCGCACGGAAGTCCATCAGGTTCATCCCCGATCCGTCACTCACCTCGATCGGAATGCCTTCTCCCGCAAGCACGCTCGCCATGAAGGAACTGACCAGCGCTATCCGCTCAGTCGCCTCGTAAACGGCCGGCTCCGTCTGCCACATCTTGGCAATCTGGTTCCCCGTGAACCTCTCGTAGGCACGGGAACCGGTGAGGTCGGCTACGGCCTGCGCGCCGCCAAGCCTCCGCTCCAACTCGCGGCATTGACCGCGCGTGCTGGCATCCATCCATATCGGCGAATCCGGCGTGGCAAACACTCCGCCAAGCTGCTCCTTCAAGGAACGCGACGGATCAAGCCCGCGAAGCGCACTCAGCGCGCCGTTGTTCAGCCACACGCTGCCGTGTTGCTGGCCGGACCCGGAAACCGCCACAACCCGGTTGAATGGACATCCGTCAGCCGCCATGCGCTGGAGCAGCAGGTCGAGCGCCTCAACCCACATCAGCGCCGGCGAAGTGACCGTCACACCGTCGGCGTGCCGGTGCACGCCGCCCCTGGTCTTGTAGTGCGGAAGATCGGTGTCGTAGTTCAGCGACTCGCTGTGGACCATGCGGAACCGGCCGTCAATCACCGTGGCCTTGAGTCCCTGTGTGCTGGAATCGAAACCGACAAAAAGAGCGTCTTCCAAACCGTCGAGAACTCCCATCCCGCTTACCTCCCCGACGCCACCGGCATCCGTAATGATTGCGCTACGCCTGCCGGACGACAGCGAGCGAACTCTACCAGCACTGATGTTTCAGGAGCAACCCATCTTCGCGCACCCGGCCGACCTCACATCACCGCTTTGAGGATTCAGATGGCGCAAATCTCGGGCGACGAAGCCGTGCCGAGATTTGCTGGTTGGGCTTTTCAGGGACTTGCCCACTCATGAACGGTTTGCCACCGCCCGCATCGCGCCACCAGATGTGCAAGCGCGATCGCCACCAGCACCAGGCAGATTGTTACTGTCTTCTTCATCAACGCCCACCGTGACCGCTCGGTGAAACCGTGACGCGCAGCGGCGCGGCTTCGCCGATACGAGTCCACAGTGATGTTCGGCTAATAGTGGTACCGTGCTTGGGCGATCAGCACTCGTTCCTTGTTTACGGTGTACACCAAGCGGTGCTCGTCCGTAATGCGCCTCGACCAGAACCCAGTCAGGTCATGGCATAGAGGTTCCGGTTTGCCTAACCCCTCGAAAGGTTCACGTTCGATGGCTTTGATCAGGCGGACAATCCGTGCCGCAATCTTGCGTTCGTTCTCGACCCAGTACGTGAAGTCTTCCCACCCGCGGTCTGCGAAGACGATCTTCATCCAAGCACCGGAAGCTTCCTTTCGGTTCCTTTGCCCTGACGGAGCTGGTCAACGGCTTCCCGGAGTCGTTTGGCATTCCGAGGACTGCGGAGCAGATAGGCGGTTTCTTCGAGCGCCTCGTAGTCCTCTAATGCCATCATGACGACGGCTTGGTCGCGGCGCCGAGTGATGACGACCGGTGCGTGATCCTCGCAAACACGCTGCATTGTGTCTGCAAGGCTCTCCCTGGCTGCGGTATAAGTGATGGCTTTCATATGGACAGTATCACGTACATGTCTACGAGTGGCAAGTTCCTTCTTTTCGTTCAGCCAACGAGACTGTCGAGAAAACGCATTTTCACAGGCGAGATTCTTCCTGGCCGGCACGGAAATCAAGTTTTCACTCGGTGATGCGGCCAGATTGATCGCGGGATCGGGGATTGCGGTCCCGGGAATGCCATAGTCGGCGCCATATACCCGCTTGCGGGCAGGTTGCCGGCCGGTTTCCCGGGTTCATGCACCAGCAATCGCACAGTGTGCCCCGTACACCAATCGCCAACCATCCGTCACGTGACGTGGTAGATCGCCCCGGGAAACTCCACTCGCAGGAGTCTTGCCATGCCCGGAATATGGCATGCCTATTCTCCCCCTGCAATGTTTATTGTGAAGGGCTGACCCCAATGCGCCTCAATGCGCCTCGTGC
>VGWI01000030.1 GCA_016873655.1 Lentisphaerota bacterium
ACCGCGGCGGTCGCATCGTCACCGGGACGCATGAACACCTTCAGGCCGATACCGGCCAGCTCGATCCGCATCGGATCCTGATCGAAAACAAATGTATGAAAGATGCGCAGGTCCGCCTTGCCGGCGTAAAGGTGTATGCGCAACCTGTAGGGACAGAAACGCAGACCGGTCTCCGACATGAGATGCCCGGTCACCAGCAGACACACTCGCAAGGGGCCCTGCTCTTCAATCACAACCCTGGGTTCGGGACAGATGCCCAGCGATGTGTAGAGATTGCCACGCTGATCCTTCATGTAGAGCAGCAACCCCGGTCCATGCATCACTTCGCGCCAGGCCTGCCCGGCCCTGACCTCGCAGCCAAGGAAAGGCGAGTCCGTTTCCCACAGGCGCTTGCGTCCGTAATCCTTGCGCAGCCTGAGCCGCAGAACACCGGTATCGACCGTCAGAATGCCGTTGGATTCGGCGGTGGTCACAGCGTGTTCGGGAACGGCCGGTTCACCCTTGTCGGCAAGCTCAAGATAGACCGTCTCCCCGTCGACGGCCGGATCGGCCTGGAGGTCGGCCAACAGCCATTTGACGTCCCGAAGATCCGGCTTCCAGGTGGCCATCACGGAGGTCTGAAGAGGGATCTCCCGGCCATCCGCCCGCACCGCACGAAGACGTGAGCCGGCGGGAAATGCCCCCTCCGCAAAGGGAACCCCAAAGCTCAGCGGCTCCTCCGCGTAAACGACTCCGCGCTCACCCGAAACGTGTATACCTATCCGGAACGCCTTTTCTTTCATTGTGTCGATCCCGCTGCAGCTCAAAACGTTATTTGTCCCGCCGCTACCGTTCCGGTTTCAGGAACAGATCCGGCCGGTAAGCAGTCGCATAGTTGGGGTTGTACTTGTACGCCGCGTAACAGGGCTGAGGGCCCTCAGCCATACCGTCGAGGTTAAGCCACCGCAGGTCATCGAGCATCGCGTGCCAGGTTCTCAGGAAATCCCGGCACTTCCAGGTGCGGCAGTTGAGGTCATTGCGATGCCAGCCCTTGAACTTGCCCGTTTCCGTGCGTTGCTCCACCTCGAGCGCCGTCTCAACATGGCGAATCGCCTGATACGCATCGAGATACGCCTCATATCCCTTGCCGTCCAGATAGTGCCTGACCGACCGCGTGAACGCCAGAGACATGCGCGTAAGGCATAGCATTTTGTCGAGCTGCGCCACGGCTTCGTTCTCGAAGAACGTCCGACGGTTTCCCTGGAGATATTGCGCGGCGTCACGCGCGCGCTCGGCGGAAATCGCCCACTTCGGTTCGGCGGCGGCGAAACGCTGTTCCGCCCAGTCGAGTGCCGCTCGCAGACTGCCGAGCGGTGGCATTCGCCAGATGCCCGGCGCCGCGTCTTCACGGTTGTACAGGCGCTGAAGAGTGAAGCGCACGAACATGGTGTAGAAATTATCGCCGACGGTGTTGTCGGGACAGGCATCGTCAATCGGGAACGGGATCTCCGTCAGCGCCCGGTATGCGGCAATCAACTCTGGATGCTCAACGCCCAGAACCTGTCGCGCATACCAGCGGAAGTACCCGCTGCCATCCTCGCCGGAGATCGCCGCCATGGATTCATAGTCGCTGGCGTAGCCGGCCACCTGGCGCAGGTTGAAAATCTTCTCGCGCACATTGCCCACGTTCAGAATGAAGATTCCGGTCATGCCCAGATCGACGACCCGCTTCATTTCGCGGGCGTAGATGCGCGGCGCGTAGCTGGTTACGCGCATGGACTGCGCCCCGTTGAACATGGAGACATGCTGGTAGACACCCGTGCGCTCGGTCGACTTGCCCACCAATTCCTCGAGATTCGGCCGCATGCAGGCATAACCGTCGTCAGTATGAATAACCGTGGTGCCTTCAGGGAACTTCAGCAGACCGGCATTGTAGATCTCGTAAAGCTCCCCCCACAGATAGCCGCAGAATTCCGGAGACTCGTCCCCGCGCATCTCACGGACCAGGGCCACCTGCGCGGCGAGGACTTCGTTGATGATGCGCGCTTTCGCCTCCAACGGCGCATCCGGGCTGAGATTCGGATCGTCTGTCCAGAATGGGCGATCCAGCAGCCCCCTGAAATTGATCGTCCACAACACACGCTTGCCAGCCTGCCTTTCGATGCCCTTCCGCCAATAGCGAAGAATCTCCTCCCGGTTCGACGTCCACGAGAACGGCACGCCGCGCGGCCAGAAAAACGGTGCGGCGCCCAGCGGCTCGGCATGGTGCTGGGCGATGTAGTGTCCCATCTCCGAGGCCAGCGCGATCTGCGGTTCATCGGGAAGAATATTGGTGCCGGGGATGACGCAGGTGCACTGCAGGCGCAGAGACAACTCGAACAGTTCGCGCCAGACGTCCATCGAGAACCCGTGCTCCGGCTTCTCCATCTGGAACCCGACCAACAGATCTTCATCGTTGAAGAAGAATCCGCGATGCCGGAAGGTGTGCGGTCTCGATGTCGTGGTTCCGCACGGGACCTCAACACGGGCGGCCAACGCCGGAACGATCTCCGTGAAGTACTGACAGGGATCCGCTTCGAGCCAGCGTTCGCTGAAGGCGTAGATCCCGTGGATCAGGCCCAGCTCGTCACTGCCGGTAATCGTCACGCCCGCGGGCTTGACCTCGATGGTATGCGCGTCAAAGGCACCCCCCGCCTCATCAAGACGGAGCTCGATCTGCGCTCCTGTGCCGCCCGATCCGCATTCCACCCCGAGCTTCCGCCGGAGATCCCGACGCAGGGCGATCGCAGCGTACCCCACAGCAGCGCTGCCGCTTCGGTCACGGATGGCAACTTCTGTCGTAAGGATACACTGACTCATGTTCTGATGCTCGATACACGCTTCTTCCTGAAACAGAGCCCGCTGCGCCGCAAACGTACAAATGACGGTTGGCTACTGTGCCCCCATCCTCCCGCGATGGCAAGGCCAAATCCGGGTGACACAACTGCGCCGCAAACTCCGGGGCGCCCCCAAGTTTTTCTTGATCTATCGCTGACACCGGAGTCTAATGGACGGTCAACGTACCCAAATATTGAACGTTCCTTTGGGTGCACACACTGGACATGAAATTGCCGGGGATAACAGGGTGAGCGGGCTGCCGTTTACAAGGAAGAGGCTTGTTGCATGGGCCGGAGAGCAGGCTGTCCGCGACGCGGAACAGATCAATTCCCGCGGCCTCGTGCTTGGCGCGGCCTATCAGGCCCCCGAAGTCATCGGAAGCATCCTCGTCCAGAGCCGCGACATGCGCACCGGCTTCCGCATCCTGCCGGACGGCAATATCGAGAACTTCTGCCCCTGCTACACGAACAAGGAACGCGGCCTCGTGTGCGCGCACTGCATGTCGATCGCTGTCGCGCTTCTGGCAAAGTATGCAGAGACGCCGTCAGTCGACGCCGACCAGGCGCGCATAACGCCGCGCCCGGACCGCAGGGAGTATTTGCTCACGCCGGCGCAACCCGGAACACCGGGAGCCGTACCCGCCCGCCTGACGGTCACCCTCCCGGCAGATTGGCGGGAGGGCTACGCGAAGGGAATGGTGACCGCCAACTGCACGGTAACCACCCGCGGCCGGCGCATCCCCATCGCGAAGACGCCAAAGGATGTGCCGCTTCTCTTCAGCCAGGAGGATGAGAACCTTCTCTTCGTGGTCGAGGATATCGTGAACGCCAGGCCTACCGCGCAACTCGACCTGACCAGGTTCGACCTGGTCAACATACTCCGCCTCCACGCCGGCCGGGCAGTGGAAATCGCCGACGCCGGCCAGGCTGCCGTAAACCGCATCAAGGTAAAAACCAACCTGAGAATGGACCTCGATCCTGAAACCGGCGAACTCTCCCTCTCCGCCCACACGGAACTGCCCGCGGCCGAGGGCGAGGCCCCTTTCTACGTGATTTCGGGCAGGGCCGGCTGGGCGTTCGGCGGCGGACAGTTCTGGCCGCTCGATGTCGTCCTGCCCACCCCCTACCAACCGGTCTATGAGGGCAAGGTCACGGTTCCCAGATCGGACGTCATACGCTTCCTTCGCCAGGAGCTGCCTGCCCTCTCATCCCAGCTCTCGGTCGAGTCGGACATATCGCTGGACCTCTTCACGATCGACCCGGCGCCGCCGGTGTTTGTGCTGGACGTGCGCGGAAGCCCTGCATCCCTCTCGGCAACCCTCTACGCCGACTACGCCGGAATAAGGCTGGTGGCCATGAAGCCCGATTCTCGCGAGCACTTCTGCTTCCCGGACCCGGAAGATCTCATGCGCTACACCGTGCGAAACAAGGAGACGGAGACAAGAGCCATGGAAGTGCTCCGCCCGATTGGCTTCGCAGGGGAAGTCGGCGACAATCTTTCGAGCATCATAGGGAACCGTGAGGTCCTGAACTTCCTCGCGGGCAGCGTCCCCATCCTCAAGAGACGCGGATGGAAGATGGAAATATCCGGCCGTGTCTCGCCCTATTTCGAGGAAATGAATTTCGCAACGCCTGTCGTGCATGTCCGCGAAAGCGCCGGAAACAACTGGTTCGATGTCGCGTTCGGGTTCGAAGGCACGGACGGAAGCAGCATCTCTCCCGCTGAAGTCCAGCGCGCCCTGCTGCGCGGGGAATCATACGTGTCCAGCGGCGGAAGGACGCTCCTTCTTGACGCTGACGCGATCCGCGCGATGCACGACGTTTTCTCCGACTGCACGTCCGGCGACGCGGATGAGCCCGGCTTTTTCAGGCTTTCCGGCATCCACGCCCCGTTCGTGAAAGCCTCCCTCGACGCGCTGGATGGGGTTGACGTGGAGGATACATCCTCGTGGCGCCGGCGGGCTGAGGACGGCAACCGCCTGCGGGAACCGCCGCCGGTTGAACTCAGCCCGGCACTGAAATCCCTCCTGCGTCCATACCAGGTGGACGGCGTGCGCTGGCTCCGTTTCCTCGAGGCAAACGAGTTCTGCGGAATACTTGCCGACGAGATGGGGCTGGGCAAGACGGTGCAGGCGCTTGCATGGCTGGAACTGGCCCGTTGCGCGCCGGCACTCGCATCCAAACCCGGCCTGATAGTCTGCCCGACAAGCATCGTGGAGAACTGGGCGGAAGAAGCCGGCCGCTTCGTGCCGTCGCTGCGCGTGGTGACGATCTCCGGCCCCGATCGCGAAGCCAAGTGGCAGGATGCGATGAAGGCGGACCTCGTGGTGACATCCTACGCGCTCCTGCGGCGTGACATTGACTTCTGCGCCGAACGGGAGTTCTCGGTGATGATCCTCGACGAGGCGCAACACATCAAGAACCGCTCCACCCAGAACGCCGTCTCAGCCAAGCGAGTCCGCGCAGGGCTGCGTCTCGTCCTCACAGGCACCCCGATCGAGAACAGCGTGTCGGACCTCTGGTCAATCATGGACTTCCTCATGCCCGGCTATCTCGGATCCCACGAGCGGTTCCGGGACATCTACGAACGCCCCATTTCACGCGGCGGCCCGGACGCGGAAGTGGCCCAGACACGCCTTCGCCGCAAGCTGCACCCGTTCATGATGCGGCGCGTAAAACGCGACGTGGCGCGCGATCTGCCGCCGCGGATCGAAAAGGTATCGTCCTGCTCTCTTACGCCGGACCAGCGGGTCGTCTATAACGAGATCCTGAACGCGGGGCGGCGCAGCATATCCAAGATGGTCGCACAACGCGGATTCCAGCGCTCCCGCATGGACATCCTGGCAACCCTGATGAAACTCAGGCAGACATCCTGCCACCTCGAACTCCTCAACCTGCCCGGCCTCGCCCCCCGCAACCCGTCCGGGAAGCTCGACCTGTTCTTCGAGCTTCTCGACGAGGCCATGGACGGCGGACACAGGGTCCTGGTCTTCAGCCAGTTTGTCGGAATGCTGCGCCTCATCGAGCGGGACCTGAAGCGCCGGGCGATTGACTACTGCTATCTCGACGGATCCACCAAGGACCGCATGGAGATAGTGCACAGGTTCAATACGTGCCGCGAAATACCGCTGTTCCTGATCAGCCTGAAGGCCGGCGGAACCGGTCTGAACCTGACCGGCGCCGACATGGTCATTCACTTCGATCCGTGGTGGAACCCGGCAGTGGAAAACCAGGCCACTGACCGCGCGCACCGGATCGGCCAGAAACGCACCGTCTACAGCGTGAAACTGATCGCCAAGGACACGGTCGAGGAAAAGGTGCTCGCGCTGCAGCAGAGGAAACGCGGCGTCATCGATGCGGTGATGGACGACGACTCGATCCCGGCACAGATCGACTGGGAAGATATCCGGGAAATCCTGAACCTGTAGCCGGACTCGAACCGCCGCCGCGGGTCCTCAGAAGTACAGGCAAAGCTGCCCGTTTCCGCCTTCCCACGATTCCCCGCTGCCAAGCTGATCGGCGTCGAAAGTAAAGAGCAGCGAAAGCGTGCCTCTGTTCCCGAACGTCATGTCGTAACGCAGGTTCAGCCTGTGCTCGTCACGAATCCTGTCGGGAGCGTCTTCGCCGTACAGGTCCTCAGTGTCGGAGCCTGACCGGAACGTGGTCTCGTACCCGCAACTCCAGCGCCTGAGGAAGTCCGCGGTCCCTTCGGCGGGGAACCGCACCCAGCACTGCGGCTGAATGTCGCTGAATTCGATCAGGTCATGCCCGTCCGGCTTCCACGCCCGGTAGCAGTAGGCAATCGCCGGCGCGAACTCCAGGCCGCCTGCCGGAAAACGGTGCTGCAACAGACAAAGCACCCTGTTCCTCTCTATCGCCTGCTCCTCCACGTCGGCTTTGGGATCGGCGGCGAAGTCACGCTCGTACTTGTTGTCCACCTGGAAACGTCCGGCCAGCCACCGCCCTTCGCCGACTTCCTTCTGGAATGCGACAGCCGCCACCCCCCGCTTCTGCCTGTGTCGCCGCCGCTCCAGCGGCCATAGCCTGTCAGACGGCGTCTCCACCCGCAGGGAATACTCAAGGAAATCGCCGCTGCCGCCGGATGCCGGACCGGTAAGCCTGCCCACCACACCCAGGGATGCCGGCTGGCGCTTGTCGCTCTGGGTGTACGAGCCGTCCCCGTCGAACCTGGCGTGATCGAGCTCCATCACCGTCGCGTAGAAACGGATCATGTGCGACGGGCCCGGCATCCACAGCACCGCCGCTCCAGCGGAATCCTCTTTCTTGTATAGCGACGGCTCGCCGTAGACGGCCACCCCCCAGCGCCCCGGCAGGTACATCGCCTCCACAATGCCGCGCTCCTGATCCTCCTCGATATCCTTCTGGGCGAAGTGCAGATAACGCAGGTGAAAACCAGGGAGCACCTCCTGGTCAATCTTCAGCCTGCCCTGTATCAGGAACTTCCGCGGGGCCAGGCTTCCGACCGTGATGTTGAACGCCTGCGTGCTGGTGAGCCATGCATAATCCCATTCGAATGGAAACTGGTATGTCGTGAAGTCCGACGTGTACTCGGCGTCTGCATGGAGCGCGCTGTCCATCTCCCGCTCTTCGTCCATCGAAAGCCCGTGATACTCGGGCATCTGCTCGAACGCCGCACAGACAGTCACGCCGAGCAGAAGGAATGCCCCCGCGGCTGCGAAGGAACGGGGCCGGAGGAGCGGGAACGCCGGCATCAAAGACTCCCCGCCAGCTCACGGATGAAGTCCGACAGGTCCTTCTTCAGCTCCGGGTTATGCATGGCAAACACGATATTGGTCTTGATGAAGTCCAGCTTGTTCCCGGCGTCGAAACGCTTTCCTCGGAAACGAAGCCCGTGCGCGGGCCTGCCCCGGACCATCGCCCGCATGGCGTCGGTGAGCTGTATCTCGTTGTTCTTCCCGCGTGCCGTGCGCTCAAGGTGGCCGAACACGTCCGGCGTAAGCACGTATCTCCCCGCTATCGCAAGGTTGGACGGGGCTTCCTCGGGAAGCGGCTTCTCCACGAAGTCGGATATCCTGAACACGTCGCCCCCGACACCTTCCGCGGCGGCAATGCCGTAGCGGTTCACCTTCCCGCGCGGCACCTCCTCGAGCGCAACGACCATCCCGCCGAACTGCTCGTGCACCTCCACAAGCTGCTTGGTCACGGGAGAGTCGGAAGTCATGAGCGTATCGCCAAGCAGCACGGCGAACGGCTCGTCGCCGACATGGTGCCTGGCGCAGTAAACGGCGTCTCCGAGCCCCTTCAACTCCTTCTGCCAGACAAAGTGGATGTCCGCCAGCCGGGAAATGGCGCGAATCCTTTCCAGCTCCTCATCACGGCCCTTCGCCGCAAGCTCATCCTCAAGCTCGGCGTTGCGGTCGAAGTGCTCCTCTATCGCCCGCTTCCCTTTCCCTATCACCATCAGGATGTCGGTGATCCCCGAAGCGACCGCTTCCTCCACCACGTACTGGATAACCGGTTTGTCCACAACCGGAAGCATTTCCTTCGGTTGCGACTTCGTCGCCGGGAGGAAGCGAGTCCCCCATCCTGCAGCCGGTATCACCGCCTTCCTGATCATCGAGTCAATCCTCCCTGACCGGTTCCGCAACAGCGGGCTTGAGGACCTCTATGCCCATCGGAGCCAGCTTCTTGACGAGCCGGGCGTACATTGCGTCGTCCTCGTACGTTCCGATTATCGCGCCGCCCGAGCCGGTGAACTTGGCGCTGGCACCGACCGACCGCGCCGCCGTCACCATGCGCATGTTTCCTTCGGATATCGGGTACGTCTCCGCGCGCTTGTCGAAGTTCGCGTTCATCAGACGCGCCATCCCGGCCTTGTCGCCCTTCGACATCGCCTCCCGGAAACGCACCGTCAGGTCCGCCCAGAACCTGACGGCATCAAGCAGCTTCGCATCGCCCTGCTCGAACCGGAAACGCAGCTTCTTATGGGCAACGTCCGACACCTCGGACAGATCCGTGCGGTACGCTATGTAGACGGGCGGCAGCCTGCCGGCATCAATCTCCTCGTATTTGCCATAACCGCGCGATTCCATAAGGCCGCGATCGAAGTCCATGAACACCACACCCTGGTAAACCTGCGCCACGCGATCCTGAAGCCCGGCCGAAATACCCAGTTCATCACGCTCCGCCGAAAGAGCCAGGTTCGCAAGCTGCGGCTTCGGGATCCTGACACCGTAGAACTCCATCAGCGCGCGCAGGCACGCCACAATGATCGCGCTCGACCCTGCCAGCCCGACGAGGTGCGGAATGTCGGACCTGTATCTCAGCGTGAAGTTCCTATCGTGCAACCCAATCCCGTTCTCAACGACATGGTCATGGAACCGCTTCACCGCGGCCTTGAGAAGGCGGATTCCGCCGTAGTAGCCGGCCATGCGGACGTCATCGGCCAGGGCGGCCATGCTGCCGAACACGGAATGATCCCGGGTGTTGGGGATAATCTCGAGATCCGGGGTCTCGTAGAGAATCACCTCGGCGCAGAAATTGGTGAACGTCAGCGCCATGGTCTTGCCGAAATACCCGTCTGACGGGTTCCCGATCAGGGCGCCGCGCGGAAACGATTTCTTGCGGATTATCATGCGCACCCGTTGAAGCGGCGGCTCATCCGCCCAGTTCTGAGAGCCATTCACGCACCTTCTGAGCGTCCGCGTCTGTGGGGGCAAGCTCAAGAAAACGGCGGTAATGCGTCTTCGCCTTGCCCGGCAGCTTCAGGTTGTCCTCGTACAGAATCCCGAGATTGTAGTGCACGGCGGCATCGTCCGGGGCCAGCTCCAGCGCCCGCAGGAACTGCTCCTCCGATTTCTGAAACATGCCCGCGGTGCGGAAGACGCAGCCGGAGTTGTAGTACATGTCCGCCTTTTCGCGCCTGTTCGCCTGGTAGATGCGCCGCACTATGTCCTTCAAGCGCTCAATTTCCGCCCGCGCCTGCGCAAGTTCTTCCGAGAGTTTCCCCGCGCCCGGAACGTCTGCCGACTCGACCGGGACCGGCTTTGCCCCGGCAGTCGCCGAAACGGCGCCCAGCTCGGCGGCAACAATCCTGTCAATCTCGTTGCCCGCGTCGTTCGCATTGCACGGGCTGAGAGACAGCACGCACACGGCGCATATCACGCCAGCCGTCTTCATGAAGAATGGCCTTCTCATCGCCCCTCCAGTCTCAGGGATCCGCCACGATCCGGCAGCCTTGAGGATATCCCGTGACACGTTCTCCCGGCAACACAGTTTTGGACGGGCCGTCAACGGTCTTCAGTCTCACGTTCACCCGCGGCGCCACGCGCGGGAAGCAGCGACGGCGCAAGGACAATAAGAAGGAGCACGGCAAGGAACCAGCCGGCCGGGCTTCCCGGACCGTGACACTCCGCGGCCCTGGCCGCGGCTCCGGCCGGAAGCATGAAGTCCAGCAGCAGCCCCGAGGCAAGCGCCAACGATGCTATGGTCAGCAGGTAGGCAGCCACTCCCGCGCGACCCAGCAGTTTCCAGACCGTGGTCACCGCCGCCGAATTGGTCGCCGGCCCGGTAACCAGGAAGACAAACGCCGCGCCCGGCGAAACCCCCATCCGCATCATCGCCAGCGCTATCGGCACGGAACCGCTGGAACAGACGTATATCGGTATCCCGACCACCATCATCACCAGCATCGAGAGCAGCCCGCCGCCAAGCCTGTCGGCGAAGTAGTTCGGGGGGACAACAGCCGTGAGCGCGCCGGAGATCACTATCCCGACCAGCATGGCGCGCCCGATCTCGCGAGGCAGAGTAACGAAGCCGTACCGCACGGCGCGCCAGAACCGCCCGCCTGAGTCGCCATGCGCGGCGCAGCAGCATTTCTGCCCGCCCGCCTCAGCATCCGCCGCCCCGTTCCGGTCGAACAGCTCCAGGACAGCCCCACCCACAATGCCTGATATGAAGGCTACAGCAACACGGAACACGGCAAACACCGGGCCAAGCAGGCCGTGCGTGACCATTATGCTGTCAACACCAGTCTGCGGGGTGGATATCAGGAAGGACAGGGTCGCCCCCCTGCCCGCGCCGTGCCGCCGGAGCGATGCCGCAACGGGGAGCACGGAACATGAACACAATGGCAGCGGAACCCCGAACAGGGACGCCTTCAAGACCTGCTTCATGCCCCGCCCGCCAAGGTGCTCCTCGATGAATTCCGGCGAGATCAGGACGGACAACACACCCGCCATCAGGAACCCGAAAAGAAGGTAAGGCGCCATCTCCCCTGTCACATTCCAGCATTCCGTCAGAACATGCAGCGCGAACTTCATGGCCGCCGCCCCCCCTGTATCGCATCAGCATACCACCTTAAACGGAGTGACACGAAAACATTATGGCAGCATATTCCTGCGCGCCAGGCTTTCGACCGGAAAAAAGGAGTAACAGCGGGTGAGCTTCTCGGACATACTTGCCAGGGCATGTTTCTCGCTTCTCTGCGGCGCCGCGGGCTTCGCGGTGTTCATGGCATTCCTGAACCGCGCCCTCATGTTCATCGTGGACAACAGGTGGAAGAAACACGTGATAGTCGCGTTCTTCCTCCTGCTCTCCGGCGGCCCGGCGCTCGCCTCGTTCGCGGTCCAGTTTTCGCCGGCCTGGATGGCGCCGGTCGTCGTACTGGCCGTTGCGGGGGCCTTCGAGATCCACAGGGCATGGATACGATACAACCACCGCGCCCCGAAACCGGTCCGACTCGAACGCCCGGTCCGCGGCCGACGGAACCCGTTCACCACCACAGACACGGCAATCGCCTTCTATGAAGTGCCGGGCGCCGACTGGCCCGAAGACAGGCTCCGCGTCGTTCACGTCAGCGATCTGCACGTCTCATCGAACCTGCCGGAGGGTTTCTACCGCCACGCCGTGGAGAAGGCGGCGGGAACCGAACCGGATATCGTCGTCCTGACAGGCGACTTCGTGAGCCGCGCGCCGTTCATACCCATGCTGCCGGCAATTCTAGATCCGATCCGGGGGCTTCCGTCCTTCTCTGTCCTCGGCAACCACGATCACTGGGTGGGAGCGGACCTCATCTCATCGGCCCTGCGCGAGGCAGGCGTTACCCCGCTGGCAAACAACACCGCCCATCTGTGTGTCCGGGAATGGAACCTGGCGGTGTCCGGATGCGAGGACCCGTGGGGCAAGGAACGATGGCAGCCGTCCGCGATGATCCCGGGCACACTCCGCCTGGCGCTGACCCACACGGCCGACAACATCTACAAGCTCTCGGCAGCGGGCATGGATGCTGCGTTCGCGGGGCACTACCATGCAGGGCAACTCCGCCTGCCGCTCTTCGGTCCGTTGGTCGTCCCTTCCGTTTACGGCCGCCGGTACGACCACGGGCACTTCCTGGTGAACGGCACGCACCTCTTTGTCTCGGCCGGCATCGGGGCCGTGCTCCCGCCGTTCCGCCTGTTCTGCCCGCCGGACGTGTTCGTGGTGGACTTCTACGGCGCCTCGGCGCCGGCCTGAGACGCGGCGCCGGCCAGCCCCATCAACTCGCGCAGGATGGACGCCACCTGTGTGTTGTCTGTCGTGCCGGCAAAGCGCCCTGAACCGGTTCCCGCCGCAAAGAGGGGCACATCCACGCCTGTATGACCGCCTGTTCTGAAAAGCAACCCGGCACGGGCGTTCAGCATGCGGCATCCCGCCCCGCCAAGCTGCGCGGGCAGGCTTGCGGACTTGCGCACCTCGTCCTGCTCGGATTCCGACAACAACATTGCGCCGTCGCCGGAACGCTTGAGGCCGAACGACGCCTCAAGCGCCGCGAAAGCGTCTTCTTCCGTGCGCCCGGTCCTTGCCCCGTATGACTTGGAAAAGGATGCGCCGGATACCCGCTGGGACTGGAGAACCGCTATCCCCCCGGCGCCGCGGGTGAATTCAAGACCGCCTGTCTCATGATCGCCGGTCACGACAACAACCGTGTCCGGCCGGCTTTTCAGGCAGACCAGCCCTTCCTCCACCGCACCCCAGAAGTCACGCACTTCTCTGACCATCGCACCGCCGTCACCGGCATGGCATGCCGTGTCTATCCTGCCGCCCTCGACAATCATCACAAACCGTTCGCCTTCCGGAATGGATGCGAGCGCGGACTGAACAAACCTTCGCAGCCCCGCCCCTTCAGAACGCTCTATCGCATAGGGCAGCGAGCCGCCGTCCGCGTGCTTCGCCGGGCTGACCCACAGCGGGAGCCGCCCGCGAGGGACTTCGCCCTCAGCCATCTGCAGGAGCCCGTAGCCGCGCTTCTTCAGCAGGTCCGCCACGGAGGACTCAACCCCGCCGTCTTTGATTCTGCCGGCGTTGAAGGCCCCGCCGCCGAGGAAGTCTATCCCCGATTCCGCGAGATCGGCGCAGATCGCCGCATACTCGTTGCGGCGCCGCCCCTTCGCGTAGAAGCCGGCGGGTGTCGCATGGTCCAGCCCCATCGTCGAAATGACAGCCGTCTTCCATCCGGCACGTGACGCCTGAACGACCAGGCTGTCAACAAGCTTGCCGGCCGGGTCGGCCCCGAGCATTCCATTCACCGTCTTGACCCCGCATGCCATGGCCGTCGCAGCCGCGGCGCTGTCGGTTACTCCTCCGCCGGCACACTCGGTTCGGCTTAATCCTTTCACGGGGAAGGAATCCACGACCGGTTCCTCGCCAAGGAACCGCACCCATGCCCTGCCCGCCTCGACCTGCACGGGGCCCTGCCCGTCACCGATGAAGAGGAACACATGCCGCGCCAGTTCCGCCGCCCATGTAGAAGGCGCCGAAACCAGGATAAACGCCGCGCAGAGAACAACGATACCCGCTGCAAAGCGGCCGTTTGCCTTCCCGTTGTTTGGAGTTACCATGCGTCTATACTGCCCCCATGCCGCATCCTGCGCAAACCAGATCGGCTCTTGCCCGCGCAATTGTCCTGTTGACAACCGCCCTTGCATCGCCCGCGCGAGAGAACACGCTCGACCGCGCATGGGAGGAGTATTCGTTCCAGGCGTACGACACGACGGCGGACCTGTTCGGGGCCGTCTTGACATCCTCCGGCCCGGTCAGGCCAGTCCCCTGTCAAAGTTGCCGCGGAACCCGGACGTCGCCTCGCCCGCCCGCGTCCGGCGCCAGATCTCCGCCGCCTCGCGCGCATCGTACGGACGCCACCTGAAGTCCACCCTGAAACTCGAACCCCCGGCGCGGCGCAGCACGTCAATCCTGTCTGCAAGACAAAGCGCGCCGCTGCGCACAAACACCGTCCCAATGGCGGAACGGTATTCACGCCCCCGCACGCCACGCCCCATCTTCAGGTCTGTCCCGGTCGAACCGTCATCCAGGCCGGATTCCCATGCTGAAAGCAGAAGCGGCACGTCCTGGTACACGGGAACAACGGCCGAGGCCCCGAAAGCACGGAGTATCCCGGCGATGTTGTCGCCGGAATCTTCAGGCGAGACGGTGAAACCGCTTGCGCCCATTTCCAGCACCTGTTCCGCCGCAAAACCGTTCAGGACATACACCGGCCAGTCGGCGTTCGTGTCCGCCCCCTTCAACCCGCGCAATCGCCGGGCAAGCAGTCTCATTCCCCACACACCACCCGCCTGCCAGAGGTGAAAACCGCGAGCCGCGAGGCGCTCCACTTCCACGCCCCAATGCTCATCCTCACCGCGCCGGGCAACCATCGGCAACGCGAGCCTGAGATCGCAGCCGCGCGCCCGGCACATCCGCGCGAGCTCATCCTCGATGCCGGGCGCCCTTTCGGACTCGAGTTCCAATATCACTTCGTCCGGCCGCTGCGCGGATTCAAGAGCCGCCGCCGCACAGGCCGGATCGGATGTCTTCACGATCCAGCGCTCTGAACTGCGGCACGCGGACCCGCGCGCAACGGATGCCGCGTCCGAGAGTTCCCCGCGCGCGGCATCCCTGGCTGCCCGGGCCCTCTCATCAAGCTGCTCCACGAACCCGCGTCGCAACTCGTTCAGAAGCGACACGGGAACAAACAGGCCGGCAGGATTCGAAACCGCGACCGACCCGACCTCGAAAGACGTCCCGCCAAGCCGCCCGAACGCGCGCGAGACGGCGGCGGCCATGTCGGCGCCTCTGGATGGATGGAACGGCCCGGGCAACGCAACCTCCGCGCCGACTTGCACGAGTCCCGCCCCGGCGGCGACACGCGCGCTTCCCGCCGCGCGGATTCCGGACTCCGAAATCGTCACCTCCACGTCCAGCCTGCTGCGCCTGACCCAATCGCCGCGCCGCGGACACGTCCATGAATAGGACCGTTTTACCTCCTGCGATGACGACAGGTACACAGGCGCTCCCGCAGGCAGTCCGGGATGCCCCTTCGGCAGCCCAACCAGCACCACCTGCCCGGCCTCGGCGCGGAACACGGGCTCCGCCCGCCCCTTTCCGCCCGCCGCTGCTCTCAGTGAATCAACCGCAAACCCGTACGGCCGGCTGTCGCCTTCCAGTTCCACCTGCAGACCGTCGTGCCTCTCCACCGGACGGATTGTCCGCATCTCCAGTTCATGCGCCTGACCAGACCGCCTGACCGCAACGACGGTGCCGACCGGCGCGCCGCGATGCCCCGTCATCCCCGGATCGACGACCGGCACGCCCGCCGCACAGTCCCGTTCCGGATCAGTCCATCTTCTGGAGAATATCGTGCGTATCCGGTCTTCCAGCTTCGCCGCCTCACGCTCCGTCAAATCGCCGTCAAGCAGACGCCTGTAGTAGTCAACCGCCGCGGCGACGTAGAGAGGGCTCTTCATCCTGCCTTCGATCTTCAGCGCGACAACACCGGAGGCGGCGAGTTCCCTTGCGCCCGCCAGTCGCGCCATGTCCTTCATGGAGTAAGGCAGGCCCATGTCCCGGCCGTTCCCGCCACGGCACATCGAACGACACGGGTACTTGCATCTGCCCCTGTTCCCGCTGTCGCCGAACTCCATTGACGAAAAGAGGCACAGCCCGCTGTAGGAGTAGCACATGGCGCCGTGAATGAAGCACTCTGTCTCAATGCCCGACCCGGCGGCGATGCGCGCAGTTTCGGCGGCATCCAGTTCGCGCGCCAGCGTAACGCGGCTGAACCCCATCTCCGCCGCGGCCAGGGCGCCGTTCAGGTTGTGAACCGCCATCTGCGTGCTTCCGTGCAGGCGCACCTGGGGGAAATGCCGGCGGACAAAGCGGGCAACGCCGAGGTCCTGCACAATCAGCGCATCCGCGCCGGCTTCAGCCACGTCGGCAACGGCCTCGGACATCGCCGGCATCTCGCTCGACTGCAGGAGCGTGTTCAGGGCGACATACACCCGCCTCGGCTTCTTCTGCGCGTGCGCGTATGCAACGAGCTCGGCCAGTTCGTCGGCGGAGAAGTTGCCCGCTTCGGCCCTCGCGGAAAACCTGCGCAGCCCCACATAGACCGCGTCGGCTCCGTAGGCAATCGCCGCGCAGGCCGACTCACGCTCGCCGGCCGGGGCAAGAAGCTCCGGGCGCGCCGTCCGCCGCCGGCCGGACATGTCAGAGTCAGCGTGTTCCACGTGTGCCGCCACCTTCGGCGCCCTTCGCCGTCTGCTGCAGGAAACTGACGAGATTGACGCGCTGCCCGGCGAGTCCGAGCTTGCGCCTTATGTGCTCCCTGTGCCTGCTGACCGTGGCTGGCGACACCCCCCGCAGACGGGCGATTTCCTTGGTGCCTATCCCGCCGCGGATCATGTTGCAGACGGCAATCTCTGTGGGCGTCAGCGAACTGAATTCGGCTGCGAGCCGCCCCGCGAACGGCGCGGCAATCTGGAGAAGGTTCTCCTCGAGCAGCTCGGCGTAACGCCGCTTGTTCCTGGGCAGGGAAAGCGAAAGGGATTTCAGAATTGGAACGAGTATCCGCTCGACGTTCTCGCGTATGCTGCGCGCCACCTCGTCCTTCTCTTCACCGATCCTCGCGAGCACCGCGCGCAGCGCGGCGTTGGCTTCGCGCAAGGCTTCCCGCTCGGACACAAGCAGCCGGTTGGCCTCCGTCAGTTCCTGCTCCGCCAGTATCCGGCCGGCTATGGCGCCGATATACTCCGAAACGCCGTCTATCAGCAACCGCTCCTCGCGAAGGAAGGGGCCCTCGCAGCTCGCCGGCATCTGGCGGTCATACGACACCTCGACGGTTCCCGCCCGCTCGCCGGCGACCGCGACGGGCGAAACCTGACGCCACGGCGTCCTGCGGTACCCGGCCGTCTCGTACGCCTTCCCGCGAAACTCAATCCTGGCCCCGGCACACTCCGGGTACTGCCACGACGGCGGCAGCTCATCCACCGCCGCCCGCAGGAAGTCCTCGACGGAACCGGTGTGCCGCTCCGCGAGCATCGCGATGGCATACAGACACCTGAGCTCCTTTATCCGCTCCCGGAGCGCGTGCCGTATGGCAGGCCCGGCAGCATCAACTTCCACCCCGCCCTCACCCCCCGCCATCATGCCTTCATCATCCCCCGCCAAAGCCATTTCCAGAACCCCTGTCCGGTCATTTTGCCTATCTTTCATATGCAGTCTCTGGGCGGATTGTGCGTATTTACGACCCGCGGATTAGACTCTAGCCTTCAGCAAGTGTCAAGCGGCGACTCCCCGCGCGCGCCCGTGCGCCGGATGGACGGAGGTCACAGATGCATATCGCTGAGATTCCCCTCGCAAGTCTGAACACAGAGGCTTTCATCGCCGAACAGACCAAAGCCATACGGAATCTCGTTGGGGACGGCAAGGCGGTCAACGCCCTCTCCGGCGGCGTGGATTCGGCGGTCGTCACCATGCTCGGCCACCTCGCCATCGGCGACCGGCTGAAGACCTACTTCATAGACAACGGAATCATGCGGGAAGGGGAACCGCAGCAGATAGCCGGTTGGTTCGCCAAACTGGGAGTCAAGGTCGAGATCCTCGACGCCAGCGGCAAGTTTTTCGCCGCTTTGAAGGGCATCACTGACCCCGAAGAGAAACGTGAAAAGGGCATCACACATGTGTTCTACAAGGACGTGTTCGCCGGAATCGTCAGGGCCAGCGGCGCGAAGGTGCTGCTTCAGGGGACGAACTACACCGATGTGGAGGAGACCGCCGCGGGCGTCAAGCGCCAGCACAACGTCTTCGAACAGATAGGCATAGACCCGGTCGAGGCCTTTGGCTACCGCGTCGCGGAACCGATCCTCCCCCTCCGCAAGCCGGCGGTGCGGGCTGTCGCCAGGGCGCTGGGGCTCCCGAAGGAGATATCCGAGCGCCCGCCGTTCCCCGGACCCGCGCTGGCCGCGAGGGTGATAGGCGAAGTGACGCCCGAGCGTATAGCCATCGTCCGTCGGGCGACAAAGATCGTCGAGGAGGAACTGGCAGGAACCGGCGCCTTCCAGTATCTGGCGATACTCCACGAGGACATGGTGACCGGTGTGCGCGGCGGGAAGCGTGATTTCGGACGCCAGATCGAAGTGCGCTGCTGGGACAGCGCCGACGCCGTCACCGCAACGCCGACCGACGTCCCGTTCGCCAGGCTCCGCGCTCTGGCCGACAGGATCGTGGCCGAGGTGCCGGGCGTCGTGAGCGTCACCTACAACATCGCATCCAAGCCGCCAAGCTGCATCGAGGCGGTCTGACCACCGAAAGGCCGCAGCGGTATGACCGGTAAGATCGGGTTCGACCGCGAACTGTACCTGCGCGAGCAGTCAGGTTTCATCCTTGAGCGGGCCAGGTCTTTCCGGAAGCTCTACCTTGAGTTCGGCGGAAAGCTCATATCGGACTTCCACGCCTCGCGCACGCTGCCCGGGTTCGATCCGAACGCCAAGATCCGCCTCCTGCACCGCCTGCGCGACGATGCGGAGATAATCCTCTGCATCCGCGCCGGCGATATCGAACGGAAGAAGCTCCGCGCCGACTTCGGGATCACCTACGACTCGGACGTGTTGAGGCTCGTTGACGATCTGCGCGAATGGGGCCTTACCGTGTCGGCCGTCATCATCACGCGCTTCAGCGGACAGCCTTCGGCGGTTCAGTTCCGCAACCGCCTGGAGCGGCGCGGAGTCCGGACGTACACACACACTGCCACCCAGGGCTACCCCAGCGAGGTGGATCTTATTGTGAGCGAGGAGGGCTACGGCGCAAACCCGTGGGTGGAAACCTCGAGGCCGATCGTGGTCGTCACCGCGCCTGGTCCGGGCAGCGGCAAAATGGCGACGTGCCTGTGCCAGATGTATCACGACCACCGGCGCGGGATCAGCGCAGGTTATGCGAAGTTCGAGACATTCCCGATCTGGAACCTCCCCCTCAGCCACCCCGTCAACACAGCCTACGAAGCCGCCACGGCGGACCTCGGCGACGTGAACATGATAGACCCGTTTCACCTGGAGGCATACGGGACCAACGCGGTGAACTACAACCGCGACATCGAGATATTCCCGGTTCTGAAACGCATCCTGGAACGCATCACGGAAGCGGAGTCGCCCTACAAGTCGCCGACCGACATGGGGGTGAACCGCGCAGGCTTCGCGATCACCGACGACGCCGTCGTCCGCGCCGCGGCCACCCAGGAGGTTATCCGCAGGCACTTCCGCTACCACTGCGAGTACGCGCTCGGCTCAGTGGATACCGAGACTGTCCGGCGCACGGAACTGCTGCTGGAGGCGCTCAACGTCCGGCCCGAGGACCGCCGCGTGGTGCCGGCGGCGCGCGCGGCGGCGGCAGCCGGCCTCGAGCGGGGAAAAGGCCACGACGGCATACTGTGCGGGGCGGCAATGGAACTGAAGGACTCCGGCATCGTCTGCGGCTGCAACTCTCCGCTCATGCACGCTTCGTCCAGCCTCGTCCTCAACGCGGTGAAGAAGCTCGCGGGCCTGCCGGAACCGCTCCATATCCTCGCGCCGTCGGTCATCCAGTCGATCGCCGACATGAAGAGCGGCGTGCTGCGCCGCAAGAATGTAAGCCTGAACCTCGAGGAAACGATGATCGCCCTGAGCGTCAGCGCCGCGGCAAACCCCGCCGCGCAGACGGCCATGGAGCGGCTGGCGGACCTGCGCGATTGCGACATGCACCTCACGCACATCCCCACCCCAGGCGACGAGGCGGGGCTGCGCAAGCTCGGGATCAATGTGACAAGCGACCCCGCATTCCCGAGCCGGGACCTCTTTGCCGGATAGCAGACAACAGAAACGGGGAGGCAGCGCACGTGCCAAAGATAGCGGACATCAACAAGGTAATGATCATCAGTTCCGGGCCGATCATCATCGGCCAGGCATGCGAGTTCGACTACTCGGGCACCCAGGCCTGCAAGGCGCTGCGCTCGCTCGGCTACAAGATCGTCCTCGCGAACTCCAACCCGGCCACGATCATGACCGACCCTGGCATGGCGGACGTCACCTACATCGAGCCGCTGAACGCGGAAACGATGGAGAAGATAATCGCGAAGGAACGGCCGGACGCGATACTCCCGAACCTGGGCGGCCAGACGGGCCTGAACCTGACGTCGGAACTGAACAAGAAGGGCATCCTTGACAAGTACGGTGTCAGGGTTATCGGCGTGAAACTTGACGCCATCGAGCGCGGCGAGGACCGAACGGCGTTCAAGAACACGATGACCGGCCTCGGCATTGAGATCCCGAAGAGCAAGGCGGTGTACTCGGTTGAGGATGCCGAGGTCGTCGCGGGAGAACTGGGCTACCCCGTCGTAGTCCGCCCGGCTTATACCATGGGCGGGACCGGCGGCGGCCTCGTCTACAACGTCGAGGAGCTCCGCGCCGTCGCAGCCCGCGGAATAGCCGCGAGCATCGTCGGACAGATACTGATCGAGGAGTCGGTCCTGGGATGGGAGGAACTGGAACTCGAGGTGGTGCGCGATTCCGAGAACCGGATGATCACGGTCTGCTTCATTGAGAACATAGACGCTATGGGCGTCCACACGGGCGACTCGTTCTGCTCGGCGCCCATGCTGACCATCGCGCCGGAATTGCAGGCAAAACTGCAGAAGTACTCCTACGCGATCGTCGAGGCGATCCAGGTGATAGGCGGCACGAATATCCAGTTCGCCCATGACCCGAAAAGCGGCCGGGTCGTCGCAATAGAGATCAATCCGCGAACGTCCCGATCGTCCGCGCTGGCATCCAAGGCCACAGGCTTCCCCATCGCCTTCGTCTCGGCAAAACTGGCCGGGGGGCTGACTCTGAAGGAGTTCCCCTACTGGCGCGATGGCACGCTGGACCGCTACACACCCTCGGGCGACTACGTCGTCATCAAGTTCGCGCGCTGGGCATTCGAAAAGTTCCGCGGGGCACAGGACAAGCTCGGCACCCAGATGCGGGCGGTCGGCGAGGTCATGAGCATCGGCAAGACGTACAAGGAGGCTCTGCACAAGGCGATACGGTCGCTGGAAACCGGCAGGTACGGGCTCGGTTTCGCGAAGAACTTCAACAGCCTCACGCTGGACGAACTGATGCGCCGCCTCAACGAGCCTTCGAGCGAACGGCAGTTCCTCATGTACGAGGCGCTGCGCAAGGGGGCATCGGTTGATGAACTGGCCGCGAAAACGCACATCAAGAAGTGGTTCATCGAGCAGATGCTCGAGCTGTTGAGGCTCGAAGAAGAGGTCATCGGCCGCAAGGGGAAGGAACTGCCGGCGGAACTGCTGAAGAGAGCCAAGGTGGACGGATTTTCAGACCGCTACCTTGCGAAGCTGCTCAACGTGCCCGAACGGGACATCAGGAAGCGCCGCACGGAGCTCGGGATAGTGGAAGGATGGCACCCGGTGCCGGTAAGCGGCGTCAGGGACGCAGCGTACTACTACTCCAGTTACGCCGCGCCGGATGCCACCACGGCCACGGCCAACCCGAAGAAGGTCCTCGTTCTCGGCGGCGGGCCGAACAGGATCGGACAGGGCATAGAGTTCGACTACTGCTGCGTTCACGCGGCGTTCGCGCTGCGCGACATGGGCTGCGAAAGCGTGATGGTGAACTGCAACCCGGAAACGGTCTCAACCGACTACGACACGTCCAACAAGCTGTATTTCGAGCCGCTGACGGTCGAGGACGTCCTCCAGATCTACAACAAGGAAAAGCCGATGGGCGTCATCTGCCAGTTCGGAGGGCAGACACCGCTCAATATCGCGCGCGAACTGGAAGAGGCCGGCGTCAGAATACTCGGGACCTCCACCGATACGATTGACCTGGCGGAGGACCGCGACAGGTTCCGGATGGTGATGGAGCGCATGGGAATACCGATGGCGGAAAGCGGTATGGCCTCAAGCGTGGATGAGGCGCTCAAGGTCGCTTCGAAGATCGGCTACCCGGTGATGGTGCGCCCGTCCTACGTCCTCGGCGGACGCGGCATGGAAGTCGTCTACGACGACGGAATGATGCGCGACTACATGGCCGCGGCGGTTGACGTCTCGCCCGACCGGCCAATCCTCATAGACCGCTACCTCGCGAACGCGATCGAGGCGGAAGCCGACGCGATTGCCGACGGGACCGACGCTTTCGTGCCGGCCGTCATGGAACATATCGAACAGGCAGGCATCCACTCGGGCGACTCGGCTTGCGTGATTCCGCCGCGCACACTGCCGAAACGACACGTCGATACGATCATCGCCTACACGGAACGTATCGCGAAGGAACTGAGGGTCGTCGGGCTGATGAATATGCAGTTCGCGGTCTGCGACGACAAGGTGTACGTGCTCGAGGCAAACCCGCGCGCCTCGCGCACCGTGCCGATAGTCTCGAAGGTCTGCAACGTGTCCATGGCAAGGATCGCCACGGAAATAATGCTCGGGAAACGCCTGAAGGACTTCAACCTTAAGCGCAGATCCTACCCGCACTGCGGCGTGAAGGAATCGGTATTCCCGTTCAACATGTTCCCGGAAGTGGACCCGGTCCTCGGCCCGGAAATGAGGTCCACCGGAGAAGTGCTGGGGATAGCGGACTCGTTCGGCATGGCCTTCTACAAGGCGGAGGACGCGGCCAAGTCAACGTTGCCGCTGTCCGGGACAGTCCTCATGACAATATGCGGCCGCGACCGCTCGAAGCAGGTTGCGGATTGCGCCAGGCATTTCCTCGACATGGGGTTCCGCGTGCTTGCGACAGAGGGCACACGCAAATTCCTCTCGGAATCAGGCGTCAACGTGGAACACGTCCTCAAACTCCACCAGGGCCGGCCGAACATCCTCGACGCGATCAAGAACGGCGAAATCCACCTGGTGATCAATACCCCGGCGGGCAAGATGAGCGTCACCGACGACTCGTACATCAGGAAAGCAGCCATCCGCCATCGCCTGCCCTACATAACCACAGTCGCGGCGGCGATTGCCGCGGCGGAAGGGATCGCGGCTCGGCTGAAGGGCGACTCGACCGTGAAATCGCTCCAGGAATTCCACGCCGGCATCGGGAAGTAATGTGTTGAGCGTTCACAGCGCAAGGTGACGCGCTTTCTTCCGCCAGCCCGGCGTATTCCCGCAGCCGCGCCACGCAGGGCGGCGTTGCCCGGAGGACCGCCCCCTGCGTGGCGCGGTTGCGGAAGAGAATGTCCCTCCGTTTCAAAAGGACGAAAGGACTTCGCGCTGCTTGGCCTCGTAGGTCTCCTTCGAGATGAGACCCTGCTCATACATGCTTTTCAACCGGCGCAATTTCTCCTCCGGGCTTGCTTCGGGCATCGCCGCAGGCGCGACGGCGACAGGCGCGGGCGCCTCCGAAACGGCCGGCGCGGGCTGCGCCGAGGCCTTCGTCGGGATCGCCTTCAGCGCCGCGGAGAGGTCCACCGCGGCCTGGTCAAGCAGGCGCGCCATGGCGTCGTGCGCGGTACGGTTTATCAGCTCGCCGGGCGACAGGGTGTCCATGACCGTCTTGCCGGAGTACCTGCCGGACGAATACCCGCGGGAAAAGAATACCGCCCCGGCGGCGTCTGCGGCCTCAATATGTATGGCCAGTTCAACCTGCGGCGTGGTCGCAAAATCAAGATTCCGCATCCTGTTGTACCAGTGATCGAAACTCACGACTCTGGGCCTGATGACGGCCACGACACCTGACTCAGCCTCCGCGGCGTATCCGCCGTCAAATAATCTGCCGAGCTTCCGGGCCGACATCTCCTTCAGCATGGAACCAAGCCTGATCTCGAGCTTGGTCGCCCCGGCGGTGAAACTGTGAGGACGGCCGATAAAGACGTACGACTCGTCCGACCGGTCCATCACAACCGCTCCTCGCCCCGCGACCTTCGTCACCGGCGAATCCGTCGCCGCCGTGACGTAGGACGGGTTGTACGCGGCCCGGTACGTGCACCCGGACAGCAACAGGGCAACAGCAATCGCATTGACCGCACCGCGCACCACTCCGCCCGACTCCAATTTGTTCATGTCGCTCCTCCCGGCTCAGCCCGACCTATTCACGAAGCCGCCTCGTGGATAGTTCGCCCTGCGGGCTTCGACTCCGGCCCTGCGGGCCTGCGCTCAGGGCAGCCCTGAGCAAGGTGCGCAGCACCGCGTCGAAGCCTGCTGCGGCGCACGTTGCGCCGCGGCAGGCGGTTGTGAATGAACACGCAGCGTTCATGAATAACCCGGGCTCAGGGCCCAATCCTACAGCGCCGCCGCTCACTCTGACAACAGGCTGAAACGCGCCCGATGTCTGTCCCGGCCCCGGCATCGATCCCCGCCCACGCCCCGGGCCGCCTCCCGGCAACCTTATCGGCTTGCTGCCCCCACCCGCGTGTTGCACAATTTCCGCCCGCACGCCGGGCTGAAGCCCGCACCGTCACGGAGGACCAAGCTCAGACATGAGACCGCAGGATCGCGTTCTAGCCATGCTCAAGGAAAGGGTCCGCCCGGGCGCGCAGGTCCTGGACGCCGGCTGCGGCGACGGGCGACTGGCCGGCATGGCGGCCGACGCCGGCTACGCCGTATCGTGCTTCGACAAGCGCATCTTCTGCGAGAAACGCCCCGATATCCGATATGCCGAGGGCGATCTGGCGGACACGCTGCCCTACGACGACCGGGCTTTCGACGCCGCCACTATCACGGAAGTCCTCGAGCACCTGAAGGCCCCGTTCCACGCAGTCCACGAACTCGCGCGCGTCCTCAAACCAGGCGGCTGGCTGTTCATCTCCCTGCCGAACTACTGGACCGTGAGACACCGGATCCGCTTCCTCTTCACCGGCAACCTGCAACGCCCCGTACCCGCGAACGACAAGACAATCTCTTTCTACCACCGCAACCTGTGCCCGCACATCAACGCCTTCACATGGCCGGTGCTCCGCTTCGCGCTCGTGGCGGAGGGGTTCACGCCGGAAACAGTCGTCTCAGCCAAGATCCCTCCGCTCTACCGGCGGCTCCCATCAATCGTCGCCGCCATCCCGCTCGCCGCCGGCGCGCTGGCCGTCCCAGCCGGCAGACGCGCCGAATCGGGTGTGGATGTCACGTCTTCGATTGACATACTCGCCGGCGGGTCAAGGGTCGTTATAGCGTCCCGACTCGGCGTGGACAACGCGGCCACACCCCCGAACAAACGCGATCAAGGCAAACCGTCAGTCCGTATCTGACCCCCCCGCGCCGCACACCGCCCGGCGCGAGCGCAAAGTATTCGCCTTGAGACGGATCGTCGGGTCCGGCACAATCCGCGACTGTTCGCACGCACTCCGCGTCCGGACCGCTGAAAGGGAGCCTGCATGAGATACAAGTTTTTTGCCGTGTCGCTGTGCGCTGGTTGTATCGCTGCCGCCGTCTGCGCCTCGGGAACAGACGAAAACGCCGCGTCCCTCAAGGGCACATACAAGCGCGGGGCGGCGGGAAAGCCAGACGAACTGACGCTGGATCTCGCCCCGACCGACGCCGCCGGCAGGTACGATGCGGTATTCACCTGTCAATGGAAGAACAAGCCCGAGAAGTTCGTCGGTTTCCTGGAAGGCGATATAGGGAACGGCGCCGTCTCCGGACAGGCATCGAAGGGAAAGCGCACCTGGGTCTTTGAGGGAACATCAACGAACAGCACAATCAGTTGCCGTCATTTTGAGGTCAAGGGAGACAAGAGACAGCCGACCGGCAGCTTCCAGCTCTCCCGCAACTGACACAGCGATTCCCGCAGCAAGACCGATACGCTTACACTGACGCTTCCGCAGATGCCGCCGGCAGGCGTTGCGGTTCCGGTGGTCGAGTTGATCCTGAAGTAGCGCCCGGATGCCGAAAGACGCATCCGCCTGAAGTCCGCGCTTGCCGCTCCGCCGCTTTGGATACAACATTGCGGCCATGATCTGCCACGAGCACCGTTTTATCTTCGTACACATACCCAAAACCGCCGGCACAAGCGTGGCCAGGGCCATCGAGAAGGTCGGCGGGGCGCACTACCCGTGGCGCCCGTTCCACAAGACATGTGCTGAACTGGCCGGCATAGAGATTCCCTGGGCAACGTGGAATGCCTACTTCAAGTTCGCGTTCGTCAGGAACCCGTGGGACCTCCACCTGTCCAAGTACCTCTTCGTGCGCGAGAAGCGTGGACACCCCCTCCACGAGGCAGTGTCTTCCATGTCATTCCGGGATTTCACGTTCTGGCTGCGCGACAACATGGCCGGCCTGAACGCAGGCGACAGTTTCCGCAACCTGAGGCAGGTGGACTTCGTCACCGGCGCCGACGGTCGGCTGATGGTTGATTTCGTCGGAAGGTTCGAGCGTCTCAGAGACGACTGGAACACAATCTGCAAACAAACCGGGGTCCGGGCGAAACTGCCGCACGCGAACAGGACTGAACACGGCTCATATCCGGATTACTACGACGATGAAACACGCGGTATCGTCGGTGCCCTGTACGCCGCGGATGTCGAAAGATTCGGCTACGCCTTCGGCGCCTGATCCCGCCGGCCCCACCCCTTCTACCTCGCCCCGCCCAGAACGGCGCGGGCCAGCCACCGGGGAGCCGCAACACGCTCGCCGCCGAACTTCCGCAGAAAAAGTCCGGCCGCCATGCCCGCGATTAACGCCTCCGCGCCCTCGCGGTTGCCCCGCGCCGCCAGCCTGCGGGCCTTGCCGGTCATCCGCGCCATGACGTTCGCATGGTACACCCCGACCCTCAATGCCGGCGGCGCGTACCGCGCCAGCAGAAACCTGTTCCTGGTGTTGTAGTAGAGAAAGACTGGCGACTCCCTGCCGGAGGACGCAAAGAGCTCGTGCCTGACAACCGCGCCGTTCACGGACCGCAGACCAACGCCCTTCCGCCGCGCCCGGAATGACCACTCCACGTCCTCGCCGTACAGGAAGTAGCGGTCGTCCAGCAGCCCCACCTGTTCCAGCGCGTCTCCGCGCACAAGCACGGCGCAGCCGGACAGGAAACTTTCCCACCCGCTTCGCCCTCCGACACCTGCCCCGTCCCTCACGCTCACACGCCCGTCCAGCCAGCGGAACTGCATGAACGGCCCGGCAGAGGAACCGTCCGGCAAACGCTGAGCCGGACCGAAGAAGCCCGCGTCACTGTCAGCCGCCGCGGCGTCAACCAGCAGCTTCATGGTGTCCGGCTCAACTTCAGCATCGTTGTTGATGATGAACACGAGCCCGGCTCCGCCAGCCAGGGCCTCCCGCATACCGGCGTTGTAGCCGCCGGTGAAACCGGTGTTCTCCTGCAGCGCCAGGAGCGAAACGCCCGGGCAGCTTGACCGTATCCGCTCAACGGATCCGTCACCGGACCCGTTGTCCACCACGATGATGCGGTCCGGGACCACGGAGCCGTTCCGCAGACTGCTGACACACCTTTCGGTGAGATCGGGCCTGCGCCAGTTAACCGTTACGGCAACAAGGGACGGCATCTCAGTCTCTCCATGTCTCAGAGACGGGTTTCAGTTCGTGCGGCAGGTCTTCCCAGAGATACATCGCATTGGTAGGCATACTGGCGGGATCCAGCGAACTGTACATGCCCGCTCTTCTCTCCCGCTCCGCGCGGGTAAGCAGCCGGAACGCGAGGTGGACCAGATGTCCACGCCTGAGTTTCCTTCCCGGCCCGCGCCCCTTCCGGGGGAACCTCTCGTGCACGACCCTGCCGGCCTCGTAGCGGAAAAAGGCGGTGTTCCTGAAAAGCCGCAACTGGTAGTCGGGATAGAGCCGCTCCGATTTCACGTACATCGCCGGATCGCCCGGCACAACCCAGTAACGCGGCAGCTTG
>VGWI01000031.1 GCA_016873655.1 Lentisphaerota bacterium
GGCCGGCGATATCCTCTCCGGGCTGCTTGACAGGTCGGACGAACTCCGGTCCAACCCCGGCCTGTTGCAGTGGCTGGCGATCGAGCTGGCCGGCCGGGGGAAGCGCGCGGAGTCCGCTTCGGTTGCGCGGGTGATGCTCAAGACGCAGACCGAGCCCGCGTGGCGGCAGGCCGGGTACGCGCTGCTCGGCCGCGCGTTGATTGCCGATGACAAGGCCGGCGCCGCGCAGGCGTTTGAGCAGGCCGTGGCGGAGAAGGTGGAGACCGAGTACCTGCCCGAGGCGGCGCTGAGGGCGGGAGAGTTTGCGCTTCAGCGCGGGGAGACGGCGGCGGCGAAAGGGTACCTGGACAGGGCCGCGGCGCTTTCCGCCGGCGATGAGCTTGCCGGGGTGCGGATCCGCGCATATGCCGGACTGGGGCGCGCGGCCATTGTCGAGGGGCGGCCGGAGGAGGCTGCGCGTTTATTCATGGTGGTGAGCGTGTTGTATGATGATCCCGCGCTCGTGCCGGATTGCATGCTTGCCGCCGCCGACGCGTACAGACGGATGGACAGGAAAGACGAGCGGATGAGAGTGCTGCGCGAACTTGTGCAGCGTTATCCGGACAGCCCGGCCGGGCGGAACGCGGTCGCGGCGTTGGGGGCGAACGGGGACGGGGGCGCGGAATGATGCCTGGCGGCGGACGCACCAGCAGGACGGTGGAGCGGCACACGACAGCCGCCGTGATTGCATGCGGAGTATCGCTTGGAATCCACGCTGCCCTCATAACTTGGCTTCCGGGTTTGAAGCTGGACGACTACACGCGGCGTCAGCAAGAGGAAGACCACAGGTGGCGCGGGCTGAGCCTTGCCGAAGTCAGGCCCGAGTCCGCCGAGCGCCCGTCTTCCGTAAGGCTTACATCGCCGTCTCTCTCCCCGGTTGTCGCCGGCGATGCCGCCGCGGGTGTATCCCGCCTGACCGTGCCGGTTGATCCCGCGAGGATAGAGCCGAAACGGTTGTCCGAACGCGTGGCGACGGGGGATGCGGATATGCCGGCTGCGCCTGAACTCCCGCGGCAGAACGTGTGGCAGCCGAGGCACGAGATACTGGAGATTGAGAAGCGCGTGGTGCGCGATGACGCCCCGAGGATTCCGCGCAGATCCGTTCCGGCAGTTGAGCGTACGCGGACGGCGGAAGAGGTAGTGGCGCCATTCGATCCTTCGTCATCGGTCAGGATGTCCGCTGCAGTCTCCGATCCGTTTTCGGCGTTCCTGCCGCCGCCGGTTCCGGTGCCGGACCGGATGGCATCCGCCGTTCTGGACGGCGACGGGGGCGCCGGTTCGCGGGTTGGTCCTTCACTGCCCGCCGGCGCCGGCGGCGATGGCGGCAGCGGAGCGGGCCGCGGTGCGGCGATAGGGGAGCAGGACCGGAAGGATGCCGCCGGCGGGCGGCGGGCGCTTGACAACTTTCTCAGGGCCGACGTTACCGTGTACAACCCTTTGCTGGACAGGCGGCACACGTATTTCCGGATCGGCCTTGAGCGAGTTGGGCCGGATATCCTGCCAGTGATGCCGCGCGATGTCCTGCTTGTCTTGGACAGTTCCGCCAGCATGACCGAGCAGAAGCTTCATTTCTGCAGGCAGGGGCTTGTGAAGTGCCTTGACCGGGTCGGCCCGGCCGACGCGTTCAACGTGATGGCTTTTTCGGACACGGCAGGTTTTGCGTTTCCGACATGGCGTTCACCGGATGCGGAGTCTCTTGCCACGGCGCGGCGCTTCGTCGAGTCGCTTGTTTCCGAGGGGGCGACGGACGTATTCAAATCGCTTACCGAGATGTCCGCGGCGCTTGCCCCGCGCCAGGGCAGGCCTCTGATCGTCTTCATGGTCAGCGACGGGCAGCCGACAACGGGCGTGCTGAACAGCAGCGATATTGTGGCGGGTTTCAGCAGGGTCAATGCCGGCCGGCTTTCCATCTTCACGTTCGGCACCGGGCAGACCGCGAACGGGTATCTGCTGGACCTGCTTTCGTACTGCAACAGGGGCGACTCGTATATTGTGCAGCGCGGCCGATGGGACATTCCGGACTCCATGCATGAGCGTCTCGGTCAGCTCTCGCGTCCGGTTCTGTCGGATATCCGGTTCATTCTCCCGGCGAGCACCAGGATCGAGATGTTCCCTGCCCAGACTACGAACCTGTACCTTGACCGGCAGCTTGTGTTGTTCGGAAGACTGCCGCGCGGCGACGATAGAGTGGTGTTCCAGGCGCTCGGCGAGAGTCGTGATTCCCCGTGCGACATGGTTTTCGACCTGTCGCTCAGCGAGGTGGGCGGCGACGGCGGACGCGATATCCGCGAAGACTGGGCGCGCCAGAAGGTATACAACCTGATCTACCAGTATGCCAGGACAAGGAATCCCGAAGTCCTGCGCGATATCCGAGCCACGGCCGAGGCGTATGGAGTGGAGACCCCGCACACGGGCAGGTTCTGAGCGCCCGTTGAGGCGCCATGCCCGTCACAGGCGGGTTTCTTGACAGAAGTGGCGGCAATTTAGTAGCTTGCATCGCCGTTTGCGGGCGACCCCGGAATGGTCGGGGCTGCGTGCGCGGTGTTTGCATTTGCCAGTTCGGAGGTCTCTTTTGGACATTGATCGCCTGCGCCACAGCACGGCGCACGTGATGGCTGCGGCAGTTTGCCGGCTGTACGACGGAGTCAAGCTCGACATCGGGCCGGCGACCGACGACGGTTTCTATTACGATTTCGACCTGCCCGTCCGCATCGCGCCCGAGGATTTCCCGAAGATCGAGGCTGAGATGGCCCGGATTGTCGGGCAGAACGCGCCTTTCGAGCGGGTGGTGATGAGCCGGGGCGAGGCCGAGAAGACGTTGTCCGGGGCCGGGCAGACTTACAAGCTCGACAGGCTTTCCGACATTCCCGCCGGCGAGGAGATCAGTTTCTACCGCTGCGGCGATTTTGCGGACATGTGCCGCGGCCCCCACGTGGCTTCCACGGGCGACATACGCGCGTTCAAGCTGGTGTCAGTGGCCGGCTCCTATTTCCGGGGCAGGGAAACGAACCCTATGCTGCAGCGCATCTACGGGATAGTCGCTGCCACACAGAAGGAACTGGACGCGCACCTTGAGCGGATTGAAGAGGCGCGCAGGCGCGACCACCGCAAGCTTGGCAAGGAACTCGACCTGTTCAGCATTCACGAATCCGTCGGCCCCGGCCTTGTGCACTGGCATCCAAAGGCGGCGCGGATGCGCGTGCTTGTCGAGGACTTCTGGCGGCGCGAGCATTTCCGTTCCGGCTACGAACTTCTCTTCACTCCCCACATCGGCAGGGCGAACCTGTGGCAGACGTCCGGGCATCTCGATTTTTACCGGGACAGCATGTACTCCTCGATGGACATTGACGGAGACGACTACTTCATCAAGCCGATGAACTGCCCCTTCCACATCCAGGTTTACCAGACCCAGAAACGGTCCTACCGCGAGCTGCCGCTGCGCTGGGCCGAGCTTGGCACGGTGTACCGGTACGAGAAGAGCGGCGTTCTCCACGGGCTGCTGCGCGTGCGCGGTTTCACGCAGGATGACGCGCACATCATATGCACGCCGGAGCAGATATTCGACGAGATCAAGTCGGTCCTGGCCTTCTGCCTGCGCATGTTTCGCGCGTTCGGGTTCAGCGAGTTCAGGGCCTATCTGGCGACGCGTCCGGCGAAGGCGGTTGGAGAAGAGTCGCGGTGGGACGAGGCGTCCCGGTCACTGGAGGCCGCGTTGAAGTCCGAGCAGGTTGAATACGAGGTCGACCCCGGCGGCGGCGCTTTTTACGGGCCGAAGATAGACATCAAGGTGAGAGACGTGCTTGGCCGCGAGTGGCAGATGAGCACGATACAGTTCGACTTCAATGTTCCGGAGCGGTTCGGGCTGGTTTACGTGGGCGAGGATGGCAGGGAGCACAGGCCGTACATGGTTCACCGCGCGCTGCTCGGCAGCTTGGAAAGGTTTTTCGGAATCCTCATCGAGCATTACGGCGGCGCGTTCCCGCTCTGGCTGGCGCCCGAGCAGGTGCGTGTGCTGCCGGTTACGGAGAAGCAGCTTGATTACGCGCTCAAGGTCGAATCAGCGCTGCGCGGGCGTGATATCCGCGCGACGACCGACAAGCGTTCGGAGAAGCTGGGCGCGAAGATACGTTCGGCCCAGTTGGACAAGGTTCCCTTCATGGCGATAGTCGGCCAGAAGGAGGAGGCTTCGGGTGCGGTCTCTGTGAGAGGCCGTTCGGAGGGCGACATGGGCGCCAGACCGGTGGATGCTTTCGCGGAGATGCTGGTAGCCGGGAGTGTTCCCGGCGCAGCGGAGTCAGGCAACAGGCCGACTTGATCGGCCGCAGCAAGGGAGGCAGGTTATCCGCTCGTTCATAAGAACAAACTTCAAGATCCGGGTTCCCCGTGTGCGCTGCATTGCCGCCGACGGCAGCATGCTCGGCGTACTCGCCACGCGCGACGCGCTTGATATGGCCAGGCGAGACAACCTGGACCTCGTTGAAATTTCGCCGAACGCCGATCCGCCGGTCTGCCGGATAATGGATTTCGGCAAGTTCCAGTACGAGGAGAACCGCAAGCGGAAGCAGGCGAAGAAGCATCAGCACAGCCACGCGGTGAAGGAAATCAAGTTTCACGCGAACACGGATGAACACGATTACAGGACGAAGATCACGCACGTCCGCGAGTTCATCGAAAAGGGGCACAAGGTGAAGCTTACCCTGACCTTCCGCGGCAGGGAGAATGCTCACAAGGAACTCGGTTTCGACCTGCTCAACCGCGCGATCAAGGAATGCGACGACGTCAGTGTTCTGGACCAGTCTCCGAAGAGGCTGGGTCGGAGCATCATCGCGCTGATCGGGCCGAAACCCGTGCGGCAGGGCGGTGCGCAGAAGGCCTCCGGTGGAGCGCCTTCACAGCCGCGTCCCGCGGTCCCCGTGGTTCGTCCGCCGGCGCCCGCGCCGGTTGATCAGGTCGTTCCGGCGGCCGCGCCGCAGACGCCGCAGTCGGTCGGCGACGGCCATGTCGTGGAGCCGGTGTAGAGCGGATATTCCGATTGCAGAAAAATCCGCTGGACGGGGCGCGCGGCTCACTGTAGTCTCACGCCCCTTGTTTTCGTTGCCCGTCTTCCGGACGGGGGTCAGCAAGGCCGAAGGACGGATTCATATGCCGAAGAAGAAGACCAACAAAGCCGCTGCGAAGCGGTTCAAAGTTACAGCGAAGGGCAAGCTGAAGTACGCGCGTTGCGGAGGGCGTCATCTCATGACGACCTCGAAGAACCGCAAGCGGAAGCGTACGATCGGCAAGCCCGGCATTCTTGATAAAGCGGAGATGAAGCGGATTCACAGGTTGCTCTCGACCTGATACGTTCCGCCCAGGGAGGGTAGTCATGCCTCGTGCAACAAACGCGCCGGCTTCGCGCAAACGCCGCAGCCGCCGTCTCGAATTGGCCAAGGGTTTCCGGGGTGGGCGCAGCAAGCGTTACCGCCAGGCGACCGAGGCCGTTAACCGCGCGATGCGGATGGGGACGGTTGACAGGAAGAAGAAGAAGCAGGAATACCGTGCATTGTGGGTAGTGCGCCTCTCGGCGGCATGCCGCCTGAACGGGCTCACCTACAGCCGCCTGATCGAGGGACTGAAGAAGGCGGGCGTGCGGCTGAACAGAAAGATGCTGTCGGAGATAGCGATTCACGACCCGCAGGGATTCAAGGCGATAGCTGAGCAGGCCAGACTGGCCCTCGCCTGAGACCTGCGTAGATATCTTTCAGGAGGGGCCATCTTTGGAAAAAGGTGGCCTTCTTCGTTTATGGACGAAAACAAGATCGAGAGCCTGAAGCAGGAAGCGCTGGCCGCGGCCGCCGCGGCTTCGAACGCGGACGAGCTCGAACAGGTGCGGATACGTTACCTTGGCCGGAACGGCGTTCTGCCCGCGATGATGAAGGGGTTGAAGGACGCGCCGCCCGAAGCGCGGGCAGGGCTGGGGCGGGCGGCCAATGACTTCAAGGTGTCGGTACAGGCCGCGGTGGAGGACCGCAAGTCCGGGTTGACCTCGGCCCGGCAGGCCGGACCGGCCTTCGACCTGTCGCTGCCCGGCCGGTGGCGCGGGGTTGGAAGCATGCACCCGATTTCGAAGGTGATCGAAGACGCCACGCGGATTTTCGGGAGGATCGGTTTCACCGTGGCGGAAGGGCCGGACATAGAGACCGCGTACAGGAACTTCGAGGCCCTGAACACTCCGGCGCATCATCCGTCGCTGGATCCGGGCGATACTTTCTGGCTGGAGGACGGGATGCTGCTCAGGACGCAGACCTCCCCGGTCCAGATACGCGTGATGGAGCGGAGGAAACCGCCGGTGCGCGTGATCACGCCCGGCCGCTGCTACAGGCGTGACACCACTGATGCGACCCACAGCGCGAACTTCCATCAGATCGAGGGGCTGTACGTTGACGCGGCGGTATCGCTTGGCGACCTGAAGGGCACGCTGGAGTATTTCATACGCGAAATGATGGGCGCAGGGGTGCGCATAAGGTTCAGGCCGCACTTCTTCCCGTTCACGGAGCCGAGCGTCGAATGCGACTTCTCATGTCACGTCTGCGCCGGGAATGGCTGCCGCGTGTGCAAGAACAGCGGCTGGATCGAGATAGCCGGCGCCGGAATGGTGGATCCGCGCGTCTTCAGGAAGGTTGGCTACGATCCAGAAGCGGTGACGGGTTTCGCCTTCGGGATGGGCGTCGAGCGCATAGCGATGGTGAAGTACGGAATACAGGACATAAGAATGCTCTACGCGAACGACCTGAGATTCCTGGAACAGTTCAGGTAGAGGCCGGGCGTCCCGCCCGCGATCAGGGGTAGAATGAAAGTTCCGATAAGCTGGTTGCGCGAGTTTGTTGACTTCGACGATTCCGCCGAGCGTCTGGCGGAGCGTTTGACGATGTCGGGCACCGAGGTCGAGGGCATAGAGAAGGTCGGGTGCTCGTGCACAGGCGTGGTTGTCGGCGAGGTTCTTTCCGTTGCGAAGCACCCGCGGGCGGACAAGCTCAGCATCTGCAGGGTGGGGGCCGGCGACCGCGAGTACCGCGTTGTCTGCGGGGCTTCCAACTTCAAGGCCGGGGATAGGGCCGCGTTTGCGCCTGCCGGGGCGGTGCTTGCCGGCGGCCTGCTCATCAAGGAGACGAGCATCCGGGGCGAGTTCTCGGAAGGGATGCTTTGCGCGGAAGACGAGCTTGGGATTTCGGATGACCATTCCGGGATAATGATACTTCCTGCCGCCGCGGCGCCGGGATCGGCCTTGCAGGACATTGTCGGGGAGCCGGAGACGGTTCTGAACATCGAGGTGACCTGGAACAGGCCGGACTGCCTCAGCATCATCGGCATCGCGCGCGAGGTGGCGGCCCTGTGCGGTGGGAGACTGAAGATGCCGGAGCTTCACGCAGGGCTCGGACCGCGGAAGATCAGGGAGTTCGCGAACGTGGAGGTGGCCGACTCGGCCGGGTGTCCGCGCTACACGGCTTGTGCTCTCGAAGGGGTTGTGGTGGGACCCAGTCCCGACTGGATGCAGCGCAGGCTGCATCTCTGCGGAATGCGGCCGATCAACAGTGTCGTGGACATCACGAACTACGTGCTGCTTGAAACGGGGCACCCGCTGCATGCGTTTGACCGTGACCTGCTGCGCGGTGACCGGATCGTGGTCAGGCGGGCCGTGGCCGGCGAGGAGATCAGGACGCTGGACGGCGAGACGAGGAAACTGCATACCGGCGTGCTTGTGATTGCCGACGGCGAAGGGCCGGTTGCGCTTGCCGGCATCATGGGCGGCGAAGGAAGCGAGATCCGCGATGCCACCACGCGTGTCGTGCTGGAAAGCGCCTGCTTCGATCCGGGACTCATACATTCCGCCTCGGCGGACCTGGGCGTGGCCAGCGAATCGTCGCGCCGTTTCGAGCGGGGTGTGGATGTGACTGCCGTTGGATGGGCCGGGCGCCTTGCAGCCGGGCTGATGGTTGAGCACGCGTCAGCATCAGCATCGCCGGGCAGCACGGACGTCTGGCCGGTGAAGCCGCAACCGCGCAGGATTCGTTGCCGGTATGGCAGGGGGAGAGACCTGCTTGGTATGCGCATATCGGATGGCGAGATGGCCGACATCTTCGTTCGGCTTGGAATGAACGTTGACGAGAAGGACGCCGGAGGGTGCACTGTAACGGCGCCGGCGTTCAGGCCGGACATTGAAGTTGAGGCGGATCTTTTCGAGGAAGTGGCGCGGGTTCACGGCCTGGGCGAGGTGGCGTCGGCGCCCCCGCGTTCCGCGCTGGTCCCGGAATCGGATGACGTTGAAGAACGGGCCGTCGCGGAATGCCGGAAGACGGTCATGGCGCTCGGCTTCTCGGAGATCGTCAACTACAGTTTCGTGTCCGCGGCGCTGCTTGACCTGTTCGGGAAGGGGAACGCCGGCGGCCGTCTTGTGTTGCCGAACCCGGTCAGCTCCGATTACGCGGTGATGAGGGATTCGCTCGTTCCGCAGATGGTTGAAACGATGGGCCGCAACGCAGCTCACCAGGTGCCGGATGTGCTCTTCTTTGAGATGGGCCGGGTGTTCGGGGTTAGCGACGGCGCCTCCATCGAGGAAGGCCGGCTTTGCATGGGCCTGTCCGGCAAGGCCGGGCGGGTTGAAGGCAGCATCCGGACTCCGGCGACGGCCGAGGAAGTGTTTCTGCGGATCAAGGGCGCTGCGGAGGCGCTTGGAGCGGCACTGAAGACCGGTCGCTTCTCGTTCCGGTCCGAGGACCGGGAATGGACCGAGCCAGGCTGGTGCGTGATGGTGGAGCTTGCCGGTGCGCCGGTTGGAGTGATCGGGCTCGTGAAGTCGGCTCTGCGCAGGGAGTGGCGGTTTGCCGAGCCGGTGGGAATCTGCGAGATGTCGATCGCGCCGCTGATAGCGAACTGTTTCTCGTCGCCGGTCCTTTCCGATATCCCCGCGTACCCGTCCATTTCACGCGACGTGGCGATGATAGTTGATGACTCCGTGACGCATGAGCAGGTGGTATCGGCGATTCGGGCGGCAGGTCCGCCGGAGTTGACTGAAGTCCTGCTCTTTGATACCTTCAGATCGGAGAGTATGGGGCCCGGCAAGCGTAGCTTGGCGTATACTCTGGAGTACCGTTCCGGGGTGCGTACACTGACCGATGAAGAGGCGAATGCCTTTCATGACAAGGTCAAAGAGGCGCTCCGGAGCGGGTTGAAAGCGGAAATAAGGGAAAGCTGACAAACCGGACTGCGAAACGTGACGGGGTTTACGAACTTGTTCTGGTCGTGGGTTGAAACGCTGCTCGTGCCGATTCTATCGGCATGTTGGCTTGAGTACTTGATTGCCCGGCTGTGGCCGGCGCTTGTTCCTGCCGTATTTCTGGGCGGGGGCGGGGGCCGGACCGGTGGTGTGCCGGGTTTGGTTCTGGGTGGAGGGTTGTTCCCTCCCCGTGGAAGAGAAATACCCTGCCCCGTTCGCAAACAGGCGAAGCATCTCTGAGCCATTAAGATAGAGCACAGGGCTGCCTGAATCCTTCGTGGAAGGATTGCCTTCGGGCTAACCCGAAGCGCGGGAGGCGGCGCCCACCTCGTTCGCGAGGGGTCAGAGATCGAAGCCTCTACGGCCGGTGGCGGGGTATTTCCCTTTCCGGGGAGAGGGCATGGACCTGTTCGACCGGCGGGGGAACGAAGAGCGTGGGGCGTTGCCGCTTGCCGCGCGGATGCGGCCGCGGACGCTGGACGAGATCGAGGGTCAGGACCACATTCTCGGTCCCGACAGGCTTCTTACCCGCGCCATACAGGCTGACAGGCTCGGAAGCGTAATTCTCTACGGTCCGCCCGGCGCCGGAAAGACCAGCCTTGCCGAGGTCATAGCCGCCGTCACCCGTCGCACTTTCGAGCGGACCAGCGGCGTCACTGCCAACGTCGCGATTCTTCGCAGCGTGATAGACCGTGCCAGATCCCGTCGCGAGTCCACGGGGCAGCCCACGATACTCTTCGTCGACGAGATCCACCGCTTCAACAAGGCGCAGCAGGATGTTCTGCTGCCGCACGTGGAGGAAGGCGTGGTTACGCTCATCGGCGCAACCACGCACAATCCGATGTTCTTCATCAACACGCCGCTCACTTCGCGGTCGCTTGTGTTCGAATTGCGCTCGCTCCCGGAAGACGCGCTTGTCCGGATTCTTTCCCGGGCCATGACGGACGGGCGCGGGTTCGGCGGTATGAAGGTTGAGGCTGATCCTGCCGCGCTGGGACACCTTGCCAGGACGGCGGATGGAGATGCCAGACGGGCGCTCAACGCGCTTGAGGTGGCGGTTCTCACGACCGCGCCTGACGGCGACGGGGTTGTGCGCATAACACCGCAGGCGGCGGCCGATTCGATACAGAAGAAGCTGCTTGCCTACGATCACGACGAGGACGGGCATTACGACACGATATCGGCGTTCATCAAAAGCATGCGCGGGTCCGACCCGGATGCGGCGCTCTACTGGCTGGCGAAGATGCTTTACGCCGGAGAGGACCCTCGTTTTGTCGCCCGGCGCCTTGTGATACTTGCTTCCGAGGACATCGGCAACGCTGATCCGCGTGCGCTGACTCTTGCTGTCTCGGCCATGCAGGCGGTTGATTTCGTGGGCATGCCGGAGGCAAGGATAGTTCTCGGGCAGGCGACCGCCTACCTGGCGACGGCGCCGAAGAGCAATGCCGCCTATGCCGCGATTTCCGCCGCTGAGAAGGACGTGAGCGAAGGCCGTTCCCTTCCTGTGCCGGAACACCTCAAGAACGTGCATCTGCGCACCGCCGAAAGCGGAGAGCCGGCGCCCGGCTACCGGTATCCGCACGATTTCAGCGGCCATTTTGTCGATCAGGAATACGCGCCTACTTCCGCCCGATACTATGAGCCGTCCGACCAGGGTTACGAAGAAGTCATCGCGAAGCGACTGGCCCGCTGGCGCGCCGCGCGTGGCGGCAGGGATGGTGTATGAACCCGGAAGCCGCGATGCTTGAGGAGAAGCAGGCCATACGGCGGCGCATACGCGAGCTTGCGCGCGGCACGGACCCGGCGGCGCTCGCGGGGGAGTCCGAGGCTGCCCAGAGGCGCGTGATCGCGCTGCCGTGTTTCGGAGTGGTTTCTTCGGTTGCATGTTACGCAGCGCATGGGTTTGAGACCGGGTGCGAACTGATTGTGGCCGCGTGCAGGGATGCGGATAAGACCGTCTGCCTGCCGGTATACGGTGAGCGGGGCTACGTTTTTGGTGTGTGGCGTGACGGCACGGAACTGGCACCGGGCCGGTTCGGCATCCTGGAGCCGCGCGGCGGCAGGGAGGCGGGACTGGAGACGCTGGACATGATCATCGTGCCGGGCCTTGCTTTTGACAGGGCGGGCGGCAGGCTGGGCCGGGGCGGGGGCGTCTACGACCGTCTTCTTGCGGGCAGGCCGGTCGGCTCATGCAGGCCGTTGTTTGTGGGAATCTGTCGGGAGTGGCAGTTGGTCGAACGGGTTCCGGTTGGTGCGCTCGACGTGCGTACGGACCGGGTGGTGACGGACAGGAACGTCTTCGGTCCCCGTGGGCCGGCGGCGGTTGTGGAAGGAGTGTCTCGATGAGCACTGTTGTGGTGGCTTCAATTCTGGCGGCTCTGGTGGGGGCAGGCGCCGGCTATGCGGCATGCCTGATGGCTTGCCGGCGCAGAGGTTCGGCGGCGGAAGTGGAAGCGAGGAGATCAGCGGAGGAAGCAGCGAAGCGCGCATCCGAGGCGGTGAAGCAGGCTGAACTCCAGGCCAAGGCGGACATGCTGAAATGGAAGGAGGAGTTCGAGCAGAACACGGCATCGCGCCGGAAAGAGGTCGCTGCGGCCGAGGAACGCATTGCCCAGCGCGAGCTGAACCTGGACCGGAAGGTCTCGATGCTGGACAAGAAGGAGCATGCGCTTGATGAGAAGATCAAGGAGGTCGAGGCCAAGTCGGCCGAGATCGAGAAGGACCGTGCCGAACTCCAGCGGCTGAGTTCCCAGGCGCGTCAGAAGCTGCAGGAAGTGGCGGGTATGAGCCAGGAGGATGCCCGGCGCGAGCTGATGGTGCGCGTGGAAAAGGAAGTCCACGGCGAAATGGGCGCGATGATCCGGCGCATGCAGGAACAGGCGCGGGAGACGGCGGAGCGGGAGAGCCGGAAGATCATTGTCCAGGCCATACAACGTTTCGCCGCGCCGCTGGCCGGTGAGACGATGACCAGCACGGTTGCGCTGCCGAACGACGACATGAAGGGGCGTATCATCGGTCGCGAGGGCAGGAACATCAGGGCGCTCGAGGCCGCCACCGGAGTGAACGTGCTTATAGACGATACTCCGGAGGCGGTTGTCATATCCGGGTTTGACCCGGTTCGCCGCGAAATCGCGAGGATTGCGCTTGAGGGGCTCATTGCCGACGGCCGTATTCATCCCGCGCGGATTGAGGAGATAGTCGCCAAGACACAGGAGAACATGCAGGAGACCATCAGGTCCGCCGGCGAGGAGGCGGCGTACCTGAGCGGGGTGCAGGGCATAGAGCCGGAACTGTTGCGGATGGTCGGGCGCCTGAAGTTCCGCACCAGCTACACGCAGAACGTGCTGCAGCACTCGATAGAGGTGGCGCACCTGATGGGCGTGATGGCTGGTGAACTGCAGCTCGACGTGTCGCTGGCGAAGCGGATAGGGCTGTTCCACGACATAGGGAAGGCTCTGGACCACGAGGTAGAGGGAAGCCACGCCGTCATCGGCGCGGACCTTCTCAAGAAGAATGGCGAAGCGCAGGTCGTCGTGAATGCCGTTGCGGCGCATCACGAGGAAGTGCCGCAGGAAAGCCTCTACGCGACCCTGGCCGTTGCGGCAGACGCCATATCCAGTTCGCGTGTCGGCGCCAGGTCCGAAACAACCGGCATATACGTCAAACGTCTTGAGAAGCTCGAGGCTGTGGCCAATGGGTTCGAGGGGGTTGAGAAAAGCTACGCCATCCAGGCCGGCCGCGAAGTGCGCGTGCTGGTCAGTCCTGACAGGATGGATGACAACGGGGCCGCAGTGATGGCGCGGAACATTTCAAAGAAGATCGAGACCGATCTGCAGTATCCCGGCCAGATACGGGTTGTTGTTATCCGCGAGAAGAGATGTGTCGAGTACGCGAAGTAACGGGGGCTGCATGAAACTCCTGATGGTTGGGGATGTGGTGGGCGGTCCGGGCCGGACCTGCCTGGCGAGGGTGGTAACCCGCATGAAGACGGACCGCGAGGCGGATTTCGTGGTGGTCAATGCGGAGAACGCCGCGGGGGGGAAGGGCATAACCGAGGCGATTGCCGACGAGATATTCGCCGCCGGCGTGGACGCGATCACCCTGGGGGATCACACATGGGACCAGCGCGGGGTGGAGAACTACCTCGACAGGGAGGAGCGGATCGTGCGGCCGGCGAATTTCGCGCCCGGCTGTCCGGGGCGGGGGATGACAGTGCTTCAGTCTGAGGCCGGGCCGGTTGCCGTTCTGAACCTGGTTGGCCGCGTCTTCATGCCCCCTGCCGACTGCCCTTTCCGTGCCGCCGATGAACTCCTCGCGGGTGTGGCTAAGGCTGCGCGGATCGTCGTGGTGGACTTCCATGCCGAGGCAACGTCGGAAAAGATTGTGCTCGGTCGGTATCTCGACGGGCGCGCTAGCGTGTTTGCCGGAACCCACACCCATGTCCAGACGAGCGACGAGACCGTGTTGCCGAAGGGAACGGCATATATCACCGACCTTGGGATGACCGGCCCGAAAGACTCGGCCATTGGCAGGGACCTGGCGACTGTTACGGCGCGTTTTCTGAACGGTATGCCCATAAAGTTCGCGGTTGCCGAGAGGGACGTGGTTCTCGAGGGTATCGTCGCGGATATAGACGACAACAACGGGCGGGCTCGTTCGATAAGGAGGATCAGGGTCGCCTGACGGCGTTCCTGTGCTGCTGATGACGGATCCGAAGGTTTACTCCGTTTCCGAACTCACGGCGGCGCTGAAGGCGCTGATAGAGTCGGATATCGGTTCCGTGTGGATCGAGGGCGAGGTTTCGAACGTCCGGGCACCGGCATCGGGGCACTGCTACTTCACCATAAAGGACGAGTCGGCGCAGATATCCGCCGTGCTGTTCAGGGGCGACCGGCGCGAGACCGGCGCGGTCCCGTCTGACGGCATGAAAGTGCGGGTATTCGGCGGACTGACCGTCTACGCCAGAGGCGGCAACTACCAGATCATCGTCCGCCGTATCGAGGACGCCGGGAAGGGCCTGTTGCACCAGCGGTTCGAGAAACTGAAGGCCAGGCTGGGGGCTGAGGGCCTGTTTGCCACGGAGCGCAAGAAGCCAATTCCGCGGCTGCCCCGGCACGTTGGGGTGGTTACCGCGCCGACCGGCGCGGCGATACGCGACATCCTGAACGTTGTGACACGCAGGTTCCCGAACCTGCACGTGCTGATAGCGCCGGTTCGCGTTCAGGGCGAAGGCGCGGCGGAGGAGATCGCCGCGGCCGTGGACCTGCTGAACAGGCGCGGCGGGCTGGATGTGCTCATAGTGGGGCGGGGCGGCGGCAGCCAGGAGGATCTCTGGTGCTTCAACGAAGAGGTTGTTGCGAGAGCCATAGCGAGGTCGAAGATACCGGTGATTTCGGCTGTCGGGCACGAGGTGGATTTCACGATCAGCGATTTCGTGGCCGATCTGAGGGCGGCCACACCGTCGGCCGCAGCGGAGTTGGTTGTTGATCGCAAGGACGCTTTCGAGGGGCGTCTGCTTGAGTCGGACCGGAGAGTGAAGTCGGCTCTGAAGGCGGCGTACCTGGAACAGGCGCGGCGGCTTGAAGCGTGCAGGAAGCATTCGGTTTTCAGGGAGCCTGCGCACGCCGTGAGCCTTTACCGGGATCGCATCCGCAATACGGCGGTCGCGATCCTGCGCGCGGTCTCATCCGAAGTCCGCGAGGCGAGGCAGGCCACTGATGCGCAGTCAATGAGGCTGTCGCAGGCGGCATCCGCATCAAGGAACGTGTTCCTGCAGGCGCTCGACCGCGCCGCAACGCGTCTTGAAGCGCTGAACCCGATAGCGGTTCTGGATCGCGGTTACAGCGTTACTCTGGACGAGGCCGGGCGTGTGGTGCGCAGCGTGGCGCATGCCGCGCCCGGAAGCAGGATACGCACGAGGCTTGCTGACGGCGCGCTCGATTCGGTTGTCGAGCGTTCCGAGCGTGTCGACGGGCAGGACTGAACGGGGGAGGAGGACGGATATGCCGAGAAAGAACCAAACGCTTGAGGCCGACGGGCATGCTGGCGGTGAAATGGCGTTCGAGAAGGCGATGGACAGGCTTGAGGTGATTGTTTCCGAGATGGAAGGCGGATCGCTCGGGCTGGAGGAGATGATGGCCCGGTTCGAGGAGGGCAGGAAGCTTGTTGTGCTGTGCACCCGCAAACTGAACGAGGTCGAGCGCCGGATAGAGATCCTTGTGAAGCAGGGCGACGGTGAAGAGGCTGTGCCCTTCGATTCAGCCCAAGCCGGCGGGTGACGCGTCAGGGCGGCGCTGCCCCCATCGGGTCTTCCGAAGACCGCCACACGCGCGCGATGGCGCCTGTTGCCTTGGCGGCATCTTCCGCTCTTGCCTTTCCCGCGGGTCCGGGGTCGCGTGTGAGGACGATGTGGGTGACATTCTCGGACCGGACGATTTCGACTATTCTGTCGCTTCCCCCGAACACCCTGAAGCCGCCGATGTACCTGTCCTGCAGCGCGGGGTCATCGTCGATGAACCCGACAACATGTCTCCGCGCCGCCTCGGGGTTACTGTGCGGGTCGAGCGAGCGCAGGTACAGCCATCCTTCCCCGCCGGCGCCGTAGATCAGGACCCTTTCCGCGCCAGTTTCGGCGCCCGAAGATGCCGCCCGGCTCCAATCCGCTTCCGTCACTGCCTGAGGAACGGCCCGCCTTAGGAGGATTCCAAACTCCGACAGTGCCAGGCACGAGAGAAACTGAATGGCCAGTGAACGTGCGGGGACTTCGTTGACGATGTTCGTCAGCGCGGCGGCCACAAGCAGGCCGACAGCCACGTAGACGGCGGCCTGGAGAAATTCCGACATGCGTGCGCGGCTCCATATCTTTGAGTAAGACCGTGTGAGGACCAGCGCCACCATCGGCAATCCGACCCACAGAGGCACCTGCCCGAACCATGCCTCCTTGTACGACTCCATCGTCAGGAATTCGCCGGCGAGATAGAGCGCCAGCGAGAACGAAGCCGCGAGCGATGCAGCATCCCAGCCCGGGTAGAGCATCAGCAGCACGGCAGATCTTGTGGGACGGCGCAGTCCGACAAGGACGGCGGCGCCGCTTGCGGCTATTTCCGTGCGGGCGATGTGTTTGACTACGACGTACACGGCCGCCACGAAGGCCACGACGTATATCCCCATTGCCTTGGCATGGAACAGCATGCTCAGCAGTCCCACGGCCACCAGCGTGATGGCGCCGGCATACAGGCGCCCGGCGGTTGCCGGCTGGGAGCCGAACGATCTGAGCAGGCGGTGATGCAGGTGATCGGAGTCGGCCGTCATGACGCCGGCGTGTCCGCCGGAAGAGGGGCCGGCCGCCATGCCCCGCGCGGTGCGACGCCATATCGCGAGCATCGAATCGAGCAGCGGGATGCCGGCGGCGAGAAGGGGCACGAGGATGGCGGCCATCGTCATGCCTTTTGATCCGGTGCTTATCGAGATGGCCGCCACCGCGAACCCGATGGTCAGACTTCCGCTGTCGCCGAGAAAGCAGCGGGCCGGATGGAAATTGTAGCGCAGGAACGCCAGGCAGGGCCCGATAAGGCCGAAGGTTATGAGGACATCGCCGGGCAGGCGGCGGAGCACCAGCCATCCCGCCAGTCCCAGCCCGGCTATCGCGCCAAGCCCGGCGGCCAGGCCGTCCATGCCGTCAATCAGGTTGAACGCGTTGCAGATGGTTACGAACCAGAGGACGGTCACCGCGATATCCATGATCAAAGGCAGCCCGAATCCCAGCATGTTCCCTGCGCGAAAACCGAGACTGAACGCGAGGAGGGCTATGGCGGCCTGGCCGGCGAGTTTGGTGACCGGTTTGAGTCCGCGCAGGTCGTCGGCCAGTCCGAGCAGGAAGACGAGAGAAGACACGATCGCGAAGCGGCCCCACCATTCGTGGCTCAACGTTGCCTGGAAGGATGACCACGGAAGCAGGAAGACCGCCGCGCACACCGCATGCATTCCGGCGAACACAGCAATGCCGCCGCCGCGCGGGATGGGAGACTTGTGAATATGGCGGCCGCCTGGCTGATCCATCAGGCCGAACCGGTTGGAAAGCGCCATGGCGGCGGGCGTGAGCAGCCATGTGGTCAGGAATCCTGCGAGGAGTACAACCGGGTACTTCAGGAGTATTTCGAGACTCATATCAGCGTTGTCCCGGGTAAGTTCCGCCCCAGAGTCGTGCTGATTGAACCACAGCGGGCCTTTAAGGCAAAGGGGTTTCGTTGCCGTGATGACAACGCGAAGCTCAACGCGGTTTGCCTACCGTCAACCGTCATCCGCCAGTGTCCGAGCAGGTCGGAGAGATCCGAGAAGTGGCGCTTGTTGAGCACGGATGCTTCGCCGTTGACGTTGCCGCTGTTATCCCATCACGACTTCGACCTTGTGATGCTTGCCATCCTTGAAGTCCGGAAGAATGCAACCGGCCAGCGTCTTGCCGTCGACGGTCACACTCTTCACGCCCTTGCTTACGTGAGAGGGATTGACCACGTTGATCTCATAGGTGGCGTTGCGGAACTTGCGATGAACCCGGAAGCCCTTCCATCCCTTCGGGATGCACGGGTCGATCAGCAGGCCGTCGTACTCCGGCTTGATTCCGAGGATGTACTGCGATACCGCCAGGAAAGACGAGGCGGCCGTACCGGTCAGCCACGAGTTCTTGGCTTCGCCGAACCGTGCGGAATCCGGCCCCGCGATCATCTGGGCATACACGTAAGGCTCGCAACGGTGGACATCGCTGATGCTCTCGCGCTCTGCGGGACAAATGGACTTGTAGTACTCCATGGCTTGATCGCCGCGGCCGACGTTGCATTCCGAAATCGTCAGCCATCCCGTGGGCTGGCAGAAGATGCCGCCGTTCTCCTTGACGCCAGGCGGATAGGAGGTCATCTCGCCCAGGTAGAAGTTGTATTTCGTGTAAGCGGGCTGCTGTAACACGATGCCGTGCCGCGAGAAGAGCCGCTCCTTCACCGAGTCCAGGGCTTTTTCCAGCATGCCGTTTTCCTTGCCGACCGACGCCATGCCGATCCAGCCGTGCGATTCGGCAAAGATCTTCCCTTCCGGGTTCTCCCGGGAGCCGACCTTTTTGCCGAACCGGTCGAAGGCGCGGACAAACCATTCGCCGTCCCAGCCGTGCTTGATGATCGCCGCCTGCATTTCCTTCACCGCCGCCGCCGCCATCTTCTCGTTTTTCCGGTCCTTCTTGTGCTGGGCCATGCGCATGAATTCGCCCACCGCCCAGACAAATTGCCCGGCGATCATGAGGCTCTCGGGCACGCTTCCAATCTTGTCCTTCAGGCTCGCATGCGTGGCATCGCCCTGGAACGTATCACCGGGCTTGATGCTGGTCATGATCAGGTTCAGGCAATCATTCCAATCCGCCCGTCCCACCAGGGGCAACTTGTGGGGACCGCGGTGCTCCATGATATGCTTGACCGAGATGATCAGGTGCTCATAGAGCGTGGCGGTATCCTTGGGGTTGTTGTCAAACTGGGCCTGCTCCTCCAGGATCGACCAGTCTCCGGTTTCCTTGATGTAGGTGGCCGTTCCCAAAATCAGCCAGAGCGGATCGTCGTTGAAGCCGACGCCGATGGTGGCATTGCCCTTCTTGTCGAGCTGCTGGTATTGATGGTAGGTGGCGCCGTTCCGCCACTGGATCGCCGCCAATTCTAGGATTCTCGTCCTCGACCGCTCCGGCGGCATGATATGGACCGCGCCATACAGATCCTGACAGGCATCGCGATACCCGATGCCCCTGCCGATCCCGGTTTCATAATAGGACGTGGACCTGGCCATGTTGTAGGTCGTCACGCACTGGTACTGGTTCCAGGTGTTGACCATCATGTCCAGGTTCTTGTAGGGCGTCTCCACCTGGAAGCGGCCGGTCAGTTCTTCCCACTGCTTGACCACGTTCTCAAACGCCTTCTCCGAATTCTTACGGTTCAGATATTTCTTGAGCGTCACTCGCACGCGTTTCTTGTTGAGCACGCCGGGGGCGCTGAACTTCTCGTTCTCCGGGTTCTGGGCGTAGCCCAGCATGAAATTCATCTTCCTCGTTTCGCCCGGCTTCAACGTGATCCGGATCGAGTGCGACCCACAGGGATTCCACCCGCAGGCCACGGAATTGCGGCTTTTTCCCTCGGCCACAACGCGGGGCTCATGGAAGCCGTTGTATCGGCCCAGGAATGATTCCGAGTCTGTATCGTAGCCGGCGATCTTCTCGCTCGCGGCAAAGTAGGCGAAATGGTTGCGCCGTTCGCGATATTCGGTCAAGTGGTAGATCACACTGCCGTCAACTTCCACTTCGCCAAGGTTCAGTGTGCGCTGCAGGTTCGTGGCATCGTTAAGCGCCTCCCAGCCGCAGAACTCGACAAAACTGAACAGAGTGAAACTTTTTTTCCTCTTCCCGGTATTGGTGATATCCGTTTCCCAGATCTCGCAGCTCTCGTTGAACGGCACGAAATAGCGCGTCGAAACCCTGATCGCGTCCTTCTCGCCGGTGATCACCGTGTAGCCCAATCCGTGGCGGCATTCGTAAACGTCCAGGTCCGCCTTCACCGGCATCCAGCCCGGCGCCCACATCTTTCCGGTCTGATCGTCCTTGATGTAAAGGTAGCGTCCCCCCGAATCCATGGGGACGTTGTTGTAGCGGTAGCGGGTAAGGCGCTGCTTGCGGGCATCGATCATGAAACAGTACCCGCCGCCGGAGTTGGAGATCATGCCGAAGAACTCCTGCGTGCCGAGGTAGTTGATCCACGGCAGAGGAGTATTCGGGGTCTGGATTACATATTCCTTCTTCGTCGCATCAAATTGACCGTATTTCACAAGCCGCTCCCTGCTTCTCCGTTTCCAGTGCCGCACGCTACGGCTCACTCTCCGGAAAAGCGCACGAACACTACCGGCCGAAGGGCGGGAACTCAAGCCGGAACGCGCGAACGGGTTGGCCGACTCGGCCATCTTGCGCCACGATGAGCGACAGGTCGTCTTCGGCTGTCTACTCCTTCGCCCTGGGACATTGGGGTCAGGTCTTTAATCGGTTAATCATGTCTTGCTGTGTTGGGCTGCGATGGGTTAGAGAACCTCTGGATGGTGAGAGGTGGGCGGTGGATCCGAGGGGAGCGGCATGGCATGGCGGACATGAGCACCTTCTACACGAGACGCGAGGGGATCAGGGAGCAGCAGGTTGGCGGGGACAGGATGCTGTTCGACGACGCATCAAATTCCGTTCACGTGCTGAACGGCTCAGCGGCGTTCATATGGGACTGTCTCAAGGCGCCGGTTTCGGAGGCGGACATTCTCTCTGCCCTCGGGCGGGAGTTCGACCTGTCCTCCGCGAAGGACGTGGATGGCATGGTAAGCCGTACCGTCGTCAGTCTTGTCGGAAAAGGACTGCTTGTGAAGGTGGAGCAGGGCAGGGCCGGGTGACGGGCAATTCCGGCGGTTGCCGGTTGACTTTGATGCGGCATTGTCTATAACGCTGGAGGGGTAAGACAAGGGGGGGCACTCATGCAGCGATTGCCGTTCACACCGCCGGTTGTTCAGACGTATTCCGCAGACGAGCTTGTTGTCGAAACCGCATTCACGGGTGAGAGACGGTCCGACTGAATAGCGGGTGTTGCGGGCCGCGCGCTGCGGCCCGGAGTCCGCCGCGAGGCGGGGGAGGAGGTGCAGTTATGCATAGAGGCGTGTTTACAGAACCTGTGGTCGAAACGTTCAATTCCGATGAACTGGTCGTGGAGACTGCGTTCACGCAGGCCCAGCCGTCCTGAGGTTGAGCGCGCCGGCGCAGGTGACTGCGTCAGCAGCAATCTGATGAACACTTCGGCACCCGTGTCGACCAGATGCGGGTGCCGAAACTGCTTATTGGGGGTGGGCGATGGGTCGGGCAAGGGTCGTTCTTCGTTCCGCCACGCGGCGCGTTGACGAGGCGGATATTGCCGCCATGCTCGGCCAGCTCTTTGACGGCGCGGCGGCATCGCGCATCGCGGGCCGGCGCGTGTTGGTGAAGGCTAACTTCAACAGTCCTCACAGGTTTCCAGCCTCCAGCGCGCCGGACTTTCTTGAGGTTGTGATCCGCGTTCTGAAAAGCGTTGGCGCGGCGGGTGTGTCGCTCGGCGACAGCTGCGGGCTGCGTTGGCGCCCGGCCGAACGGGTTGCGCGGGCGCTCGGGATGCCGGAACTCGCGAAGCGCCTGGGCGCCGAGTGGGTTGATTTCGATGCCGGCCGGTGGCGCGAAGTGCCGGTCGCGGGCAGGATGTTCCGGTCGGTGAGTGTGTGTGAGGCGGCGCTCGACGCGGAATTCCTCGTCTACGCGTGCTGTGCAAAGACCCATCCCGCGGCCGGGTTCAGTCTAAGTCTCAAGCACACGACAGGCTGCCTTCCTCCCGAACAGCGCGCCGAAATGCATGACGGGGAGATGGCGCGGAGAATCGCGGAGATCAACCTGGCCGTGAAGCCAGACCTTGTTTTGCTCGATGCGCGCAGGTGTTTTGCGGCGGGAGGGCCTGCAATCGGACTGACTGTCCGACCCGGACTGCTTGTTGCTTCCGCCGACCGCGTGGCTGCGGATGTGGAGGGGTTGCGAATTCTCGGCAGGTACAGGCTGCTCAACCGGCTGCGGAAGAACCCGTGGGAAGAACCGCAGATACGGGAGGCGGTGACGCTGGGGATCGGCGCATCAGGCGATGACGGCTGTGAAGTGATTCAAGGATGATCAGTTGAGAATTCTTCTGGCAGGCATGGAGAAGAGGCATCCCGTCTTCCGCGTGCCGTCGTGGATGCCGGTCTACCTGCCGTCGCTCGGCGCTGTCCTGCGCGCAGGCGGGCACACAGTTGATCTGTTTGACGCGGGTGTCTTTCCAGCGGACGGTTCCGAAGCCGCGGAGAGCGGGTTCCGCGTGAAGCTTGCGGCCTTTGCGCCGGACGCGATTGTTTTCGACGTTGAGGCTGAGTCGTGGGGCGTGTTCAGGCGCCTTGCGAACGCAGCGCGTCGGCACGCGGGGGCGGCGTTGCTGCTGGCCGGCGGCCGGCACGCAACCCTTTGCCCGGGCGGGACGCTGAAACACTGTCCGGAAATCGATGGCGTGATGGTCGGGGAGGCCGAGGGAACTGTCAGCGCAATTGCCGGGGGCGATGCGCTTGCCGGCATACCGGGGCTGGCGCTGCGTATGCCTGACGGGTCGCTGAATCCGGCGGAAGTCATGGGTGTGACGGACCTCGACAGCCTGCCGTTGCCCGCGTGGGACCTGCTGGATATGGGCTACTACACACGGCGCACACCGCGCGTGATACCGTGCATTCCCCTGAAGACGGCTTCGCTGGAGAGTTCCCGTGGGTGCGGCGCCGGCTGCACTTTCTGCGCGGAGGGCCGCGCGCATTCCCGCTGCCACCGGTCGCACGGCGCCGGCCACGTGGTAGCCGCGATAGAAGCGCTCGTTCGCGCGTACGGCATAGAGGGCGTGTATTTCCGGGATGAAGACTTCCTGGCCGACACGGAACGGGTCAAGGAACTGTGCAACGCGATGAGAGAAACGGGGCTGGCGGAACGGGTTGCATGGAGCGCCCAGTGCAGGGCCGATCGCGCATCGCCGGAAGTCCTCGGGCTGTTGCGCCCGGCCGGCTGTGTGCAGCTTGAGTTCGGTGTGGAGAGCGGGTCCCAGCGGGTGCTGGATTCCATTTCAAAGGGTTCAACGGTTGAGCACAATGCCGCGGCAATCGCCGCGGCGAGGAACGCGGGGCTCAGATCGCTTGCCTACGTCATGTACGGATTGCCGGGCGAGACGGCGGAGGACATATCCGCCACGTATGAGTTCCTGGAACGGGCCGATCCCGATGTCGTAAGGCTCAATGCTTTTGCGCTCTATCCCGGCGCACCTTCGGTTTGCGCGCTTGAGGAGAAGGGCGTCTTGAAGGACGGGTGGTGGGCAGAAAGGGAGTCGGCGCCGGTCTCCGACGGGCGCGAGTTCAATGTGTCGGCGATGGGCGATGCACAGCTTCGCGCCGCCGCAGGCAGGATGTATCGCCGCCATGTGTTCCGTCGGTTTGCGCGCGACTTTGCCGTCTACAACGGCGCCGCGGACGCGGCCCGGTGTTTCCGGCCGGGCGCGGCGTTTCATTTCGTGAAGAAGGTGTTCAGGTAATGCGCGGGACCTACTTCACCCGTGTCGTCTGGCGGAATGCCGTTCTTGCCGCAATTGAAATGTTCGCCATGGCCGGCGGGCATGCTGTGCTGTCCTATTTTGTGGCGCGCCGCTTCGGGCCGACGGCATTCGGGATAGTGACGCTTTCGGGTGCCATCGCATCCGCCGCCGCCGTGGCTGTTTCGTTCGGGTCAATCTCGCTCGGCACACGGATAGTCGCGTCCCGTGAGGAATCGGTGTGCCGGGCCACGGGGTTGATGGTGGGGTTCCAGTGGACCAACGCACTGGTGATCCTGCCGGTCGCGGCGACAGCCGTGTGGTTGTGGCCGACTTCAGCGCCTGAGCGGGCATTCATACTGGCCGGCCTTGCGGCCGTGCCGGCCGAATGCCTTGCCGCGGTGGTTCGGGCCGGCTTTTACGGGCGGGAGCGTTTTGCACCGGCCGCCGCCCTGAGCACGGCATGTTCGATGGTGATGCTTGGGGCCGGTTTACTTGCGCTACGGGGCGGCGTGTCCTTCGCCGTGTTCGGCGCGGTGATGGCGCTGCTGGCATGGGCGCGGAGCGCGGCCGCGTTGACGCTTCATTCGCGTGTGAACGGTGCGCTTGTACCCGCGCATCCCGTGGAAGCCTGCAAGGCGCTTGGCGCGCGCGCCGCCCCGTTTTTCGGAGTAGTGCTTCTTTCCATGGTTCACCAGAGAGCCGCGGTGCCGATGGTGCGCTGGCAGCTCGGGGCGGAGCCGCTCGGGCTCTACGGCGTGGCGGCGACTGCGGTGGGTGCGCTGGCCGTGATGATACAGCCGGTGGGCACGTCGCTGTTCCCTTCCATCGCCGGGAAGAGCGGAGGTGGCGGGGTTCTTGAAGCGCGGCGCGCCGTGCTGACGCTGCTGCTGCCATTTGCCGCGGGCGTTCTTTGCGCGTCGGCGGTATCGCTATCCGCCGGCTGGCTGGTGGGAACATTCCTCGATGCTTCCTATGGCGGCGCGACGCCGGTTTTGCGGATCATGGCGTGGACGCTGCCATTGACCTTCGTGTCATCCATGTCGCTCAGAATGCTGATGGCGAGCGGCCGGCCGAACATTGCGGCGCGCATATTGGGCTTGAACAGTGCCGTTAACATCGTCGCCAACATCGTGCTCATCCCGTCCGCAGGCATATGCGGGGCCGCCATGGCGGCAGTGCTGTCTGCGGCGGCAGGCGCGGCGCAGGGCGTGGCCGCCCTTGCGCGGGCGCGCGGCGTCATTGGCCCGGCTGCGGAGGAATCCGGTACAACGTAAAAGATCCGCCGCGCGGACGAGTGGAGAGCGGAACAGCGTGCCGCGCGGAGCGTTGTATGTGTGATTGCATCTGGAGCGAGGCAACGGGCGCGGCACCGATCCCCGGCGGCGGCGCGGAAGCGGTGAGAAGGTAGACCGGTTCCCCTCCGTTGCAGCGTTGCAGCGCCTCCACCGCCTCCCCAATTCCCGCGCGCTTCGCTGTTTCCCATGCGAGGTGGCCGTGCAGGAACCGCAGCGGGGCCGCGAAGCCGGGCTGATCCGACACCACGCACGAGCCAGCCGGCATGAGGCCGGCCGCGTTCCTGAACCATGCGGCCGCGCCGGCCCACTCCCTGTTGCGCGACATAGCCGCCGTTGCGCGCAAGTTCCCGGCGAAGGCAAGCGCCAGGACCAGGACGGACGCGGGGCGCGCCAAGCGCCGGGGCGAAGCGTGGAGCCATGCGCACGCGGCGGCGACGCCGAGGCAGAACAGGGGAATAACCGCGGTTACGAGGCGACGCGACGCGAACATCATGAACGGCTCATGGTACATGCGGAGCATCAGGACCGCGCTTGCTCCGAGCGCCGCCGTCAACCATGCAGTGTTCAGCAGGCCGCGCGCGCGGAGAATCAGCCTGACGACACCCGCGCAGGCGGCGAAGAACCCGAAGACTCCGAAAATCGAAACAAGATAGAGAACGTTCTGTGCGTCGCGCCCCGCCAGTTCGCGGAAGAACGCCGTGTTCTGCACTCCGGGAAACAGTGAGTTGACCGCGGCAAGAACACGGCCGTCCACGGCCAGCCGCGGCCTCACGTACCAGAGGAGAATCATCCACGCGGCGAACATGGCCGCCGCCGCGATCCGCATCCGTGGAAGGACTCCGGTTACCGCCTCGGCCTGCTTCGCCGGTATGCGACGGAACAGGATGCCGGACAAAGCGGCTGTCACGGCTGCGGCTGCGCCCAGAAGCAGGAAGAACGTCAGTCTTTCACTCATCGGGGCGTAGAGAGGGGCAAGGAACAGGTTGTGTAACCGGCAGTGCACCGCGAGGGCAGTCATTGCCAGCAGCGCGGCCAGAACACGGCCGCGCCGTCTGGTGTCGCCGATCACGGTGAGCAGGACAAGCGCCACCGGCACGGTCAGGAGTACGGCGTCGTACCTCGCAAGCATGGAGAGGCCAAGACATGCGCCGCCAAGCCACGGGTCAATGCCTCGGCGGGCCTCTTCGCCATCGATTGTGCGGCGCAGAATGACAATTCCGGAGAGAACCATGAACTGCGCGAGCATCTCCGCCGACCCGAAACGCGCCTGCCACAACTGCGCCGGGTTCAGGGCAAGCAACGCCGCCGCAGCCAGTCCCCACTTGTGGCCGAGGATGCCCGAAGCCCAGAGGTAAAAAAGGAAGACACACGCCGCGTTGAGGAGAGGATTCACCAGGAGCGCGGCGCCGGTTCCTCCGAACGGCCACAGCATTGCCATCAACACGGGGTACGCGTGGTGGAACTGCGGCGAGATCCATCCGGCCGTTGTCATCCGCATTCCCAGGAACGGCTCCCATGCGCCTCGGAATGTGCGGCCGAAGAGAGCGCGGTCTGCTGCGGGCAGAGCCGTCATATCCGGGCATTTCACGCGCAGGCTGCCGCCCTTTGCGATTGAGGAAGCCGTGTGAAGATACACGCCTGGATCCCATCCGCCAGTGACCCACTCGGACGGCGGCAGCGACAGCGCGAGTGTTGCCGCGGAGAGTATCGCCGCTGCCGAGAGCCATGCGGCTTCCGTCCGGGGTGCCGGCACATTATCAGCAGGCGGCGCCGCGCGGCGTTCTCCCGCGAACACCGCCAGGCCGGCAGCCGCTGACGCAAGCCATGCGGCCCACGGCTGGAAGCGGCCGGCGGCAGCCAGGGCCAGGCCGGTCCAGACGCCTCCGGCAAACGCCGCAATCGCGGCGGTCCCTGCTGCACGGAGCAGGCGCGCCGGCGATGCGCAAGCGGTTGCGGTGCCTGTTGAGTTCTGCATCCTTGTTTCCGTGCTGAAGCGCGGCAGACCCTGCCAGAGACTTGAGCGTAGCCGAAAGACGCGCTGGTGCGCAATGTGGACGGACGTTTTTCGGAATGCGCAGTCCCGCAGGCGCGGGTAATATGCGCGCGTGAACGATTCGGAAGAACTCCGCAGGGCCGAGGTCACGCGCGCGGAACGGGAGCGGATGGAAGCGGCGGCGCGCGAGCGCGCGGATTACGTCATCTGCGGGCGCCGCCTCAGGGTCGCGTCAAACAGCGCCAGGGTTATCGCCGACTTTGATTCGATGTATGCCGGATTCCGGTCCGAGGAAGGCGGCGCGCCGGATACTACGCTTCTCTGCAATCTGTCACATGGCCCGAATCGCTGCGCGACCTTCATGGCCGGCGATGTCACTTACCGCAGCATGCATCCGGCAATTCTCGACAATACCGTGACGGTTCTGCGTTACCTTACGACGGTACATACGAGGACACACTACTTCGTTCATGCCGGCTGTGTCAGCCGCGGCGGCCGCGCGGTGGTCATTGCCGGGCATTCCGGCCTCGGGAAGACGACACTGACAACATTCCTTGTATCGAGGGGGATGGCGTTCATGTCCGACGAGCATGCGGCGATATCGCGGGAGACCGGCATGGTCTGGCCGGTTCCGTACAGGCTGGGGGTTCGTCCGGGCCCTGCTGCCGAGCTTGTCGAGCCGCTGCCGGGAACGCCGGTTGAGTATGGCGGCGACAGGAAGAAGTTGGTTGATGCCGCTCATGTCGGCACCCGGGCGCCGCAGGAAGGCGTGCCGCCCCGTGCGTTCGTCTTCCTGACTCGCCGCGCGGATGGCGGGGTTTCGACCGCGAGAAAGTTCGGCGGTCTCGTCAGAGTCGCATTCACGGCAATGAACTGTGGGTTCTCCCGCGCCCTGCTGGAAGAGACCCGCTCTGAACTGGTGGCGGAGGATGACGGTTGCGAGGGTGTGTTCGTGCGCCTTCTCAGGACCCGCGCGCCGGACTTGTTTCTCGACTCCCTGCGCAGGGTGTCGGCTGAGCACGGAGTTGCGGTTGTCGAGATCAGGCACGAGGATCTGAGCGAGTCGGATTTCGGGGCTGAGCC
>VGWI01000032.1 GCA_016873655.1 Lentisphaerota bacterium
TTACGAACGTTTTCTGGAGCGACTGGGCGAGCGGGTCGAGCAATTCAACGTCAGGTTGTACCTGTTCGTCTGCATGACGAACCACTTCCATCTGGTTCTCGAGACACCGGAGGCGAAGTGCTCGAAGTTCATGCAGTCGCTCTCGACGGCCTACACGATCTACTACAACCTGCGCCACGGCCGGCACGGGCATCTGCTGGACGGTCGTTACAAGGCGAAGTTGGTTGAGGGCGACGATTATCTGCTGGCTCTCTCACGCTACGTTCACCTGAACCCGGTATTCGTCGGCACGATGAAGAACAAGCCGATCCAGGAGCGTATCAAGGCTCTGCGCGCCTATGCGTGGAGCAGCTACCCGAGCTACATCGGACTGCGGAAGGCAATCGACTTCGTCGAATATGGTCCCTTGCTTGCGGACATGAGCGGGACTCGACGTGATTGGCCGAAGCGGTACCGCGAGTTCGTTGAAAGTGGCCTAGCCGAAAGCGACGAAAACTTCCAGGTTGCGCTGAAGGAATCGCCGCGCAGCATTGGCAGCGACGGCTTTCGTGCGTGGATCGACGAACTGTATCAGAAACGGGTCGAGACCCACGCCCGGCCGGAAGATGTGTCGTTTCGACACCTCACCGAACCGTTGCCGGCAGGCGACGTGCTTACCATCTTGGCGCAGACCTTCGCGGTCGAGGTGGACGAGTTCAAGCGACGTCGCCACAACAGCCCGCTACGAGCTGTGGCGGCGCGCAGCCTGATGCGCTATTCCGGACTGAGTCAGCGCGCTGTCGCAGACCTGCTGAAGGTCGGCAGTGGTGCAGCGGTATGCAATCAGATCAACCGTCTTCCCGAGAAACTGGCCAAAGACCGACGGCTACGCCGCCAGGTTAAGCAGGCTGCGGAGGCGATTTCGAAGGCCTATCACCAAAGAGCAAAGAAAACCGGTGAGCCGAGTTTGTAAAGTGTATTGTGAAGGGCCCGATGCGCTCTCCAGTCCCCGTTTGGGCGCGGGACCCCTGTTGCCGGCAGCAGGCTTCACCACTTGCATTCGCTAGTCAAGCATGCTTTACTATCTCCAGACGTTGGTAACGCTTCCTTGACTAGTGTCATGTCGTGGTAAAGGAGCACTGACGAGCCATGAGAAGAGAAACAGGCACATACCGGGTCACGAAGTGGGAGAACGAGGAGGTCCGCGCCTTCGTTCCCGCGCCATTGCCTCCCGCCAATCCGCCCCTGACACTGGATGATGAAACGCGACGGTCGCTGTCTGACGCCACTTCCGCACTCGGTAAGCTCGCCGTGGCCGCCGACATGGTTCCGAACGCGGAGTGGTTCCTCTACGGCTTCGTGCGCAAAGAGGCGCTGATCACATCCCAGATCGAGGGCACGCAGGCCACGCTCCAGGACGTCCTGGCCTTCGAGGCGGGCGAGAAGGCCGAGCGACCCGACGACGTACGTGAAGTCTGCAATTACGTGGACGCCCTGATCTATGCACGCGGGGAGTTGGCCAGGCCCAAAGGTCTTCCGTTGGCGACCCGATTGCTATGCGATATCCACAAGCGACTCATGAAGGGGGCACGCGGAAGCGAGAAGCAGCCGGGCGAGATTCGACGCAGCCAGAACTGGATCGGGGGGAGCCGACCCGGCAATGCCCGGTTCGTGCCGCCACCGCCGGACGTCGTGCCCGTGGCTTTGTCGGCGCTGGAGAAGTGGATTCATGGCGAGGATTCGCTGCCGCCACTCGTCCGAATCGGCCTGGCGCATGTTCAGTTCGAGACCATCCATCCGTTCCTGGACGGCAACGGCCGCATCGGGCGTCTTCTGATCGCGCTGCTGGTGGAGCACTGGGGCCTTCTCAAATCGCCACTGCTCTACCTCAGCGTCGCGTTCAAACGGCACAGGCAGGCGTACTACGACCGCCTCAACGGCGTTCGCGTGGACGGAGACTGGGAAGGCTGGACACGCTTCTTCCTCGATTGCGTGACGGAAGCCGCCGATGACGCGGTTGCCAGCGCGCAGCGGCTCCATGTGGTGGCCGCAGCCGACCGCACAAAGGTGGCCGCGCACGCCAAGACTACGGTCCCCGCCATCCGGCTCTTCGAACAGTTGCCGTCGCATCCGATGGTCACCCTGTCGCTGGCGATCAAACTGCTCGGCGTCAGCAAGCCGACGGCCGTGAAGGCCATCGACGCATTGCAGGCGGCAGGCGTGCTGCACGAGATCACGGGCAAACGCCGGGATCGCGTCTATGCCTATCAGGCATACCTCAAGGTGCTCGCGCCTGACACGGACTGAAATCCTCACACCCGATCTGGTTGTCCAACGCCTGGGTGATCGCGGCGGCCACGCCGGGCAAGGATGTTTTGTCGTGGATGTCGATTCCCTGGGAGCGCAGATACTTCAGCGGGTCCTTCTCCCCGGCGGCGAGGTCAAGGCGCTGCTGTCCGAGATAATCGGGTTTCTGGACAGAGGCTGCCTGATTTCCGTGGTTTTGTGAGTGTCGAGGTGTATGTCCCATGAGCAGGTTCCCTTGCGGATGGGTCAACAAGTTCAGTTGCTGTCCCAAATCAGTTCCAGTTGTTGTTGAGGAGGGGCCAGCGGTGGTGTCCCCAACAACTGAATTCCTTTGCCCACTTCTCGGCACCCAGATTCTCCACGCTTCTGGCGACGAGCGCCATCAGGAGCTGGCGGACTGGGTGGGCGGCTCCTTTGATCCGGACAAGTTCGTCTGCGCCGATGTCCAGTTCGACAATCCTGATGAGCGTTGGCGTGTCGTGTTGGGCGGTGAAGATCCCGAACCGGGCATGCGCATCGACTACCAGCCACCCCAATGACGAAGGAGCGCAGGAAGAAACGCGGCAGAACTCTACCGGGTAGTATGGACGCCTGGGCGCAGTCGGTGGCACGCAGGACCGGCACCGAGATACGCGCAGACGCGATACCTGAAGGGAAGATGTCGGACATTGTGGCCGACTACGCAGGGCCGCTGTTGTACGAGTTTGTTGAATACGAGGACGATTCGATCCCCATCCTCGAACTGGCTTGCATCCTGTGGAACCTGTCGGTGCTGCGTTCCTTGGGTGGCGACGCGCAGAGAGGGAACGAGCAGGACCTGATGCAGCTCCTGTATGGAGATCCTTTCTTCCCAACCCCGGCCGAAGCGCTGAACCTTATCGGCGACATGGTTAGCCGGTGGAAGCAGGATTACTCGTGGTACCGGCGACTGATCGTGGACAAGAAGATCGAACTCCGCCAGCGCGGGCCGTACATGATCATCGTCTCCGCGTCGATCGGGGACGGCAAGAGGCCGAGCACCGCGGATTGAGCGGGCGCGGCCTGATTCGCGATCTGTTCCTGGCTACCTGCTGCGCCGCGCGATTTGGGTGCGAGCCATGTTCTCGCGCGGACCTCAGCCCTCCAGCCGGTGGTCGAGCATGGTGTCGCCTTCGAAGATGAAGTAGCCCTTGAAATCCCTGCCCGCGAGCAGGAGCGGGAGCCAGTGGCGGTCGTCTTCCCACATTCTCCCGTAAGGGATTGAGTCAGTTCGCACCCAGAGGGGAACCGCCTCGTCCGTCTCCGTCGGGACTCCCTTGATGTCCGACGCGGTGAAGACGTATCCGTGAATGGATAGTCCGTCGGTGAACTGGAAGAACAGTTCGCCTGCGGGATGCACGCCGACCGGGGTGGCGAGGAGTTCCTCCGTCACTTCACGCACCGCGCAAGCCGCAGGCGTTTCGCCGGGCTCTATCCGGCCGCCGGGCCCGTTGATCTTGCCGGCGCCGAGTCCGCGCTTCTTGTGGATCAGGAGAATCTGCCCGTCGCGGATAACAAACAGCAGCGTGGCCCGCTGGACGGGGACCCACGCAGCCCAGTCTATGTCCGCAACCCGGCGCGCCGCGGATGGCTCCATCCCGGTCTTCTTCACAAGTGCCGGCCCAGCCATGTTCCCGCCCACGCTGTTGCGAATCCGGCCGTGACGTGGGCGGCCATGTAGATGATGGCCGCGGCGGCCGGCCCGCGCGCGGACATCGTAACGGCTTCATGTCCCAGCGCGGAGAAGGTTGTGAAACCGCCGAGGAAGCCGACCACGACAAGCAGCCTTGCCGGGCCTGCGAACGACTGGAACCCGCCCGACCATCCGTTGAGAAGCCCGACGATGAAACAACCGGCAATGTTCACCGCAAGTGTGCCGTACGGGAAATGCGATCTCCCCGCCAGGTGCTGCACGCCGGCGGAGACGAGAAACCGGCTCACGCTGCCGAGGAACCCGCCCGCCCCCACGCAAAGACAATCTCGCAAGGTTATGGTCATTGCCCAATACGCTCCAGAATGACGCGGAAGTACCCGAAAAGGCGCGCAGGTGTCAATATCGCCGGGAGCTCCGGCGATCCGGCCGCGTCCCGGGCCGTACACATTCTGTGGAAAACCGTCTCTTGACGCCTCTCGCCGTCGCGCGGTAGAAGTCGGGCCGGTCCGGGAAGCGCTACGGGGAGGCCAGGTGTTAGCCAAGGTACTGTCTGGGGCCGTGTACGGGGTCAACGCGTATCCGGTTGAAATCGAGGTTCATGCCGGCCACGGCGACCCGCAGGTGATTGTTGTTGGGCTGCCGGACGCGGCGGTGAAGGAAAGCCGCGACCGTGTGCATACGGCCATTCTGAATTCCGGCTTCATGCCGCATGTCGGCAGGACGACCGTTAATCTTGCTCCGGCGGATATCCGCAAGGAAGGCCCGATTTTCGATCTGCCGATCGCGGTTGGCATGTTGGCGGCGCAAGGTGAGGTTGAGGACGGACGGCTGGCGCATACGGCGCTTGTCGGCGAGCTTGCCCTGAGCGGCGAGGTGCGCCGCGTGCGCGGTGCGCTGCCGATCACCTTGTCGGCGCGCGAGGCCGGATGCCGGGCGATCATCGTGCCCGAGTCCAATGCGAACGAGGCCGGCGTCGTGGACGGCATAGAGGTTCTGCCGGTGCGCACTCTGCGCGAAGCGATGAACATTCTGGGCGGAACGGTCGTGCCCGAGGCCGTCTGCGTGGATATTGAAAGCATGTTCGATTCGGAATCTGGCGCGGACCTCGACTTCTCGGAGGTGAAAGGGCAGGAACAGGCGAAGCGGGCCATTGAGGTGGCGGTTGCCGGCGGCCACAACCTCATAATGGTCGGTCCGCCGGGAACCGGCAAATCCATGCTGGCCAAACGCATACCTTCAATCCAGCCGCGCATGACGCTGGCGGAGGCGCTGGAGACGACGAAGATACACAGCATAGCCGGAACCATGAAAGCCGGCCAGGCGCTCGTGGCGCGCCGGCCGTTCCGCGCGCCGCACCACACGATATCCGACGCCGGGCTCCTCGGCGGCGGGGCTCACCCGATGCCGGGCGAGGTAAGCCTCGCGCACCACGGGGTTCTCTTCCTCGACGAGCTGCCCGAGTTCCACCGGAACGTTCTCGAGGTGCTGCGCCAGCCGCTGGAGGACGGCCGGGTAACGATCGCGCGCGCCGCGGCCAGCGTCACTTTCCCGTGCCGCTTCATGCTCGTTGCGGCGATGAACCCATGCCCGTGCGGGTTCTTCGGCGACCCGAAGCGCGAGTGCAGGTGTTCACAGAGCCAGATCCAAAACTACCGCAACAAGATATCAGGCCCGTTGCTGGACCGGATCGACATACACGTGGAGGTGCCCGCAATTCCCTACCGGGACCTCGCTTCAATTGCGCCGGCCGAACCTTCCGCTTCGATCAGGACGCGCGTGATAGCCGCACGCGATGTGCAGCTCCGGCGCTTCTACGGACTAGCCGGAGTGCACTGCAACGCCGACATGGGGTCGCGCGAAACGCAGAAGCACTGCAGGTGCGCGGAGGATGCGCAGGACATCCTGCGAATGGCCATCTCGGAACTCAATTTCAGCGCGCGTGCCTACGACCGCATTCTGAAGGTTGCCAGGACCATAGCCGACCTCGCCGGATCGGACAGCATAGAGCAGCGGCATATTCACGAAGCGATCCAGTACCGCACCCTCGACCGCCAGTTGTGGTGAGCGGCGCCGTGGCGCGTCGGGCAATGCGCGCCTTCTGCCCCGAAAACGTCTGCGTCAGGCAGTCGTTCGATGCCGGCACGCGGGCGTCTATATGCGCAAAGCCGTGCCGTAGGCTAGCACTTCCACGCCGCCGGCTTTCTTGCTCCCCTCCTGGCCGCCGATGGCGGCGGTTTCGAAGCGGACGTTGATGACGGCGTTGGCGCCCATTTCCCGCGCCTGCTCTATCATCCGCAGCAGCGCCTCCTGTCTCGCCCGGGTGATGAGCGACGCGAGGCCACTCATCTCACCCCCGAACAGGTTTTGGATCGAGGCGGTGAATGTCTTGAAGTAGTCGGACGCCACAACGCAACAGCCGGCCGCCATCCCCAGTGTGGCAACGGGCCCAGTGCCTGCCGGCAGGCGTTTGTGGTTGGTGACTCCCACATCGTGGTACGAGGCCAGGCGGGTTGCGATGCTGCGCAGGTGCATTCGTTCACGATAGTGACCCACCGCGTAGCCCAGCGCCAGCAGCCCGAAGAAGAACCCGAACTGGAACAGTATGCCAATCAGGTCGGACATGGCTGCGTCAACCCTCCACAGGCTCCAGCACAACAGCCGTGCCGTAGGCGTAGAGCTCCGCCGCGCCCTGTGTGACCGACGTGGTGGCGAAACGGACGTTTGTGACGGCGTTGGCGCCGAGGCGTTCCGCCTCAGCCACCATCCGTTCCGTCGCCTGCAGGCGTGCCTCTGTGAGAAGTTCGGTGTAACCGGTAAGCTCGCCGCCGACTATGTTCTTGAACCCGGCCATTATGTCCTTGCCGATGTGTTTGGCGCGGACGGTGTTGCCCTGCACGAGACCCTTGATTTCAACGACCCTGTACCCCGGCACCTCTTCCGTGTTTACCAGCATCATGGGCTGTCTTCCTCCTTCTGATCCCTGACTGCACGTCCGCATTCCGTCAAGTCGCCGCGCGCGCCGCCCCTTGTCACATTGTCGCCGACATGCGCCGCATCTGTTCAAGGTAGCGGTCCACCTCGGGTCGGCTGTCGAAGACGCGCGCCGCCTCGATCAGCTCCGCGGCCCTGCCGTAGCGGCCGCGCGCCGCCTCCATCTCGGCATGCCGGAGCAGGGCCTCGCCCTCAAAACCGCGGATGCGCGCGGCGCGTTCGTAGCACAGGACAGCATCCTCGGTTCTGCCCGCTTCGCGTTCGAGGCCGCCCAACAGTATCAGCGTCTCTCCGTCGAGCGGATGCTCGCGGAGGAATGCGCGGCAGGCTTCAGCGGCTTCCGCTCTCTTGCCTTCGGCGACCGCGATCCGGATGCCGACGCGTGCGGCTGCCGTGCGGTCTTCCGTAACGAGGCTGGTGGTTTTTACGACGGAGTCCAGCAGCGTCCGCGCTTCTTCCGCGGCGCCGGCTGCGGCCATTGAGGCGGCGGCGCGGATGAGCCTGCGCGGGTCGGCGTCGGCGGCGCGCAGGGCCTCGCTATAGATGGACGCAGCCTGGCTGTGAAGTCCGTCGGCCGCGCAGAGATCGGCAAGAGAGAGGAGCATACCGGTATCCGCGATCCCCAACTTGCGCGCCGCCGCAAGCGCGGCGGCCGCCTCGCGCTCCCGGCCGAGCGCCATGAGCGAGGAAGCGCGAAGCGCCCAGTACTCGCCGCGCGCGGGATGGCGTGCGGCCAGTTCCGAGGCCAGCGCGGCTGTTTCCTCGTGGCGCTGCTGCAGGGAGAGGCTCTGCAGCAGCCCGCGCAGGGCGTCCTGCTCGTCGGGCGCGAAGGCGAGAGCCTGCCGAAACGCCGACTCGGCCGCCACAGCCCGCGACGCGCCCAGGTGTGCGAATCCCAGCAGCAACAGCGTCTGCGGTTCGGACGGCGCAAGGCGCAGCGCAGTCGCGAAGGCCCTCGCCGCGTCGTCATTCCTGTTTTGCGCGAGCAGGGCCTGGCCCAGGTTGCGCCATGCGGACGTGAAGTCCGGGTGCTTGGCCAGCGCCGCCTCGTAGCCGGCCTGCGCGCCCGCCATGTCGCCTTCCTGGAAGAGAATGTTCGCCGCCGTGAAATCAAGCGCAGCGCTGGCGCGCGGGCTGTTCCTTTCCGCAAGCCATGCGGCCGCCGCGGGGCGGTTTGTGGACGAAATAGCAACGGCCCTGTCTATCAGGGCAGCCTCTTCGCGCGTTACGGTCGGTTCCGCTCCGGCGAAACATGGAATCGCCGGCAGACACAGGAAGAAGAACACCGCTGCGGCGTGGATCGGTTTCACCACGAGTCCTCCAGCCGGAAGGTGACGCGCTGCCGCACGCGGACCGGGACTTCCCTTCCTCCGACCCGTGCCGGCCTGAAACGCCAGCTCCCGGCCGCACGGACCGCGGCCGATTCGAATATCCCGGCCGGATCCGCGGAAACAACCGATATGTCGCGCGTTGTCCCATCGGAGTCCACCACGAACTCGATGACGATATGGCCCTGCAGCCGCCGCGCACGGGCGTGGGCGGGATATGCCGGTTCGATCCGGGCAAGCGGCTCGGGCGGGCTGTCGGCGTCGGAAAGGGCAAACACCGTCCGGACGTGCGGAGCGGACGGGGCAACGGTGAAATCGGCGCGCAGGTCAACGCCGAGAGGAGGGAGCGCAGTCAGGACAGGCACGGTCGGTGGAATGATTTCGGCGGGTCGCGACTCAGGCCGTGGCGCAGGCGGGACCGGCGCGGGAGTCGTGGGCTCTTGCATCGCCGGGGTCGGCAGTTCCGGCTCCGGCGGCGAGGGCAACCGGAACAGGTCAATATCCCTGGCCGGCCGCGTCTCCGGCAGCCTGGTTGTTGCGCGGTTCAGAACTGGCAGAACGAAGAACAGCAGCGCCGTTGCGCAGACTCCGCCGGCGGAGGCGGTCAGGTTCCTTGCGAACCCGCCGCGCGCGGGCAGGTGTTCTTGTTCTTCCGGTGTCATTTCTTCTCCGCCGCGATGCCTACGCGTCCGGCGCCGCCGCGCCTGCATTCATCTATCAGGTCAACAAGAACGCCGTTCCGCGAGTCGGCGTCGGCGACGATCACAACAGGCAGGCTGCGGTCCCTTGTCTGCCTGAGCACTATTCCGCGCACACCGTTCAGCCGCACTTCCTGCCCGTTGTGGAATATGCGTCCGTCACTGGAGAGCGAGAACTGGAGAGAGTCCTTCTCCGAAACGGCGGCTGTCGCCGCTGCAGGCCGTTCGATGTCCACCGCCGTGTCGCGGACGAAGGTTGTGGTAACGATGAAGAAGATGAGGAGCAGGAAGACACAGTCGATCAGCGGGGCGATGTTGATCTCCACCACGCCCCCGCCGACTCCATCCGCATGGACGACACGTTTCATGCCGCGTTCTCGATGAGTATGCCGCCGTCCATGCCGTTCCTGCCGGCCTCGATGAGGATCAGCACGCGGCAGCGGGCAAGGCGCACGCGCGCCTGGCGCAGGAGACGGCGTACGTGAACCGCGCCGAAGACGCCGGGGATTGCGACTATCAGGCCGAACTGGGTGGTTATCAGCGCGCGGCTGATTCCTTCAGCGACGCCGGAGGTGAGGTCGCCCGTTCCTCCGACTGCGCGGAAGGTCTGCACCATTCCGATCACGGTGCCGAGGAGGCCAAGCAGCGGCGCCGTGACGGTCAGGGCGGAGAGCATGCCTGTTCCTTCGCCGAGCCGTTTCATCTCGTCTTCTTCGCAGGCGAGAAGCGCATCGGAAGGCGCTGCGCCGGAGGCGGCATCCGCAAGCGCGGCCGCGAACCTGCGCGTCAGCGGCCCGCCTTCCGCGGCAAGGGAGTCGGCGGCGCCTTTCCACGACCCTGTCCGCAGCGCGACGGGAACCGCGTTTTCCACGGCAGCGGCTTCCCGCAGTTCAGCCGACAGGTCCAGCCTTGAGCGAAGGAAGCGGCGCCATATGAGGAAGCACACCGCGCCGAGCGGGATCATCACCGCCCCGCCCGCGGTCCAGTAACTCACCAGTCCCGCCGTTCCTGTGTTCATGGCCGCGGCGCCTGCTGTTTCAGTTCGTTGATCAACCGCAGAGCCGTTTGCTCCAGCGAGCCCAGGACCGACCGGACGCGGCGCGCGAGCCACGCATGGACGAGGAGAACGGGAATCGCTATCACGAGCCCGGCCTCGGTCGTGACCAGCGCTTCCGAAAGCCCGTCCGAAAGAAGGCGCGCTTCGCCGGTGCCGAACACGGTGACAAGCTGGAATGTATGGATCATGCCCGTGACGGTGCCGAGCAGGCCGAGCAGGGGCGCGACGGCGCCAAGCACCGACAGGGTGCCGAGGTGGCGTTCGAGGGAGGGCAGCTCCGAGAGCACGCGCTCGTTCACGACTTCTTCCAGGTGCTCGCGCGGCACGTCGCGGAAATCAACCGCCGCCTGCAGCACGCGGTTCAGCGGCGCCCACGCGCGGCCCGCCTCTTCAAGCGCGGCGGATGGATCGCCCTGCCGGGCCAGGCGCGCTATCAGGGATGTGTCTATCGGTTTGTGGGCGGGCATGCGTGAAAGCTGCGCGATCTTCCAGCACGCCGCCGCGAAGGCGAATAGCGCGACAAGACCAAGCGGGATCATCACCGGGCCGCCGCTTCGAAGGTGTTCACCGAGCGACCTGTCCGCGCGCGCTGCCTTGAGAGCCGCGCCCGTGCCCGTCGGGTCAACGGGGAAAACGCATTCGCCGCCGGCCCGGAGCGCGCCCACGATGTCAGTAATATCGAAGCCCGGGACGCCGGTGAATGACGGGAGAAGCGAGCCGGGCTCCTGGATAACCATGCCGCTCGCTCCGTCCTGTGCGGCAAAGCATGCAGCCGGGCCGGCCGTGACGAGGACCCCCCGCCGTTCGACACCGGCGGAATCAACCGCGACGCCTTCGCGCACGGCGGTTTCCAGGCCGGCCAGGTTCACGATTTCCGCCGAATGAAGGATGGAAGCTGCGGCGGCCGGGAGCGAAACGAAGTCGTCCCGGTCCGTCAGCAGGGTATCCGCCGCGGCGAACAGTTGTTCGACGGCGACTCCATCGGCCGGCCCGGCCTGCCCCGGCGCGGCGCGGCGGTATTCGGCAAGTACGGAGAGGATGAATCTGTGCTGCGCTTCGATCTGAGCGGTTTGTTTCGCCAGATCCGCCATCTCCCGCGCGGAAGCGTTGTTCAGGGCCCTTGCCCGGTCGCGGGCCTGGCGCAGCGCGGCGAGCTCGGTGCGCAGCGCTTCGAGGCGGGCGGCCAGGGGGCGTGCTTCGCCGTCTATTTCCGCGCGGGCGCCGGCGAGTTCTTTTTCGGCGGATACAATATCGGCCAACATGTCCGCCGCGGCGCGCGCAACCGCGCGCGCCGGATCCGGGTCGGGCTCCGCGCGGCCGACCACGGCCGCGAAAAATGCGAGCAGAAGAACGATGGAGAATGCGCGGGTCAAGGGGCGTTCTCCTTGTCCGGATCTGCCATGCCGGTCGAAAGCTGGAGGCCGACCAGCGAGGGGGGGCTTTCGCCCCGGGCTATTTCGATCCCGCGGCGGATGCGGCGCGCCAGGTCGGGGCGGGCTTCCCATGTCCATCCGGCCGCGCCGGGCTTGCCGACGGCCGCCCACTGCCCGTCCCGCGAGACGGCGAAAGCGAGCGCCATGCCCAGGTAGAGCACGTCAGCCCGTCTGCGTGTGTCTCCGTCGGCAATCATCTCGACGGCCGCCTGCGGGCGGCTGCGGAAGCGGTCCATTTCGAGGTAGATGGCCAGAACGACGCGCGCTTGTTCGGACAAGCTTTTCTCTTCGTCCGCCAGTTCCGCGAACAGCGGGGCGACGGTATCACGGAGAGGTTCGGGCATGCGCCTGTGCCAGTCGGTCAGGCGCGCCTCCGCGCGGTCGAGTTCGGATTTGATTTTCCCGGCCGCGGCGGCCAGCGCGGCGTATTTCTCACGGGCAGCCGCAAAGTGGAGCGCAGCGGAGTCGGCCGATTCGCGGAGTTCAGCGGTTTCGGCGATGACCGATCTCTTCTCCGCTTCCAGCAGGTTCGTCTCGCGCAGGATCGCGTCCTTGCGCGCGGCCCACGCGCGTTGCTCCTCGGCAACCGCCGTGCGCAGGTCGATCCACTTGCCGGCGAGCGCCTCGAGATCACGTGCCTCCGCGGCGTCCGCGCCTGCCGTGTGAGCGGTGATTGCCGGCGCGATGGCCAGCAGGAACGCGCATGCCGGCGCGGCCGCTGCCGCGAAGCAGGAAGTGTGGCTGGAAGACAACAACGCGCTATGCCGCGAAAGGGCGGCCCCCCGCACCAAAACCCAGAAAAAGACCGGTCTGGTATACAACGAAGGTGACGGCATAGGCAAGGAGCGTCAGGCCCACCGCCTGCGCGATTGCCCACCGCCATGTTCCGGTCTCCGTGCGCGTCACCGCGAAGGTTGCCACACACGGCAGGCTGATCAGGGAGAAAATCATCATGCAGAAGCCCTGCAGGGGCGTGTAGCGAGACCTGAGTTTCATGGCCAGCGATTCCTCGCCGGTATCAACGGCATTAATGATCCCGAGCTGGGCGACGAATATCTCCTTCGCCGCGAAGGCGCCGACCAGCGCGGTGCTCGCCTGCCAGTCAAAGCCGATGTGGCGCATCGCAGGCGCCATCCAGCGGCCGATCGTTGCCGCCGCGGAGCCTTCAACAGCGACGCGGCGCGCTTCGGCCGGGCTCAGCCCCTCGACCCGCGGCGGCGCGGGCCGGGGAAAAGTTGTGAGGCCCCAAAGGATCACCGACGCGCCGAGGATGACTGTTGCGGCCTTGCGCGCGAAGAGCTTCAGGCGCTCCAGAGTGTGCGAGAACAGCGCACGCAGGGGGGGAGCCCGGTACGGAGGCAGCTCCATCACGAACGGTTCCGTGTCGCCGGCGAAAACTGTCTTTCTAAGCACAAGAGAAGCCGCGGCGGCGAGCGCGATGCCGATCAGGTAGAGCGTCATCAGAATCGCCGCGCGCGCGCCGGCCGGGAAGAGGGCGGCGATCAGCAGCGAGTATATGGGGAAACGCGCGCCGCAGCTTATGAGCGGCAGGACCATGATCGTGGTCATGCGCGTGGTTCTGTTCCTCAGCGAGCGCGTTGCCATCACGGCCGGCACGGTGCAGCCGAATCCTATCACCATGGGAACGAAGCTGCGTCCGTGCAGGCCTATCCTGTGCATGAACCTGTCCATCAGGAACGCGCCGCGCGCCATGTAACCGGTCTCTTCGAGGAAGGCGATGAAGAAGAAGAGCAACGCCATGTTCGGGGCGAAGCGCAGCACGCCGCCGACGCCGGAGAGCACGCCCTCGGCAAGCAGCGACCGCAGCCATGCCGGCAGCGCAGGCGTGCCGGCAACCGCGGCGGAGAGGGTGTCGAAGGCGGACCCGATCAGTTCCGCTGCCGGCTCCGCGAACGAGAATGTCAGCTTGAAGAGCAGGTACATCACGACGAAGAAGATCGGCAACCCCACCGCGTCGCTTGTGAGAATGTCGTCAACCCTGTCAGAGGCAAGGTGCCTGGTCTCCGCCGTGCCGGGCATGCATTCCTGGCAGGCGCCGGAAATGAAGCCGTAGCGGCGGTCGGCGACGGCCAGTTCCGGTTCCTGCCCGGTGTGGCGGCGCAGGCGGGCGCGTGCCGCATCCGCGGCGGCGAGAACTTTCGCGCCGCCGGCTGCCGCAGCCGCAAGCGAGCGGATCGCCTCGTCATTTTCGATCAGTTTGAGGGCGATCCACCGGGGCGGGACCTGGATACCGGGCAGTTGAACCGGGGTCGCCGGGCTTGTAAGGGCGTCCAGCTCCCTTTCGATGTCTTCGCCGTAGCGCACGTCCGAAGGCCGGGGCGGGCGGTTTGCCGCCGCCGTCACCGCGTTCTTCAGCTCCATCACGCCCTTGTCTGCGCATGCGACCATCGGAACGATGGGGACGCCCAGCAGTGTGGAAAGGCGGTCAAGGTCAGGAAGCAGGCCGCGGCGGCGCGCAATATCCGTCTTGTTGAAGGCCAGCACGAGGGGGACCCGCAGTTCCATCAACTGGACGAACAGGTACAGGTTCCTTTCCAGGTTGGAGCCGTCCACAACGCCGACAACAACGCCAGGCTTCTCGCGGAGGATGAAATCACGCGCGACGCGCTCGTCATCCGACATGGCGTTGAGGCTGTATGAACCGGGCAGGTCCACCACACGCATGCGGATGCCGTCGTGTTCGAAGGCGGCTTCTCCTCTTTCGACCGTCACGCCGGGGTAGTTTCCCACGTGGGCGCGGGCGCCGGTAAGCGCGTTGAAGACCGTGGTCTTGCCGGCGTTGGGGTTGCCTGCGAGGGCAACGACGATCTCCCGGAGCGTTTCTGTGTTTGGCACCTGCAAGTCCTCCAGCGGCCCCGGTCAGTGGCTGTTCAGCGGCTCGACCATGATGTCGCCGATCATTCCCCTGCCGACGATCAGGCGATGGCCGCGGCAGTCCAGTATGGCCGGCCCGTTGCCGCGCAGCTTGCGCACCGTAACGCCCCGCAGAATGCCCATCTCGGCGAGCCTGTGCGTCATGGCATGCCCGCCGTGCACTTCGCGGACAACTCCTGATGCGCCGGCCCTGAGGTCCCTGAGAGATGTCAAATTCATGCTTTCCCCACATCGCCCGCCGCGGGGCCGGCCGGGAACTCCGAGAACGCTTCGAAAAGCGGTTTGAACATATCCGGCCGCTCCCGCGCAAATCTTACGAAATCACCGATGCGCCCCAGTACGCGGCGGTCAACGACATGTTCCATGCGGCACGCGTTGCTGGCGGCTTCGGATTCGCGTATGCCCAGGACGGTGGAGAGAAAATCCTGTATGGCCTCGTGAGACCGGTCCACTTCGGCGGCTATCGCCTCTCCCTTCGGCGTGAGCCGGCAGGAATCATAGCGGTCATGTTCCACCAGGCCACGTTCCGCCAACCCCTTGAGCGCCAGGCTGACTGTTGACTTGTGCAGGCCCAGCTCGTCGGCGAGATCGCGGACTCTTGCAGTCCGTCCATCCCGGCCAAGGCGCAGTATCGCTTCGAGAAAATCCTCCGCCTGCGCCCCGGCCCGCCGTTTTTTCCCCGGTTTCACAGAAACAGCCCCTTCCCTCAAAAGTTTTGTAATGCAAACTTACGGCAAACAGGCAGAGAAGGCAAGACCTGTGACGTTATGCGGAAAAACCTGTCCCCGCTGGCCGGGATGCAGTGCCCGGGTCTTCTGTGGCAGCGGCGCGAACCGCCGACGGGAGCCGAATGTCGCAGGCGTGTGCTCCAATTCATGAAAATGGGTTCCTCGACTGCCCGGCGATGGCGTATGATGCATGGCTGAACCGGATAGACCCGAAGGGATGGGCAGGCCATGCGGATAAGGAAAGCGACGCTTGTCGCGGGCGCGGTTCTGGTCGCTCTGTCAGCCGCCACCGTTCTGCGCAGAGCCGAGGAACAGCCGCCCCGCTCTGGCGATATCGCGACAGACAGGCCGGATGCTGGCGCAGCATCGGTTGCGCTCGCCTCTTCCGTCAATGCGTTGTCAAGTCCGCCCGCTCCCTCTCCCGCCGAGTTGTCTGCCAATGTGTCTGGGCAGGCTTTCGGAGTGCCTGTGAAGGAAGAGATCCGCCAGTTTCACGGCGGATGGGAGCGTGTAAGGCTCGTGCGCGGAGGCGCTGGCGGGCGCCTCTTGCTACGCGTCAGGGACAGGCTCGAGTTCGACAAGGCAGCCGCAAAGTGGCGGGTTGAGGCAAGTGAATCCGTTTCGGCTGAACAGGTTGTAGCTGCGCTGCGTCGGGGCGCCTCCGTCGCCGAGTTGGAAGCCGCCGCCGCCGCAATCGGCGGCCGGGTGACTCGTGAGATAGGGCTTGGCGCATACGTGGTGTCGCTGCACGAGGCGGACTTCGATTCGGCCCCCCGGGCGGCGGCGGCGCTGGCCCGCGATCCGGCCGTTCGCTACGCGCACACGGACGGACTTGTGCAAGTGTGTGACAGGACGCCGAACGACCCGAGCTTCAGCCAGCTCTGGGGGCTTCACAACACGGGTCAGGCCGGAGGGACCGTTGATGCGGACATAGACGCGCCGGCTGCATGGGCGTACGGGGTTGGCTCAACGCAGGTGGTTGTGGGTGTGGTGGATACCGGGATGGATCTGGATCATCCCGACCTTGCGGCGAATCTGTGGACAAACCCGGGCGAGCTGCCCGGCAACGGCCTCGACGACGACGGCAACGGGTACGTGGACGACGTCCACGGTTTCAATGCAGTGTCGAACAATGTGCCGCCGGAGGACGACCACTACCACGGCACGCATGTTTCCGGGACCATCGGAGCTGTCGGCAGCAACGCGGTGGGGGTTGCGGGCGTCTGCTGGTCAGTCAAGTTGATGCAGTTGAAGGTGATAGACTCATCCGGCTCCGGGCTGGACTCGGAAGTTGCCGCCGGGCTGATCTATGCCTACCGGATGCGAACGAACGGGGTGAACGTCCGCATTACGAACAACAGCTACGGCGGCGATTCCATGGACCAGGTCATGGCCGACGCCATCGCCGCCCACGGGGAAGCCGGCATGCTGTTTGTCGCAGCCGCCGGGAACAGGTACAGGAACACCGATGCCGATCCCTACTACCCGGCCGGGTTCGACAGTGACAACGTCGTGGCGGTTGCGAACACGGACCGGAACGACGCGCTGACGATTTCATCCAACTTCGGACAGCAGTCGGTGGATCTCGGCGCGCCGGGAACCCTGATCTACAGTACTTACCTGGGCGGCTCCTACGCGAACGCTTCCGGCACATCAATGGCCGCGCCACATGTCGCCGGCGCCGCCGCGCTGCTGTTCTCGCTGGCGCCGGGGTTGAGTGTGGCGGAGGTGAAGGCGCTGCTCATGAACCACGGGGACCCGATCGCGTCGCTTGCGGGCAAGACCGTGAGCGGGCGGCGGCTGAACCTGGCCGGCAGCGTGGCGGCTCTGCCCGTGCTGATATCGCACGAGCCGCGGCAGAACACGTTGGAAGGAGAAGGGCTCACGATAGATGCCGGTATTCAGCCGGCCACGATGATCAACACGAACGCGACGTGGCTGTTGTGGAACACGAACGGCAGCACGACGGTCTTTTCCAGCAACAGGTTCGCGCGGGCGGGTGGCGATCTGTTCAGCGCCGTGATTCCGACCCAGGTTCCCGGCGCCGCGGTGCATTACTGGTTCAGGGCGAAGACCGTTACCGGACAAGAGGCCCGCGAACCCGCCGATGCGCCGGCGTCGCTGCACAGTTTTGAAATAGCGGCCCCGGTATGGCTTACCGTCACGGGTACACCCGCGCTGGTTGGGAGCGTCGCCCCGCCCTACGGGGTTTCGCAAGTGGCGTCCGGAGCGGTTGTGAAGGCGGTTGCCGAGGCGTATGTCCCGATCGCGCCGGGCGAAAGATGGGCGTGTGCGGGCTGGACCGGGTTTGGCGACACACCTCCGTCCGGCAGCACTAACGTGGTCGAATTCCGCCTCGACATCGCGTCGGGCCTCACCTGGCAGTGGGTGGAACAGGTGGCACTTGTCCAGACATCCAGCGTGGCGGGCTTGGTGAACGCGGTGACATGGTGGAACAAGGGCGGAACGGCCACCACCGTGCGCGCGCCGGAAGCCGCCGCGCCGAACGGAACGGAATACTGGTTCGCGGGCTGGTATCTCGAAGGAGCGAGGCAGCCGGACGCAACGAACGCTTCGCCCAATCCGCTTGCCGGCATAGCCTGCGGGACGCCGCGCTCGGCGGGCGCGTTCTACATGCCGGCGTCGGCCGATTCCGATTCCGACGGACTTCCGGACGCCTGGGAACTGAGGTTCTTCGGGTCCAACATCGCGCTGCCCTACGGCGACCCCGACGGCGACGGATACGTCAACCTCGTGGAGATGCGCGACAGGAGCAACCCGCGAGACCCGGCTTCGGTGCCGCTGTCGCCGGTCGTCAGGATGACGCCGCCGGCGAACCCGATGCCCATGCCCGGCCCGTACAGGATAGGCGCGGTGGTGACCGATTCCGTGGCCGTGGCGCAGGTGACCATGAACTGGTCGCGCAACTACGGGCCGTGGTCCTCAACCGCGATGGTCGCGCAGGCGGGCGGCGAATATTCAGGGACGATTCCGGCGCCGGGCACGAATGGAGACCATTTCAGTTGCTTCGTATTCGCCCGTGACCCAAGCGGACAGGTTTCGGCCGGCGACATCGCGTCGTTCAACGTGGCCTACGCGCTTCCGGCCGTTGACGCCGGCGGAGTGAACGGCGTCGTGCTTCAACCCGGCGGGTTCGCCGTGCACACCGCGGTCTTCACGAACTTCGGCCACGGCGCCTATGAATGGAAAGAGGATCTGTCGCGCGGGTTCGCTGATGACGTTGAGCGCGGTCCGGAAGCGTGGACACACGGCGGCACTCAGGATGTGTGGCATGTGGAAAGCCGGCGCCACTTCAGTCCCACGAACTCGTGGTGTTTCGCGGCGCAGATCGAAGGGGCGTGGCGCTATCCGAACGCGGCCAGGGCTTCGCTTGTCACTCCGTGGATCAGCCTTCTTCGCGCTCCGCGTCTCAGGTTCAAACACTGGATAGACAGCGAGCTGGACCCGGAAGATCCCGCCAAGGCGTATGACGGCGGCATAGTCGAGATTTCGACCGACGGCGCAACTTTCAAACAAATCGCGCCAACGAACGGCTATCCGTATCTGGTTCATTCGTGGTACGCGACACAGTTCCCGCCGGGCTCGCGCCTGTATGCCGGCACCGGCGGCTGGCAGCAGGCGGAGTTCGACCTTTCGGCCTACGCCGACAGCAACGTCGTTGTGCGCTTCACGTTCGCAAGCGACAACAATTCAAGGTATGAGGGCTGGTACATAGATGACGTAGCCGTAACGTCCGCCACAAACCCGCCATACTGGCTCGCAGTTTCTCCGACAAACGGCGTCGTCCCGCCCGGCGGCAGGGCGGAGGTGCAGTTCCGCTTCTGCGCAACCAACATGCTTACCGGAAACCGGGGGCGGGAAGTGCGGTTCACCGGCAATGCCCCGCTCTCGCCCGCCATCGCGGTGCCGGCATCCATGCTCGTGCGGTCGCCGCCCCGTGTATCCGTCGTTTCCGCCGCACAATCCTCAACCAACGGCGAGGGCCTGGTTACCGCAACGGTGCGGGTGTGGGATTTTGACGGCGATACAGCGCGCCTGACGGTTGAGCATGCCGGGACCGCGGGAACATGGACGAATGCCCTGCTCAGAAGCGTCGTCGGTTCGGCGGGAGCGCCGGTGGTGTCCAACGCGCCGAGCTGGGTTGTCGCCGGCATTGCGACGAAGAACGCGGGCAAACCCGCAACCAACCTTGTAACGATGGTATGGGAAAGCCGGTCGGAACCCGGGGCGATCGTTCTCTCAACTGCCGAACGCCTGCGCTTTGCGGCCAGGGACGAACTCTTCGCCGGCGCCGCCGTTACAAGCGGCGTGTTCATGGTGGACAACGAGCCGCCTTCGCCGATAGGCGGCCTGACTTCCCTGCAGCCGGCCGCTGGAACGTGGTCAACGCAGGTCGTCGTCAACGCCGCGTGGGAGGCGCCTTACGACGGCGCCGGAACCGGCGTCGCGTGGTACGATTACGTTCTGCGAACCGGCGCATCCGCGATTGCAGCAGGCCGCGTTGCCGCCGCGTCCGTTTCGACAGGCCCGCTGCCGTGCGGCACGAACGGCTGGCTTGCGCTGCGCACGGCAGACGCGGCCGGAAACAGGAGCGGCTGGTTCGAGTCGGGCCCGTTCATGACCGACACCTTGCCGCCCGATCCGTCAGGCGCGGAGATAGGGTTTAACTTCAGCCGCTATGGTGCTTACGTGGTCGGTTCGGCGACCGGAACTTGGCACGGCTTCACGGATACGCTGTCGGGCATTCTGGGGTACTACGTGGCCGACGCCGACAGAGGCGGTACAACAAACGGAGCGTGGACAACGGGGAACTCGGCGGAGGTACTCCTTGCGGTCGACAGCACGAACACCGTCTACGTCTGGGGGCAGGACCGTGCCGGGGGTATCGGCGCCGCCGCGTCGGCGCAGGTGATAGTGCTGGATTCCATGTCCGATTTCGACGGCGACGGCCTCAACACCGCCGGTGAAGAGGCGGCCGGAACGGATGCGGCAAACGCATCCAGCGTGTTCGAGCTGAGCGCCAGCCGCGCAAACGACGCGGTTGTCCTTGAGTGGAACGCCACATCCAACCGGATCTACGAGGTAGAATGGAAACCTTCCCTCACGGGTGATTGGAACAGGCTCGTCAGCATCACAAACATGCCCGGCTTCACAGGCGTAATAGGGTGCACTGACGCAGTGGACTCCGCCGCCGCCCGCTACTACAGAGTCCGGGTGAGACCGACAGAGGCCCAGTAGCCCTCCCTCCCGCTGCCGGCATCCCACGCACCTCCTGCACGAGCCTGAACAGGGCCAGCACACAACTGTGCACAATCCGGGCGCCGCGTAGCACTTTCCGTTCCCAAAACGGCCACGGAATCGATAGTGATTCTCACTATTGCGAAGGCGATGCGGTTGTTTCGGTATGCCGGGGAGCGTTGCAGCACTTGATTTACCGCAGCGTCCTCCGCGCCAAGACGACAGAGTGCAGCGTATAACACGCTTATGGCGAATGCGTTATGCTGTCATTCAAGAGCGGCGTTCACTCCATGTGTAAAAATACGTGACGGTCAATCACTTACTGGCAGGAACGCGGCGTGCTGGTTGCTGGGTAGCCATGTGCCTCGTCATGGAAATTGAGGCGCTGGAGGGAACGGACATGACGACTACACTACTTGCGATGAGCATTGCGGCGATCTTCTCCGGTTGGGTTTGGACTCTGAAGCAGGAATTGAAGCTTGTTGAGGGCCAGTTGGGTGAGATGGCCAGCGGCAGACGGCTGGCGGTCGCGAATGGTGTCGCGCATGAACCGGTCGCTCACATTCTGGCGAAGAAACAGGTTGAACCGGAGGAGGCTATGGCCGCGGCGTCCGGGAACGGGGTCAGGTCACATCGCAGCATGAACGGAGTGCAGACTTTTGTCATCGATGGTTGATCGCCGACGGAGCCGCCGACAGGAATCCAATCAGGTTTTTGGGTCTCAGTAAATCATTCCGGATGGTCGTCTCGGTTTGACATCCTTTCGCCCTGACGACGATCTGCCGAGAGTCGCGGTGCTGCCGCGCACAAAGTCAAGCGCCGTGTCACAACGGTGCTTTTTTCGTTAATGGCGTCGACATTGGTGCCGGCACGACGGGCAATTCTCGCGCTGGTCCCGGCTCTTATCTTCATTGCGTCAGTTGTTTCTGCTCAGACGGTTGTTCAGCAGTTCTACATTCCGTTGCCGGAGCAGCAGGTGCGAACCACGCTGCAACTGCTTTACGCCAGCACGGGCGCACAGTTCGACTCCGTGGTGTCCGTTGTCGTCAATGCCGATGGTACCCAGATCACGTATGACCACTGGGAAGACGGATATGAGGTGGACATTGATAGCCCGGTCCAGACCAGCACCCGGGTCTGGGGCGACGGCAACGACGCCAACGGTATCGCGCCTGGATTCGTCAACGACCCCGTTGGATTGCCGGGCGGGACGGTGTTGAGCCTGCGCAATCTCGTGTCGCTTCCCCGCAACCCATCGGCGGTTCTCTATGACGGCCGCGACCGGCTTGGCGCCACAAAAGCCGTAGTGGTATCGCGCGCGGCGTGGGCCACGAGCCCCGGAAGCGTGCTTGCCGGCGCGGTCGAGGTTGCCTCGACGCTCGACTACGGAACGGAGTTCATCGTGCCGGTGGGACAGAACGTGAGCGCCGCTTCGATGTTTGAGGTGGTTGCCCTCTATGTACAGGCGGCGGAGAACGGCACGGCCGTCCAGATTGATGCCGACGGGAACGGCACTTACGAGATTGCAGCCACACTGGCTCGCGGAGAAGTCTATCACGTGCCCACCGGTATTCTGAGCGGCGCGCGCGTCCTGTCTTCCAAACCCGTCCAGGCCCACATCATCACCGGCGATATAGGCGCCAACTACGAGTCGCGCTGGTACACACTGTATCCAGTATCCCAGTGGAGCGACGCCTACTACACGCCGGTCGGCACGGCGAACGACGGCGACCAGGCCTATGTGTTTGTCTACAACCCCGACACCAACGCCATCAACATCGCCGTCGCCTACCAAGGCGGATCGACGACTTTCAGCGTGGGCGCCGACAGCACCTACCAGTACCAGGTGCCCAAGAATTCCGGCGCCTCCTTCCGCACCACGAACGGCGCGCCCTTCTTCGCCATCGAGACCGTCGGCGCAAACCCCAGCGCCAACAACGTGCACGACTGGGGCTTCTCGCTTGTTCCGGAAGGCAACCTCACCACTATCGGCATCGTGGGGTGGGGCCCGGGCAGCAGCGATCTCACGCAGAACGGAAGCCCGGTGTGGGTGACGGCGGTCAGGAACACCACGCTCTACGTTGACTATGACGGCGACCGCGCCGGTCCGCTGACCGACTCGAACGGCGACGGTTACGACGTTGCCATCAGTCTTGCCGCGCTGGAGTCGCGCACCATTTACGATCCGGACGGCGACCAGACCGCCATGCGCATCTACACGCTCGACGGCACGCTGATCACGGCAGCGTGGGGCCAGGATCCGGCCGTGGCTGGCGCCGGCAACCCTTTCCTCGACCTGGGCACAACCGTGCTCCCGTTTCCGGAACCGGTGATCCGCAAGGCTGCGCGGATCTACACGGACAATACGCCTGCCGGACTGAGCGTGGGCGACGTTCTCGAGTACCAGATCGTGCTCGACAACAACAGCGTGGTCGTGCTCGGCAACGTGATAGTGATTGACGCGCCGCCCGTCACGCTTGACTACCAGACCAACAGCACCGCCATTGACGGCGTGCCGATTCCCGACGACCTCGTGGGCACGCCATTTCCCGTGGACTCGCCGGGGTACGTCATTCCGTTTATCCCGCGCGGTGGCAGCGTGACCATTACGTACCGGGCCGAAATTCTCGGCGCCGGCACCATCGCCAACTCAGCCAGCATCGGCGGGTCGCCGGTGTCGGTGACCAACGTGGTGTCTGTACCCCCGCCCGCCGGCGCCGATCCGTGCAATGTCGCCTTCACCGACAGCGGCGCCACCCCGGTCGGCTTCTACAACGTCGGCGACGATATATACCTGTACCTCAGCGATGCCGACGCGAATCTGAACACGGGAGCCTACGACAGCGTCACATTGACCGTAGAGAATGACGACAGCGGAGACTACGAGACGATCCTCCTTACGGAGACTGGTCTGGACAACGGCGAATTCTTCACGCTGTTCCCGCTGCCGACATCAGGGTCCATCGGCCTCGCCGCCTTGGACGGAACGTTGAACGTGGGCGCCGGCGATACAATCGAGGTGTTGTACATGGACCCGGTTTACGGCGACACCTGCTCGGCGTACGCCACGCTGGCCGTGCCGAGTGAGAGCAAGATTCTCTACCTGACCACGGATGGAACTGACGGCGATACCAGCGGTAACATGGACCGTATCGACCCGGTGGCTGCGGGCGACTCGACCACGTCGATCAGCACCGTGCTCAGCGCGGCAAGCACGACAAACACCGTGGTGGCTTCGGACGCTTTTGCATCCGGCGACTACACAGGCGGAAGTGGGTGGACTGGCAACTGGACGGAGCAGGTCGAGAATGACGGTGCGGCTGCGGGCGTGGTGCGAATTGTTTCCCAGGCCCTGCGCCTGGGCAAGACCACAACCGCCAACTCCACTTCGTACAATGGCTACGGACTCAAGCGGGAAGTGGACCTTGCCGGCTACACGTCCGCGTCCGTCGCCTTTACGTACAATTTTGCGGCAACCTTCGATAATCCGGTGATCCTTCAGGTTTCAACGAACGGTGGAACCACCTGGTCATCGGCGTTCTGGAGTGCGTCGTCCGGCTCCGGGACCACGAACATCTCGATCAATGCCTACATCGACAGTGACACCCAGATCCGGTGGGTGATGACGGGGCAACTCGGCGGCGGGCAACGGCTCATGACGATAGACAACGTGCAGGTCGCCGGTGGAACGACAACGGGAGGCGACGCGGTCGCCACGTTCACGCAGACGCCGGCTCTCTGTTCCGACTTGTCGCTGCCCGTCGGCGGGGTGATCACGATCACCAACCACATCGCCGTCACCAGTGGCACGATGCCCAATCCGGCCAATGTCACCGCGATCTTGAAGTATGGCGCGAACGTGTTCTTCACAGATACCTCGGCGGTCTATTCCACGGCGGGTGGTGTGACGACGCTGACCTGGTCGGCGACTGTGCCCGCGGCGACCAACATCCCGGCCGGCCAGGCGATTTCGCTGGTGGTCTCGAACGCCGAAAGCACGGTTGGTTTCCGCATTCAGTACGACAGCAGCAACTCCCCATCGCGCGTTTCGCTGCCGGCTACGACGGTCATCGACATCACGGCCATCGGCGTCTATGACGCCCCGTATCCCGGCGGCAGCCAGGTTGCGGCCGCCGCCAACGGCGATGTGCTCTACGTGCGCACGACCGTAAGTGATCCGTTCGGCGCTTATGACATCACCTCCGTGGACCTGACGATTGATGGCCCGGGCGCGTCCGGCGACCTATTTCTCAACCTGGGCGACGCCTACTTGGTGGCAAGCAACGCCTGCTCCAAGACCTACGAGTACACCTGGGCCACCGGCAGCGAAGAAGGCGACTACACGATCATCATTGTCGCCAACGAGGGCACGGAGGGCATAACGGATACGGCTTCGACTTCCGTGAACCTGAGTTTCCAGGACCTGGGCACGCCGAGCACCACCGAGTTCACCCACGGCAACAACGGCGTTCACACGAATCTGTACCAACCGGACTCCAACGTTTGCGTGCGCGTGGTGGACGTTGACCAGAACCTTGATCCTGCGACGGCCGAGACCGTGCAGGTAACCATCACGAGCGACAGCGGGGATTCCGAGATACTGATACTGACGGAGACCGGCACGAACACGGGTGTCTTCACTGCCTGCATTCCCGCGAGCAGCACGGATCCGGGCACGGACAACGACGGCGAACTCCATGCGCTGCCTGGCGCTCAACTCAATGTGGTGTATGTTGACCCGAATGACCCGACGGATACCTCGTCGGACGACGCCAGCGTGCCCAATGCCGTGCCGGACGTTCAGGTCACCAAAACGCTCACCGATCCGGCCGACGGCCAGGCGCTCGTGGGCGACACGGTCCGTTTCCGCCTGCGCGTGACCAACACGGGCAGCGCCGCTTTGCCCAATGTGCAGCTCACGGACACCTACCCGGCGTCGCTGAGTTTTTCCGGCGCCACGACCACACCCGATTCGTCGGGCGGCGGCACCCTCGTCTGGAACAATGTGGGTCCGCTCGATCAGGGCGACTCAGTGGTCATAGATGTGACGTTCACGGCAGTGGCTTCCGCTGCGCCGGCCACGAACAGCGTGACCGCCGATGCGGGCGGCGGGGTTGATGATACGGCCAGTGACACGGTCGCTCTCACGCGGCCGCGCCTCGGGCTCTCGAAGACGCTTCTGGATCCGTCTTCCGGGCCAGTGGACAAAGGCAGCAACGTTACATGGCGCGTGGTTGTGTCGAACGCCGGCGATACGGCAGTCGTCGAACTTCCGCTGGAGGACACCTTCAGCGCCGGTACCTTCCAGTACGTGTCCGCCGTACCGCCGGCCGACGGCGTCGGCGCGGGCAGTCTGCTGTGGACCAATCTCGTGGCCGGTGCGCCGCTCCTGCCGGGCCGGGCGCTCACCAACGACATCACCATGCTTGTTCTCGGAGGCAACAATCCCGCGCTGAATGTGGCTTCTGTGCAATATGCCCTGGACCAGTACGGCGACCCGCTGCCGCCGACAAATGTGACGGCGTCGGTCGTCACCATTGCCGCGACGATCAGCGGCACGGTGTATGACGGGCAGGGCACGCCGGGAACGGGCGACGACACGGGCATCGGCGGAGTGACGGTCCGGCTCTACACCGATCCGAACGGGGACGGCAACCCCGCCGACGGGGTCCTTGTTGACATCGCGACGACCGGCCCCGCGGGCGCCTACCAGTTCGTGAACCTCGCCGGCGGCAACTATGTCGTCATAGAGACCGATCCGGCCGGATACGCAAGCACGAGCGATACCGACGGCGCCAACGACAACCGTGTCCGCGTGGCGATTGTCGTGCTGACGGACTACACGGGCAACGACTTTATAGACGATGTGCCTCCGGCCTATGCGGCGATCAGCGGGCAGGTGCGCCTTGATGCCGATGCCGACGGCGATCTCGGCGATGCTGAAGCCGGCCGAATGGGCGTGTTCGTCAGCTTGATCCAGGACGTCAACTCGAACGGAGTCTACGATGTCGGAGAGTCGGTTGTGCAGAGCACTTCAACCGATGCGAGCGGCAACTATTCTTTCATCAACGTAGCCGCCGGCAGTTACGTGTTGCGGGAGACCGACGGGATAGGCTTCGTCAGCACCGCTGATACCGACTCGCCTAACGACAACCAGATCGGAGTGACCGTTGCTCCCGGGGAAACCAGCACCGGCAACGATTTCCTCGACGCTCCGGGCATCAATATCGGCGACTTCGTCTGGCAGGATCTCGACAAGGACGGAACGCAGGACTTCGGGGAACCTGGCATGTCGAACGTCGTCGTCTCACTGTATACCAGCCAGTCAAACCTGATTGGGGTCGTTACATCGAACGTGGACGGCGCCTACTTGTTCACGGGCGTGGGCACGGGCTCATATTACGTGGTCTTCACGGCTCCTCCCGGCTACGTGTTCACGGGACAGGACCAGGGCGACGACTCCACAGACAGTGATGCCGCCCCTGTTTCCGGCAGAACCCCGACGTTCGGCTTCGTGGTCGGCCCGTCAATTCTCACCCTGGACGCCGGGTTCTTCGCCGCTTACCCGGCGGTGGTGGTTGTCAAGACGGCCGGTGATGCTGGTGACGGAGATACCGAAGTTGTGCCAGCAGGTGCGGATGTTGTGTACGCTTATGCGGTCATCAATTCAGGCGACACATACCTCAGTTCCATCGTTGTGACCGACAACGTGCTTGCTGTTGTGGGCTCGATTCCGGGCCCGGTTCCGCCCGGCTCAACGAACTACTTGTATGCAACCAACCTGAACGTTTCGGCCGATATAACCAATATCGCTGTTGTCATCGCAAACCCCACCGATGCCGCCGGCAACGACCTGCCAAGCCTGCCGAACGTCTCCGATTCCGATGATGCTTTTGTCGACGTTATCTCCCCAGCCATCACACTGGCGAAGGTGGTGAACGGCGTTGAGCTCGTTACCGGCACCAACGGCACGCCGGTGATGTACACCATCGTTGCGGTGAACGCGGGCGATGTGACACTGACCAACGTCGTGGTGACCGACACGGCACTGAGCATCTCGACGAACCTGGGCGACCTCGCGGTCGGGCAGGCGGCGACTGTCACGGTCTCCACCGCGATCAGCGCCGACCTTACGAACATCGCCTCTGTCACTGGCTACGATCCGCTCGGTCAGCCGTGGACCGACGACGACACCGCG
>VGWI01000033.1 GCA_016873655.1 Lentisphaerota bacterium
GAACCTTCCCGGTCAAGAATCCAGCCCTCGTCGTTATTGCTGTAGTAGGACCAGCCGCGATCGGCGCTGCCGAACCACATCCAGGGGATGAACTTGCTGTAGAACAGTTCCAGCGTCGTCATCGTGCTGTCCCACACCACGCCCGGCGTTTTGGGCAGACTGCACTCCCAGCGGTCGGCCGCCACCTGGTCGCCGCCACCCGTAATGGTCTGGGAGATCGCCAGGTCCACTGTTCCGGCAATATCCGTCACCAGTTCGAACCGGTCGATTTTCGCCGGTGTGTCAGCTCCATAGTGAATCGTGGCGTGCATCGATCCATCGCAGTCGTAGCGTATCAGTAACTCGGTCTGGATCGGGCCGACCTGCAGCGTGGAGGCGTACTCGATCTCGCTCTTCCAGGTCCGGACGGCCCTGGCCGGCGTTACCACTTTCGCGGGCACACGCTTGCCGCCGATCACTGCCTCCAGTCGCATCGGCGCGCGCAATTGCGGACCGCGGCCGATGCCCAGAAGCGTTTCCGCCGGCACGTTCGCGTCCGGCCCGCGCAGTTCGAGCGGCAGCTCGCGCGCGTCAGGCCGGATGTCGATCTGCGCCGGCAGCCCCGAGGCATCCACCGTGAAGCGGTGCTTGAGCGTGCTGAATCCCTTGTCGTCCCCCGTGATCGGCGTGAACGGCTCCCACACGGTGTCGGAGAGGCCGATCGTGTTCTCCATCCACGGTGCCTTCTGATACGACTCGCGCCGCGTCCCGCGCGGCACTTCGCTGACCAGGACCCGCGACGGCTGGTCATGAACCGTCTTCTCCTTCATCCAGGGCCGAAGTTGGATCTTCTCGCCCTTGATGACCGTGTCCGGCGTGCTGGCGGACGCGAGGTGGATGAACGGTTTGGTCTTTGTCTGCTCTGCCACGATCTTCATGTTTTCGTCGAAAAGCAGGACCCTGACCTGGTACACATTGCCGGGCACGATGTTGGTGGCGTCGCACAGGAAGGTGGCGAAGTTGCCGATCAACGGCGCGGAGAATGTGTGGACGTCGGCCTGCTCACCGGACTCGACAAGCTTGACGGTCAATTGCGCCTCCACGGCCGTCTTCACCTCGTCCTTGACGCCCAAAATGCCTCGGTCTATCACGGCAGACAGTCGCTTGGTGTAGGGATCGACCTCCACGCGCAGATCGAAATCCGGATTGCGCGGCGGACGCAGCTTCTCGATGGCGTCGATGCGTGCCTCCCGGAACGTGCAGCCATCGGGCCCGCCCGCATCCATCGTGTGGAAATCGACCAGCCGCGTAAGGTACATCGTCTTGGCGGGCTGCCCCGCGCTGCGCACGTCAAACCAGAGCACATTGCCGCCCGTGGTCATGGTGGGCAGTTGCTTGCGCAAATTGATTTTCCGCGTCTCGCCGGGCCGCAGCTCAATCAGGCCCCCAGGTGTCTCGGCCGACTCGTAGGTTGAATACATGGGACCGTTGCCGCTCTCCATGTGGAACCCGAGCCGCACGGTTTCCGACCGCGTGTTGTGGTTCTTCACGGTAAACTGCGCGTCCAGAATGCCGTCCATGATTGGCCCCATCTCGTTGACCTGGAAGACAGGCGCCTTCGAGTCAAACACCAGCTTCATCTTTGTAACATTCCATCCGTGCGCATCACAGGCGTTGAACAAGGCCCCATTGCCCCCGATGCCGCGCGAGAACCACACCCGGTACACCGTGCCGTCGCTGGGCGGAATCTGGACGATGGGCCGTCCATCCTCCGCCGTCCCGCCATACTTGCCGAAGCGAAACGCCGTGAGGGGAATGCTGTACTCGATGATCCAGTAATTCCCGTCCGCCACCGAACGGATCTTGGCGCCCGGGTTGAACGCGAAGTCGCTGCCGCCGTGGCTCCAGTACCAGTCGCATACCGTGCCGATCGGATTGACGTCCCACCGCAGAAGGCCCAGCTCGAATCCGCGGGCCAGATCCTCTACAGGACGGATTTCCAGTTCGCTGTGATCGTCGAACAGGCTCCCGTAGAGCGGGTGCATGAGCGTATCGGGAAAGCGCCCGCGCGATTTCAACCAGGAGTCAACCGGGTAGATGGGCGATCGGTGCAGAACGTAGAGATTCTCCTTGTCGTATCCCATGTAGATCTGCAACTGCGTCTGCTTCGGGGCCATGAACTTGAAATTGCCGAATCCCCAGTCATACCAGAAGCCGGAAAGGGCCGAGGCATCGTCCCATTCGCCCGGCGCCATGACCCCGTCGATCGTGGGGGGCTTGCCGAGAAACGGCACCAGCAGGATGGGCTCATCCACTTTGCTGGCCGCGCCATAGGATGGCGGCACCGCCGCTGGCTCCTGAGCCGGCAGAACCAGCGCCGCCCCGAACGTGAACAGTGTGAACAACAACCCAAGTCTATAGCGTCTCATTCGTTGTCTCCGGATGAATCAGTGTTCAAATCAATTGGGGCGATTGCAGAGTCTCATCGATGCTCCATCCGCCCCTGCCCTCACTCTCCCGCCGAATACTGCGCCGCCTCGGCCGGCGCCGTGCGGACCGCGCGAATCCCGTAACCGCCGCGGCGTTCCGGGTCCACGAAAGCCGCGGCCTTGCGATTCGAAGTGCGCGAAAACTCCATTCCGCCCAGAGAATCCCCGTCATAGCCGTTGAAGTAGCCGCCCCGGAATCCGATGCCGACCGCATCCGCCTGCGGCCAGTCCGCGGGCAACGTCACGTTCCCGAGACCATGCGTGGCCAGAAACTTGTCCGGCGACCACCCCTCGATCGTCGCCGCCGAGACCGTGCGCTCGCGCGGACGCCCCGACTGGCCAACACCGCGCGTGGGGATTTCGTAGTACGAGTTATGCACCTCGTCCTGAACCGGCCGGCGCGGGCCCCGCATGGCCTTCTCGTATTCCAGTTCCGTCATCGGACGCAGCCCCGCCCAGGCCATGTAGGCCGCGGCATCGGCCCAGGAAAGCCAGCGTATCCCGGTGTGCTTCATACGCCCATCCGGCCGAACGTGCACAAAGCGATAGGTATAATTCGACGTTGTCCCGGTCCTGAAGATTTCCCCCGTCCAAGGCATGTAGTGGCCCGTCTTAGTACCCGGCGCGGGCGTCTCGGGCGTCTGATGGTAGCGCGCATCGGACACCTCCGGCGGCAGCAAGCTGAGGAAATGGGAATACTGACTGCCCGAGAGCGGGTTATACGCGCAATAGAAGGCCGCATAGCCGTTCGGGAACGTGGCCGGGATATCGCCGCCGTCCCTCGGTTCCGCCCCGCGCGCCCAGAGCCGCCCATCCTGCTTCCCGGTCGGAATCGCGGCGGAATTGGTCACTTTGTACGGCATGGTATCCTGCTTGCCGTCGGTGTACCGGTAGAACCCGAACGACTCGGTTCCGCCTGAGCCCAGGCAGAACGGCCCATCCGGAACATACACCATGATGAGCCCGAAGGCGCCGACCTGAACCTTCGTGTCCCTTGTTATGCCCGGCGTGCCCGCCAGGTCCCAAACCGCCGTCACACCCTTCATCTCGACCGAACACTTGGACCCCTGGGTGGCTCGCCGGATGAACATGCCCGTGAATCCGTCCGCGCCTGCCGGCACCAGAATGTCCATCTTCCTGTTGCTCTGTCCGGCGCCATAGCCGGAGGGATTCAGCACCCGGTCCGCCGCCAGCCGGACGTGCTGCCATTCCATGGCGCCCGCCGCGCGGACCTTGAAGAATATCCAGGCCGCATCGTGGTTCTCGGAGTTCCGCCAGGACGGGCTCCAGGCGAGATCCACCGTGATCGTTGCGGTCTTGTCGTCGCGCGGCGCGACCCGGACATTCGAGCAGACCACGTCACGGCTGGCGGGATCGTTGACAAACTCGATCACGCTGGCGTCCTGAATCTGCCCGAGCGCCGTGCCGGCCGCCGTCAGGAACGCTGCCCCCATCGCCACGCCCGCAATCCTGCCGAGAGTCTCCATGCTCTTCTTCATTCCAGTCATCCTTCTTCCCTAATGCGGGCTGCGCCCGCAAACCAGAGGTCAGCAAGAGGCGCGCGAGTTAGACTGACCTCTGACTTCTCAGTTGCACGGCCCAAGACCGTTGCCTCACATTTCTCGTTTTTCTTGGCAGTAACGCGGGATCAAAGCGCTAAGGCATCCCTACTCCCCCAACACAAACTTCGAGTACAGACTCGCCTTGAACGGGTCGGTGACCAGCGGCGCCAAGTCGAAACGGTAGTGGGCACCGCTGCCGTCGTTGTCGAAAAATCGGAAATAGAAACAGCATTCCCGGCCGATCGTCAGCTTGAGCCCTGTCAACGGCAGGCGCATTTCGTAGCGCGTGACCTTGGTTGCCTCGTCCCGCACAACAGCGTACTTCGCGATCGTCGCGAGCTTCTCGGTTGGGTCCGCCAGCGGACTCATAACAACGCCGGCCCCGGTCAACGCCAGCCAGAGATCGGTATGATTGGCATCCGCGTCAATCACCCCGAAATTCATGGCATCGCCGTCCCAGAGACTATCCACGTCGTTCGTGTTGGAGGCCACGTCATCAGTCACCTCGGCCGCCACGCACAGCGCTTCGCCGTCCCATCCCAGATAGACTTTGGCGCTGGCATCCCCGGCGCCGCGCCATGCGTTGGTGTTGTCGCGCGAAGGAAACCGCATGTGGCTCGGCTGTATCCACATGGGCTCGGCCAGGGTCAGTGTCGGCTGCTGCCATTCACCCAAAGCGCCGTCCGGATTCATGCGCTGTTGCATGCGGGCAAGCTTGTAGGTCTGCGCTTCCGGGCGCTTGAACGGCAACATGGCGGTGTCGGCCGCCATCTGACCCGGTATCGCGGTCCCCGCGGGTGCGGGGGCTGAGCGCGCTCCACGCCAACCGGGATACCGCTCGTTGGATTGATCCGCATCCGCATAGAGCGGGAAGGTCCGGCCCGCGATCAACAAGTGGGTCGGCACGAACCCGTCCGGCCGCCAGGTCTCGGGAAGCGCGTCGCCCCGCAGGATCACCCCTTCGAGGTGGGTGACTGGCCAGTCCGCCGGCGGCTCCAGCGTGCCGCGACCGTGCGAACCTTTGAACGCGCGGCCCACGGCGTCGCCTATGGATATCGTTCGCTCGAAAACCCGGAGTGCCTGCACGCCGTTGACCCCCCAGTACGAAGGGCTCGCGTCATTCGGCACCGCGAACTCGGGCCCGCGCACGACCTTTTCGAACTCCAACTCCGTCATGGGGCGCAACCCGGACCAAGCCGCATAGACCACGGCATCCTTCCAGGAGACCCAGGGACACCGCGCGTCCGGGTCCGTGGCGGCGTAGGTGTAGTCCGGTGCCTGGCCCTGCCGCCTGACTGCGCTCCCGCCCCCGCTGGCGGCCACGCCGTGCCCCTCGAGCCAGTAACGCGGTTTGGCCTGTGCGGGCGGCAGCGTATTCAGGAAATCAGCATACTGGCCCTGCGTGATCCACGGAAACTTCATGCTGTAGAAGGCCGCGTATCCGTTGGGAAATGCTGCAGGAACCTCGCTCTTGTCCTCCGGCTTGATGGCCACGGCCCAGAGACTGCCCTGCTCGCGCCCGGTCGGGATCGGACCGGCGTCCTTCACCTGGTAGGCAGGAATCCTTTCATCCGGGGACGTCATGACCCACGCGTCCACATACCCGACGCGTGAGTAGTTGAACGTGGAAAGGAAATCCCGACCGTCACTGCGCGCGTACCGGTATAGCCAGTTCTGCTCCATGCCGCCAAAACCGTAGCCGCCGGACGGATACGGTTCTTCCGCGCCCAGGCCTACGAAAAACGGCCCCTCGGGCAAATACACCATCTCCACACCAAAGGCGCGGATTTCAGGGGCGCCGGCTTCCGCCTTATGAGAGATGACGGCTGTCACGCCCTGCGCACTCACATCCCCGATACCGTTGCCGGCGCGGCGCACAAACATGCCCACACCGTCCTCCGGAACCACGAATTCGAGAGCCGTGCCATTGCCTGCGGCGTAGCCTTCAGGATTCAGAATCCTGCCTGCCGACAGCGCTGCGTGCCGCCACTCGGATGAGCCCGCCCGTGTCTTGAAGAACACCCAGGCCGCATCGTGGAAACTGGCATGACGCCAGGAATTGGACCAGGCAAGATTGAACGTCACCTTCGCGGTTTCACCATCGTTGGGGCCGACCCGCACATGGGTGATCCGCAGACCATCGGACGCAGCCAGGCCGGTCATCATCAACCCGCAACTCACGACAACCATTCGCACGCCAAGCTGGATCCGTCCTTCAATTTCAGGCATCACAGGCCCAGTCCCCCATCCATGTCGTCCGCGCCGATGTTCATGATCTCCTCGACCTCGATCTCCGCCACGGCGGCATACACCTCAAACTGGGCGATGCACGCGGCGGCGTTGCCAAGGCCCTTGAACGTGCCGTCGAACCGACCGGCCCAGACATAGCGGATATGGGAGACTTCAAAGTCGGGACACGGGAAGAGGTTGACGAACTGCGTATTGTCGAACACCGTGGCGATCCGCGCTGACGCCGGCTGGCCGGCCTTGGTTTTTCCGGACACATCAATGCTGTACCGGGTGGAAGGGACACCGGCTTCAAAGATGGCGATGCAGGACAGCTTGCGCGGGCGATCCAACTTCACGACGATCTCGGCATTATCCACGCCGCCGGCCCAACGCGGGTTAGGATTGGCAAGGATCCCGTTGACCATCTGCAATGCGGCAGTGCGCGCCTTGAAGGGGATCTTTTCCTTGTTGGTGCCGTCCTGGTGGGGATAGCCGGTGCAATCCGGCAAGGCCGCAGGTTGCGAGTCGGTCCCGGGGCCGCCGTCAAACAGCAGGCTGCGGCCAGGGAAGCGCATGGCAGACACAACCATATCGCCGAGCAAGACCGGCACGCCGGCGTCTTCCTTGCTCGTCCTGGCTTCCTTGCCCTTGCCGGTCGTAACGCTCCTCGTCGCACGGAGTGTGAGTGTCACCACGCCCGCGCCGTCGGCGCGGAACGCCATCCGCCTGCGAGTCAGGTCCGTGCCGATCCGGAACTCTGCCGTGAAGGGGAGATTCTTCCATCCACGCTGGTCCGTTGTGACCGCCACTTCCAGCCTTGCCCCCTTCTCGAGATGGGCCGGATCGACGAGCCCGTTCAACAGTTCAAGCAGGTAGGTTTGCCCCTTTGCCACATTGATATTCAGCACCAGCGGCTTGGTCAGCTCCCCTACATAGCCGGGTTTGGCCGGGCTGGAGGCACCCAGCTTCGCCGGATTCAGCATCGCAAGGACGGATGCAGGCGACGCCAGGTTTGGCCCGAACGACACCTTACCAGGCTGGAGCGAGGTGAGATACGATGGCTCCGGCGGCGGCGCCGACGGGGTTTCCGCCTTGTCCTGCGGGACCTCGGGCATGACCGCTTGAGCGATGAACCGATCATCGGCGATGTCGTTGAAGCCATTCAGATCGCGCCGCCACAGCACCTTGCCGTCCGCGGCGTTCACGCCGCGCACCACACCGTCGCCACCGCCCAGCACCAGGTTCCTGCCGTCCGGAGAAAAGACGACGCGTCCGGACGCCGTGGGCTCCTCGATCTTCCACTGCGGAGCGCCGTCCAGGGAAAACCGGACAATCTCGCCGGACACGGTGCCGATGACGAACGACTGCTTGTCGGGCGCGAACGTCAGACTGACCACCCGATCGGTCACCGGCAGAACCACGTCCCTGCCGCCGGCTAGCGACCGGATGAAGACGCGGGAGGTCCGGCCCTGTCGGCTGAAGCGATTGTTATCGACGACAAGCATCGTTTTGCCGCCCTGAAGCTGCACAACCCATTGCGGGGTTCCGTCCATCCCTTTCAGGCCAGCGACCTTCTTTCCGGTGGCAGCCATGACCTCGAACGAGTTGCTGTCGTCGTCCATCACGACAAAGCGGTCCATCAACGCAATGACCTTTCCACCATTCAGCACCACGCCGTCGAGCGTCCAGAGCTGCTTCCCCGTTGCGGTGTCGATACCCACCAGCCCCGGACACTTCATACTGGTTGCAAACAGCATGTCATGCACGCCGAACCCGGCGGCGATCAGGACCTTGCCGTCGCCACTGACGGCGCGCGGGAACACGCCGCGCGGATAGTGCAGATCCGGCGAGGCAAAGGCGTCGTAGTATGTCCACTTCAAGTTGCCAGCCTTATCGATCGCGTGGATCCTGTCGTTGCCGCCCAGGTAGATGCGATCCCTATCCGGGTCGTCGAGGCGCGTCGAGGCTTTCACTTTCGGCCCCCCGCCGTCTCTGGGCGCGGGCAGATAGTGCTCGGGCGTCCCCGCCATCCTGCTGACAAATCCCTTATCCAGATCGTAAAGATACTTGCCGTTCCAAAGGCCCATGCGAAGCGACGTCTCGTTCACAGGCTCAAGCCAGCGTGTATAGCGCCACCAGTTGGGGAAGCCTTCGCCCACCGGAGGCAGCCGCTTTTCCACAACGTTCCCGGTGGCGGGATCCAGGATGAAAAACCACTCGGCAAAGGATGCGGTCGCCACGAAGAGACGCTTGCCGCTCGGCGTGAAGGCCATCGACCAAACCTCCGTGCCGCCGAGGCGGGCGGCCATGTTCTCGACGGGCGCCGGTGTGCCGGCGTTGGCGACAAGCGGCTTGGCGTCAGCAATACCCGCCGGCGCCGCCGGCGCGGGCAACTTGAGCGAGGCGATGCTTTCGACCGCCGCCTCCGCCCCGGCTACGTCCCGGCAACCCACATAGAGGGCGTTATAGCCGCCCAGGAACGGCGACCAGATGTGATGGACAAAGAATCCACCCGGAGCCGGGTAGTTGCCGGTGACCTTGCGCCGCAGATACGGCTCGACCTGCGCCAGGGCTCGGTTGTCGTCAGGCGTGCCGAACATGACGACGTCGGATTCGTGACGCAGGGCCGGGCCGCTTTCGGTATAGCCGCACGCCGGATGACTGAAGGGCAGTTTCTCCGCCGCGAACGGACTGTGGTTGATACGCCAGGCCCATCCAATCCCGTTCGTGAGGCTGTTGGCCGCCTCAATGTCCAGCGGCAGCGGGTTCCAGCGCAGATGCATCGGCAGGATGTCCGCGAGGTCCCAGGTTTGCACTCGCGCTTCGCGGCCGGATTTCTCAAGCAGCGCGGCCATCTTCCCGGCCGCCGGCAGGAAGCACTGCTGTTCATCGTCCAGCAGGATCGTCACGGGTCCCTTGCGTTGCGAGAGGAACTCCAGGACCGCCTTCTCTCCGCCGACGAAATCCTGCGACGGGCGGGCGACCACGACGGCCGGGGCTGCCGGAGCTATCGTTTGGGTGGCCGTCGTGCCGAGCACGAGGTCGCGCGCCACGAGATCGAGCGTCTCGCTCGCCGCCATGCCGGGCACGGGAACATCCAGCGCAACGTCTGGTCCAAGCGCGGCAAACTTATGGAACAGCGTGCTGCCGTCCGGACCCTTCAGGGTCACTTCGAATGGCATCGGGTCCGCCAGCGGCTTCCCGGCGCTATCGGCCAGCCAGCCGGTCAGGCGCGCGGTCTCCTGGTTCGGCCGCTCCACGCGGATGGCCATCGACTTGGGCTCTCGCTGGGTCAACAAGAATATCTTGCCCTCGAAGCCGGTGAAATCCAGGGGCACGCTCTGCCCATTCGCGGTGCTCTTGGCGGCCTCTGGTTTCCCAGTCAGCAGGTTGTGGACATACCAGCCTTTCGCCACGTGCAGTTCGCCGAGCTTCGGCATCACCATCGACTGGCGCCAGCGGCCCTTGATGGCGAGCGGCACCTCGCGCTTGTTCCACGTGAAGCAGATGATCGAGTCCTTGCCGCCCAGGGGTGAAATCAGGATATCCGTGTCCGGCGTGGTGACTGGCAGTTGCGGCGTCTTGGCAAAGGCCGCCATCAGCGGTTTCTCTTTGCCCTCGGGATTGGCGCTTGTGAACTTCCACCAGGGCGCGGCGTGTTCCCCCTCGCCATCGCCGCCCGCGAGGCCCCAGGAGGTGGCCACATTTTTCCCGGTGTAGGCAAAGCCGATGGATTGCCCCGGGATGTCCGCGGCGCACGAGTCGTCCTTCAGGATGGCGCCGCCCTTGGCCGCGAACGCCTTGACGGTCGCCAGGATTTCCGGGGATTCGAAGGATTGGATTCCGACAAGCAGCAGGACCTTGTACCTGGCCAGTTCGCCGGCGTAGATATCCTCGGGGGACACCAGCATGGCCGGCCGGCGCAGCCGGCCCATGTCGTACAGAACCGTGCTGGCCACGGCATGTTCGCCGGTCCAGTAGAGCGCCACGTCCGGAAGCGGGTCGTGCGCCCTGAACCATGAGCCGTATCGCTCGAAGATCCGGAACAACGTCTCCGCCCAGATCTGGTTTTCGTCATAGTTCACGTTGAAACCGTCCAGTCCACGTCCGGCTCCCCCGAACACAATGGGAACGAGCTCGGACCGAGACGAGTGCGTGAAGACCGACGACATCAGCTTCTGCTTGCCCTGGTTGCCCATCCCCAGGAAGGCCCCCGGGCGCCACTCGCAACCGGCCGGGCTGCAGTAGTCGTGGTAGTCGATCGCGCTGCGGTGCGACATCCCGTCGTAGGTCATCGGCGGATACTGCTCGCCGGCACCGAGCCAGCTCGTCGGCTTATGGTTGTGCATCGTGAGACCGGGTCTTATCTGCCTGGCGTCCGCCAGCCATTCATGGAACGAGCGCGGCAGCGTCGTGCTCCACGCGCGCGCGCCCTGCCATTTTTTGAACTGCTTGACCTGCGCCTCCGGCCAACCGTTCGTGCTGAATTTGGCCATTTCTTTCTGAGCCAGCTCCCAGGCCAGGCCGCCATACATCGCATTCCGGCGGTCCTGCCACCCATCCATCTTCGTCGTGTATTCCCAGAACCCGCGCGATGTCGCGTACCAGCCGAACCCGACCCCGTCGAGCCCTGGAAAGTCCGCGTGCTGCTGCATGTAGAGCGCCATCCGACGGCGCAGGTTCCTCAGGTTCTCAGGCAACGAGTGCTGCGGATTCTGGTCCTCAGCCGCCATGTTAACCGGATACGGAGGCGCGGTATGCAACCCCATGGCCGCCAGGGCCATGAACTTCAGCTCATCAACACTTGGGCGGTCGAAGGACTCACGCGCCGGGCCGAAGAGCGAACCGGCATAGCTGGCCAGCGACGCGTCCATCGCCCCATCGCCGTCGGCGAAGTACGGGGCCAAACCCGGGCCACCGGGCATGTGGTTTATGTACGCGTTCACCGGCGAGCCCGGATAGGGCGCGTGCATCTTCACGACCGGATAGAACGAATAAACGGCAAAGTCACTCAAGGGCTCGAGCTGGCAGACGCGGAACTTGAACGGATAGCCGGCCACGCCGTCGGCCACGACCGCCACCGTGTACTCACCCGGCGCCAGGTTGCGCGTGTCCATGACGACGCGCCCGCTCTCGGCTCCCGCCGCCTGCCGTTCGGCCGACACAGCGAGCTGCGCCACAACGGTATCGAGGCCCAGGCCCCGCAGCCTGACCGGCCACTGGACCGCGCCCGACACCTTGGCATTCAGCCTGGCAAGCCAGAGCAGATCGAACGTGTCGCCGCGCCGGTACAGCGCACGGTTGTTGACCGTGAAGAGCGAGACACCGGCCACGGCCTTGTCCGCGATCAGCGCCAGTCCAAGCGTCTGCCCCTTCAAACCGCCCTCATCGGCCACGCGCAGACGCCAGAAGCCAGGCGTGGACGGCAACGCGCCCGAGAACACCCCGTTGGCATCGCCCGTCAGCGTCAGCGTACTGCCCGCCCCGCCGCCCGACACGGGATCAAGTTGGACATTCAGCGTGGCCGGAATCTTTGCCTCGCGAGTGCCGGCCGTGATCCGGCACGACCATGGCCCGCCAGGCCGGGCTTCCGGCGGCGCGGAGGCTACCACCCAGCATTTCGCCCCTTCGACATCCCAGAGCAGAAGGCGATGGGGTAGCTCCGCCGTAGCCGCAGGCAGGGCCACCGTCAATTCGTTGAGCGTCACACTGGCGTTGCCGGTTGCCGGAACAGGCAGGACGGAAGCGCCTTCAGAAGCGATCACCGACACCCCGCCCTCGACCACCTCCACGCTCTCCCCTTCGACCTTCATCCTGATGCGTCTGCCATCGGAAGCCGCGTTGGCGGCCACGGACTCCTGGCCGCAGGACATGCGAACTTCGCCGGACGCGCCAAACCAACTGATGCTCAGAAGGGCGGCGGAAGACCGAGCCGCGGACGGGCGCGACACGTCCCGCGTCTCAACATAGATCCTGTTCCCGTCCTCGCAACGGGCTTGCGCGCCCTCTACCAGCTTGACCAGCCCTTCGGCGTCGACCGTAAACGCCACGTTCTCGACATCGTAAGTCTCGCCTGGCGCGGAAGCAGGCAGATAGAGCATGACACTCCGGTACACCTTGTCCGCCGGGACCTTCGCGTCCGAGGTCAGCTTCTTGTATTCGGCGAAGACGTCCTCGATGCCCCCGAGCAGGTCGATGCCTTCCGCCTGCCAGCGCTGCCTGCCTTCCATGGAACGGGGCCCTGCGACCAACCGGACAACGACCGGATGACAGATGACCTGCATGCGCCGCCCCTTCGGATCGATCACGACTCGCGGATCGCTGCTCGTCATGACTCCGTCGTCATCCACCGCAAACTTGATGCCGAAGGGACTGAAGGTGTGCTCACCCGCGGCCAGATCGACCGACACCGAGGCCGGGCGCTCGAACTTGAACTCCAACAGGTCCTGTTCCTTAACGGCCGTATTACCCATCGCATCGTCCATGAGCGCCCCGAGAGCGCCGCCCGTTGTCCCGCCGCCCATCGACTCGCTCATGAGCCTGCGTTCAGCCGAGAGGTACCGAAAAACGCGCTTGTCGCCCACGGTCGCATAGAACGGCAACGCGCGGAGCCCCCAGCCGCCGAACGGCGATTTCCACATCACCTGGCGATCATCGAGCGAGATCATTTTCCCGTCGTCGGGCGTCACCATTTCGATCGTGACGTAGGCCGCCGATGCCGTACCCACCAGCAGCGCTCCGCCCAGCAGCGCGCCAATGACCGTCGCGAGGAGCGAAGGATATCCTCCCCGTGCCGCAAGGAACGGGCTCGCGTCAGCCGAAGAACGAGCGTTGCGTGGCACACGATCCGTGGCGTGGGAGCATCCCTGCATGGTGAGCTCTCCATTCTGCATCATCAAAGCACCCCGACGTCCTGCAGGCCATCCCGAAGCCCGCTTCAGACAGAGCAAGTACATCTACGTGCACTGAAACGACACGCAAACGTTGCTTTGAACACGCTAATGTAACGAACAGTGGTGCGGAGAGCAAGGGCGCTGTTGACCTATTATCCCTTGCTGTTCCATGCGCCTTGTCCTACGTTGAGCTAACGGTTGGCACACGATTTCTATCGCTCGGTCGCCCGGCCTGGCGCTGTCAAACGCGTTCGGACTGCTCAGGCGCCGCCGTGGCAGGCTGGAGATCGGACGGCGATTGCGGATTGCGATGAAAATCCTCTTGATCGTCTGCCTTAATCGCGAACTGATCCTGGGATGCCAGGGCCGTAACGAACACGAAAGCGGATGGGGAGTACAATGAAGCAACAGACAGTAGACCGGTTGGTGCGACTCGCGGCGGGTTTGGCGCTGCTCACCGGAATCCCGAACGTTCGCGCCGAGAACGATCCAGCCGCACGCTTCCGCGGCCCGCTGACCTACGACTTCGGCGTGACCAACGTCAAGTGGGAGGCCGCCACGCCGGAATACAGTTACGTGACGTTCGACCTGTCCTGGTCCTATTCCTGGCGAGCGAAGTGGACGGAGCCCGCGGCGACCAGCGCCACAGGGAAAGACATGGAAGTGGAGAACTGGGATGCCGCCTGGGTTTTTGTGAAGTACCTGCCGGAAAAGGATTCCGTCGAGGCGCAGGAGCGCAACCACTGGCTCCACGCGACGCTCGCGAGCGGCGAGGGTAACCACGTGATGCCGGCTGGCGCGACGAGTATGGTGAAGCTTTCAGACGACGGCAGTCGCGGTATGGGTCTGTACATCTACCGCGATGCGATAGGCCACGGGCGCAACGACTGGAAAGGGATCAAACTGCGCTGGATGCATCCGCCTTCGACTGGCGGCTCCGGCGCGACAGGCGGAGCTTCGTTCGATCCGGCGAAGGCTGCTGTCGCCGTGCATGCGATCGCCATGGTCTATGTGCCGGAGAGTCCGTTCAAAGTAGGAGTGGCGGCAAAATCGGGTCTCTCGCCGTTCTCGGACGGCCCGGACGTGCCCATCACGCAATATACTGCCGATGTGGGGCTCAATGGAATCCCGGAGGGGCTCCGCAAGGTCATCGAGACGACCACCAGCAAGGACGGGGGCCCGTATCTACAGTGGGACGCTGAACCGAGCAGTTCGCGCCTGACGGATGGAGGATGGAGGGGTGGAACCATGATTCCGTTTCTGGTGGACGCGGAGTGGAATGCCCCGCTGGCATCAGGGCCGCGTGCCCGCCGCGTGGGGCCGGTGGCCGGCCAGCTCTGGAGCACGCACACCTTCACCGAGCGGGGGGGCGGCGATGGCGCCTTGTTCGGCGGGCAGATCGGGGGAAACGTGCCGCTGACCGATGACTATCCCACCGGGTATGAAGCCTTCTATTGCATGAAGTACGAACTGACGCAGGGACAGTATGTTGACTTCCTCAACTCACTGCCTCCAGATGTCGCCGCCGGCCGCGCCTTTGTCGGTAGCGAAGTCGGCTCCGACGCTTCAATGGATGTTCAGGAAATTAAGATTGATCGCGGCCCTGGCCTGGGCTCCTACACCGTTATCGAGAAGGCCGGCCTCACGATCTATTCGTCCGCCGACATACCGGATGCGGCGCCAGAAGTGGCGGGCGAAACAGCGAAGGCCGATGACAAGAAACCGGACGCCCTCGACGCTTTGCTAAAGGATACCCTGGGCGAGAAGAAAAGGAAGGGGTCGGCCGCCTCGGCGGACAGGCCGGTGTATACGGCGCGATGTCCGTTCCGGAGACTTCCGGGAATCACCGGGATAGACACGCGCGCGTACGCCGTGTGGGCGGGTCTGCGTCCGATGTCGGTGCTGGAAAGCGTTAAGGCCGACGCCGGCGCGCGCGATCCTTCGGCACCCGCCGGACCACCGTCCATATACGATACTACCGCTAAGCCCGAACTGGTGGACGCCGGATTGCCGACGGAACGACTCGTTAAAGGGCTGGGGCGTTACGCTGATGCTCTTGCCGCCCGGGTAGGATGCTTTTCCACCCCCACCAGTGATCAGGCGACGGCACGTGCCTCCTACTGGGGCATCTCGGAAATGAGCGGGCCCGTGATCTATCTGAGGCTCCGCGGGTATCGAGGAACTCATGGTGATGGAACGTCGCCCGCAGGCACGCCGGGCGGGTCGGTCAAACGAGTTGCTGCGCCGTTCGACGACGTGCCCCCGGACTGGCCGGATTGGGGTAAGTACACAGGTGGGCACCATGTGACAGGAAACTGCCGGCTTATTGCGTCCGCAGACAACCGGATCAGGAAACCCGTTCAGAAGCCGACCGAACCCGACGTCGCCAAGTCCGCCGCACAGCCCGTCACCCAGCCGCCGCGGACCGACATCCCCAGAGTCACCAACGTCAAATGGGAAGCCGGCACCAAAGAATTCAGCACGGTCTCGTTCGATCTGGCCTGGAACAACTCCTGGCGGGCCAAGTGGGAGGAGCCGGCGGAGAAGAACGTGACCGGCAAGCCGATGACCGTCGAAAGCTGGGATGCAGCCTGGGTATTCGTTAAATTCCGGCCTGCCGGCGTGACAGACACGCTGCATGCGACGCTCGCGGTCCAGTCGGATGAGCATCGGGTTCCAGCCGGTGCGAGTCTGGATGTCGGCCTGACGGATGACGGCCAGCGGGGCATCGGGGTGTTCATCTACCGCAAGGCCGCGGGCGCTGGCGCGAACGACTTCAAGGGCATCCAATTGCGCTGGATGCATGAGGCCGACCAGATTTCCGACAGCACGGCACAGGTGAGCGTGCATGCCCTGGCGATGGTCTATATTCCCGAAGGTCCGTTCGCGTCACGGAGCCCGTGGGGCCACGCGCTGACGATCATCAACACGCCGAAAGCGACGCAACCGGGCGGCCATCTGGAGTCGGGGCCGATGACCGTGCCGCTCAGCGACGATTGGCCGAATGGTTTCACGGCGTACTACTGCATGAAGTACTCGATCTCGCAGGGGGAATATGCCGACTTCCTGAATTCCATACCGTCATTGAAGTACAACCGCGGGCGCTATGCGTTGCTGGCGATGGAAAATCGCCCCTTCTACAACGAAAGGTTCTACAACTTCAACGGCTATACCATCACAACGAATGCCGCAGGGGTGTTCCGAGCCGATGTGCCGGACCGGCGTTGCAACTTGCTTTCCCTGCCCGACATTCAGGGCTTCATGGCTTGGGCGGGACTGCGCATGCCGACCAACCTGGAGTATGAAAAAGCCTGTCGCGGCCCGCGCGCCGTTTCCACCGGGGCGGAGGCGTGGACGCAGGCGACGTGTGCTCCGGCGGCGGGCCTCGACCGCTTCGACGGGGCTCAGGGCAAGCAATCCGTCCTGGGCGAGCCACCGGCAGTCGGGCCTGGCCCGTCGTACTGGGGTATTCGTGAACTGAGCTTGAGCGGTTGTGTGCAGGAGTGGCCGTCGGTCCTCCATAACGAGCCTGCGACTCCCAAAGTCAAAGAGAGCAGGGAACTGAGAATCACCTGGGGGCACGGTATTGGTTCGCCCGATATTCCGGCGGGCTGGGCACCCACCACCGGGGAGTGGTACTACCAAGGCACCTGGCGCCTCTGGTCGTATGGCACGATGGGCCACTGGGTCGCGGTCGAGGATCTCAACCCCATGCACTTTGGGCGGATTGACGGGAGCCGGACCGGCCGCTACGGCGCACGCGCCGTGCGGACCGCGCCGATTCGGGTGGATATCAATGCGATCTTGCAGGTTGACGACTTGCCGGGGATGCCCGGTGCGGATGTCGGCATTTTCAACCTCTCGGGCCGGCTCAACAACACCGGCGACAAGCCGCTGAATCTGGAGCTGCTCATCCCGGTTCCCGACGCATGCTTCCTGGATGGGACGGCCTCACTTTCACTCACGGCGGCGCGGAAATCCGTCACTCCATTCAAGATCACCATGTCGTTGACCAGCCAGAGCGTCATGACCGGCGCCGTTCGCCAGGGCACGATGCTGCCGGTCCAGCTACGGGAAAGAGGCGGCAAGGTGCTGGAGAAGCTGCTCGTTCCGATACAGATGGGATCGCCGGCGGGGGTGCCGCTGCCCGTGCTCAGTTCGACCCGGGGCGGCGAGGTGGCACTGCGGATCACCAACGCCACGGAGCGCGCGTTTGCGGTAGCGATGCGCCTGTCGCCGGTGGGCGTCACGCTGGCCACGACAAACTCGAAGGTTTCGGTCGCGGCCGGGGCGGAGGCCAAGCTCGTGTTCGCTGCTCCCCGACAGGCTTTCGCTGCTGAAGGCCCGTGCAGGATTCCGTATAGCATCACAGTCGCAACGGCCGCTCCGCAAGGCGGCGAGGCCGCCGTGGAGTTGCGCACGGAGTCGCGGTGGTGGTTCACCACTCAGCTCACAGGCAAACCGAAACCCGGCGCCGGACCCGACATGGGCATGACGGGAGGCGGTGCCGACCTGCTCGGCATGCATGGCCTGGAGGACCTGGCCAATTATGACAACTCCGTCTTCAAGGCCGGGAAACCTCCGAAAGACTGGAAGGCGATCACCCACGGCCCGAGTCTGTCGTTCGGCAAGGACGTCAAGGTGCCTTCCATGGGCGCCCTGCTGTCAGCAACGCGGGTGGAAACGGCGGGGGATCGGGACGCGGTCATCGAACTCAAGCATGACCAGGGCAAGTCGACCGCACGATTCGATATTACCGTCTGGGTCAATGATACGGTGGCACTCAAGCTTGCGACGGGCAACAGCATCGAACAGAAACCGTTCCGGCTGCTGAAGGCCGGCAACACGTTGCTCGTCGAGTGTCGTTCCCGCGAGACCGCCGCCGTTGCGCCCGGGACTCTCACCCTGACATTCAAGGACGCCAAGTCCGGCAAGCCGCTGAGCGGCGTCCTGTTCGACATCGAGAAGCGGCAATAGTAACGATCGTAACTGCTCAGGTAGCCCGGATCGGTTCACGATTACGGGCGACGCGAATGGATTACGATTTTCCTCTACCCTACCCTGGCAGGCTGGCGGCCGCCACCGCCTGGCCTACCCGCCGGGCCTTCTCATCCGGCATGAACACCTTCACCCGATTCTTCAATTCGGGGAAAGCCTCGCGTAGCACCTCATGCGCCTTCTCGATGATCGCATCTCCCCCTGCCCCGGATGTGACGCGGCCAAGAATCATCAGGCTGTCGAAATCGTAGAACTCGCGATACCACGGCACCGTGTAGCCGAGATAGACGCCGATCGTCTCGAAGATCCGCCGCGCGCGCTCGTCTCCGGCATTCATCCGCTCCTGAACCAGCTTCAGCCGCTCCGGCAGCGGAATCCCGGCATCGAAGGAAAACCCAGCCGCCGGCGCGAGCTTGTTCACCGCCTGCTGCGAGAAGTACATGGCCCCTACCCCATAGTCCTTCGACCACTCGTCCGCGGCGGACGCGGGATTGAAATCCACTGGCGCAAAGGCCAGTTCGGTGACGCGTCCCGTCAGGCGGCCCCCGCGGTCAATGTACCCCCCAGCCTCGCTGGAGCCCATCGCAACGCCCAGGATCGCGCTCACACCCAGGGACATGGCGCCGGCCAGGGCGGTTACGTCGCCGTCGTTGGCCACCTCGACAGGCACCTGCCACGCCTTCCGGATGCGCAGGAAGATGTTGCGAGCGTCCTCGAACCGCGCATCGGGAACCGCGCGGAACAGGGAGGCCACCATGATCCGGTTAGCCACCACCAACCCCGCCGTACTGCCGCCGATGGCGTCCACGCGCGGCAGGTGCGAGGCAGCCAGCTTGAGCCCCTCGTTCAGCTTGTTGAAGTGGTAGTCCGGATCGGACTGGATCCCGGGAGTCCAGTGCAATTCCTCGCTGAAGACCACCTTCCCCGCGTTGACCGCGCTGACCTTGTAGTCGCTGGCGCCCAGATCGAACCCGATCCGGCAACCGTCGAGGTGGCCGCCAGCGGTCAGCGCCGCATCCTTCGCTTCGGGCATGTCCTCCAAGCCGCGCCGTTCAACCTCCATCGAACGTTCGTAAACCCGCCGCATGAGATCAGCGTCGAAAGCCCGAGCGCCACCATCAGCATATGCCGCACCGATCCTCCGGCAGAGCCAATCCGGCCCCGCCAGGAGCAGTTTCCATCCCCCCGCGGCCCAGTGCACGGTTTTCACCACTCGCTCCGCCATCCGGAAGACGGGCTCGCTTTCCGCCTCGGACGGAAGCGCCAGGTCGTACCGGGCGATGCACCCGCCATCGCGCTCCCAGGCAATCGCCAGCGTCGCACCGTTCCCCTTGCGTGCGGCCTCATTGTGCGCACGAAGTTCATCCACCATCGGACGGAACCCCTCGTCTAGCGGCGCCGTCACTGCCAGCCTGCGTGTCGTGACTTTCATACATTCCCCATGCCATGCGCTCGGTGATACGCGCGTCAGGATACGCGCGTCAGACCGGGAAGTTACCAACCGCGGCGGCGGGATCAAGAACGTTCGCTGGACACACACAAATTGAGGCTTTACATTGCTTGCCCCATCGACAGGTCACCGAATCGACTCCAAAGGAAGACAGCATACAGACGTCACGGACCTCATGGATGCGGCAGAACAAGTTCGCCGCCCGGCTGGTGCAGCAGCCCTTTGAACGCCGGCCCTGACCATGATGGAGAAAGACGGTGAAGAAGGATCGTTGGATGTCACAGGCAAAGGTTCGTGCGAAGGCGAGTAAAACCGGCATGCAGGCGTCGGCGCGTTCGAAGCCGCGTGTGTGGGCGGCGCAGTGGATTGGGCGGCGCCACATGATGTTCAAGTACGCCGGCCAGTCGATGCCCGCGCCACTGTACCGGAAGGAATTCACGCTGAACGGGGCGGTGCGGCATGCGACGCTGCACATCTGCGGGCTGGGATTCTACGTTGCCCGGATCAATGGCCGGCGCGTGGGGGACCGTGTGCTCGACCCGTCGGCTTCTCAGTATGACCGGCGCGTGCGCTATGTCACCTACGACGTGACGGACATGCTGCGGGCCGGCGTGAATGCCATAGGCGTGACGCTCGGCAGCGGCTGGTACAATGGCCACACGGTCGAGTTCTGGAACCTGGACCGGGCGGTGTGGCGGGACTATCCCAAGCTGATTCTTGAACTCGAGGTGCGGCTGGAATCGGGCAAAAAGTTCCGTCTGGCCTCAGACGGGAGCTGGCGGGTTGCCGAAGGGCCGATCCTTTTCGACGGCCTGCGCAATGGCGAACACTACGATGCGCGCGCCGAACGGCCGGGCTGGGACAAGCCCGGATACGACGACGGAGCCTGGGAGCAGGCGGCAATCGTGCCCGGCCCCGGGGGGGTGCTTGAGCCGCAGCTCGCGCCGCCCTGCCGCGTCATGAAAACGCTCACCCCGGTGTCGCTGCGCAAGCTTGAATCCGGCGCCGTGATTTACGACATGGGACAGAACATGGCGGGATGGGCGCTACTCCGGGTCAGCGGCCCTGCCGGCACGCAGATCACTCTGCGTTACGCCGAAAGGCTCAACGCGGAAGGCGATCTCGACATTGCCGGCATGGACCGCTTCATCGAGAGCGGCGAGTTCCAGACAGATCGATACACCCTGAAGGGACAGGGGGATGAGCTGTGGGAGCCCGGATTCACCTACCACGGATTCCAGTACGTGCGCGTGGAAGGGCTGCCGGGCAAGCCGTCCCTGGACACGATCAGGGGTCGGGTGGTGCATACGTCCTTTGACGAGGTCGGCGGCGTTGCGACCTCCAGTGAAACGCTCAACCGTCTGCAGGACTGCGCACGCTGGGCCTATGTCGGCAACTTCGTGGGATTCCCCACCGACTGCCCGCATCGCGAGAAGAACGGATGGACCGGCGATGCCCATCTGGCGGCTGAGACGGGGCTCCTTAACTTCGGAGCGGGGGCGGCCTACGGCGAGTGGCTCGACAGCATCGCCGATTGCCAGCGACCCAGCGGCCAGGTGCCCGCGATTGTGCCCTGCGCCGGGTGGGGCTACAACTGGGGCTCCGGTCCCGCATGGGACAGCGCCCTGATCCTGATCCCATGGTATATCTACCTCTACACCGGGGACCGGTCTCACATCGACCGCCTGTATCCGGCCATGGCGCGTTATGTGCACTATCTCGGCACCCTGGCCACACACCACATCGTGCACTTTGGTTTGGGCGACTGGTGCGCGGTTGACGGTTCCCGCATGGCGCCGTCCGCGCTCACCTCCACGGCCTACTATTACGTCGACACCTGTCTGTTGGCGCGCTTCGCGACGTTGACGGGGCGCAATCAGGAAGCCGCCGCCTTTGAAGCGCTGGCGGTGCGCATCCGCCGCGCGTTCAACGCCGCGTTCTATCACGGGGATGGCCGCTATGCGGACGGGCAAATGACCGCGTTGGCCTGCGCGGTCTATCAGGGCCTTGTCGAAGACGACCAACGGCCGGCCGTTGTGGCCCGCCTCGTCGAAGCTGTCGAAGCCAATGACGGCAAGGTCGACTTCGGCATCCTCGGCGCCAAATACGTCCCGCGCGTACTGGCCGAGAACGGACACGCCGAGCTGGCCCTGCGGCTTTTCACGCAGCCGGCATTCCCCGGCTGGGCCCACTGGCTGCAGGACGGCGCGACCACCTTGCGCGAAAACTGGAACAACAGCGACTCGCAGAACCACATCATGTTCGGCGACATCAGCGCCTGCCTCTATAGCTACTTCGCCGGGATCGTCCCGGATCCCATGCGACCCGGCTTCAAACATGTGACGCTGCGGCCTCATCTGGTCGATGGGTTGGACTGGGTCAAGGCCTGGCACCGTGCGCCGGCCGGCATCATCCGGTCCGCCTGGAAGCGCGCGGGCCGCAAGGTCACCTTCGATGTGACGCTGCCCGAGGGCACCCGTGGCGCGCTGGTTCTGCCCGACGGAAGCCGGGCAACACTTGACAGCGGCAGCCGACGTGTTACATGGCCCCTGTGATGTCACCCTGCATGCAAACCTTGCCCCATCTTCCCCTACTCCCTCGCCCACGCCTTGTCACGGGCGGGGATGGATGCTTCAGGATTGCTAAGCCCCGCCCCGCCGATGTCCCCTGCGATGAGCGGACGGATGTGTCCGGGATCCCGGCGCAGGGCTATCGCATGGTCATCCAGCCTGAAAAAGTGTGCATCGAAGCGGCTGACGCCGCCGGAGCCTTCTATGGGCGCATGACGCTGCGGCAGCTTGTTCGCCTCTGCCCCGACGCACTGCCCTGCGGAAGGATTGAGGACGCGCCGGACATCCCGATCCGCGGTGTCATGCTGGACATCAGCCGCGACAAGGTGCCGACCATGGCGACGCTGATCATGCTGATCGAGATGCTGGCGGAGTGGAAGGTAAACCACCTGGAACTCTACATGGAGCACACCTTCGCCTATGACAACCACCGCGAGGTGTGGGCCGCGGCCAGCCCGCTGACCGCCGGGGAGGTCCGCACGCTCGATGCCGTCTGTCGCCAACACTTCATCGAGCTGACACCCTTCCAGAACTCGTTCGGCCACTTTGAGCGCTGGCTGAAGCATCCGCGGTACAAAGCGCTTGCCGAATGCCCCGACGGTTTCGAGCGTCCGGACGGGTCCCGGCGCGAGGCCACGACCCTGGATCCGACCCATCCGGGTTCGCTGGCATTGATCGAGGAACTGTACGCGGAGCTGCTCCCCAATTTCACCAGTCGGCGGTTGCATATCGGTTGCGATGAAACGTGGGAGCTGGGAAAAGGGCGCAGTCGGTCGGCCGTGGAGCAGCATGGCCTGGCGCGAGTCTATTTCGACTTTCTCCGAAAGTTGAAAGAGTTGGCGGATGCGCATGGCCGGACGACGCTCTACTTCGGCGACATGGTATGGAACCACTTCCAGGATCAGATCGAGCTGATGGATCGCGACATGGTGCACACCGACTGGGGCTACTACCGGTCGTATCCCTACCGTGCGCATGGCGAGAAACTTTCCAGGGCGGGTGTGCCGTTCTGGTTTGTGCCCGGCACATCCACCTGGTGTACGCTCACCGGCTGTAACGAGGCGGGCATAGGGAGCAACCGGTCCGCGGCGCAAGCCGGGCTTGAGTGTGGCGCGGGAGGCATCCTGAACACGGATTGGGGCGACCATGGCCATTGGCAGACGCTGCCGGTTAGTTTCATCGGACTCGCGGCCGGCGCGGCGGTGGCCTGGCACGAGAGCGGCAACAGCGACGAGGCGATCCGGGCCGCACTGGATCCGCATGTGTTTCGCGATGCGGCCGGGGTCATGGGCAAGGCGTCCTACGCGCTCGCCGATACCTGGACGCATGTTTCCGAGAACGCCACGGCATCCAGTATACTCCACCAGATCCTCTTTGACGGCTTCGCCTGTGCGCTTCCGCCAAACGTGACACCCGTCACGCTCGCCGCCGCGGAAGTGCATCTTGAGGCGACGGTGGACCTGATGCACGGCGCCCGGATGGCTCGGCCCGACGCCGCGCTGATTGTAGACGAGTTCCGCCACAACGCGCGCATGGCGATCACAGCCTGCCGGATGGGGCAGCGCCGCCTTGCGAACGATACGGGCATCGGCTCGCTGAGGCGACTGGCGCCGGATTTCGAAGCCATTGTCGCCGAGCATCGCCGAGTCTGGCTGGCGCGCAACCGGCCCGGCGGCATCCCGGACAGCCTGCGCATTTTTGAGGCAAGGCTGAACGAGTGCCGGGCAACGGCATGAATCTCAACGACCAGAATTTAACGAAACCATCATGATTCGTGGAATGCGTTGGAAAGGAGCGGGTTATGACGTGGTGGCGTAGGCTTTGCGGGTATTCAGGATTTGTGAGTGTGCTGGTCTGCGGATTGATGCTGGGAGTGGCAGGCGCGTTGGCGCAGGAGGCCAGCACGGCCGTGCCGGACGACCAGATGGATGAAGAGGATGTTCAGGCCAATGCTGTAGAGGAGCCGCTGTCGGCACCGGTGGTGGGGTTGCGGATCACGAATGTGTCGGTGGCGCCGCGTGACGAAAAGACGGCTTCGGTGACGTTTGACATCGCCTGGACGAACTCCTGGCGCTGGGGGAACTTCTTCGACGCGGCGTGGGTGTTTTTCAAGGTCAAGCCCGAGGGTCCCTCGACGGGGCTCGGGGCAGGCACGGCCGAGTGGCAGCACCTGCGGTTGGCGGCGGACAACGTGTTGAACCCGACCGGATACAGTCAGGAGAAAGGAGGTACGCCGCTGGAGTTTGTCGTTCCGGCCGGGGACGACGGAAACGTCGGCCTGTTCGTGCGGCGCGCGGGGGATGGGATGGGATTGACGGAGGCGCGGCGCGTGACGGCGGTCTGGGACCTCGCGGCGGCCGAGGGGATCACGAAGGACAACGCGGGCAAAGTGCAGATCCGCGGGGTCGGGATTGAGATGGTTTATGTTCCCGAAGGTGCCTTCTACGTCGGCCGCGGCAACGGACCGATCGCGCCGTACGCCGGCAAGGGGCGCGGCGGGATGGAACTCAACTGGTTGTACAAGCACACCGGGAAACCATCGGATACTGCCGCGCCCCTTCCGTTCAAGTTCAATATCGGTGACCTCTACATCTGGGGCGTTGGCGTGACGAGAGCGGACCCGCCGCCGTACCGGATCGAGAGCGAGGCCGCGATTCCGACCGGCACGAAGAAGGGGGCGCTCTGGGCCGTGGACATCGCGCCGGAGGACGGCGGCGAGATTGCGGCGGCGTTTCCCAAGGGCCATGCGGCGTTCTACTGCATGAAGCGCGCCTACCCGACGGCCGCCCAGTATGCGGACTTTCTCAACACGCTCACCCATGCGCAGGCGAAGCCGCGCTTCTACGAGCGCGGACATGGGATGGCGATCCAGCGATCCGGCGTCTCGCCCCATTTCACGTATTCCGCGCCCAAGCCTGACCAAAGGGTCCCTTGGATGTCTTTCACGGATGGCGCGGTCTTCGCGGCCTGGGCCGGGCTTCGGCCGATGACGGAACTGGAGTATGAAAAGTGCGTGCGCGGCCCGCGGCCGGCGATACCCAACGACGCTAACCCCTCGTTCTGGGGCGTACAAGACGTCATCACGCTGGCCATATACGAACGGCCGGTCTCCATCGGAAATGAGGTCGGGCGCGCTTTCAAGGGCACACATGGCCGCGGCGCGCCGGAGTTGCCCGCCGACTGGCCGCAGGATATTCGCGGCGCAATACTGCGTGGCGACTATTTCTTCGGCGGCAGTCACCAACCCGGCCACCTGCTTACCGGCGGGCGTACGGCGGCGGTGTACGCGAATGCTGACCGGCATGGCGCGAATGCCGCAAGCGGCGGCGGTCCCAGCTATGCGTGGACCTTTGCCGGCTGGCGCGCCGCGCGCACGGCGCCGGCAGGCGATACGGCCGTGGGCTCTGTCGCCGGCGAGTTGGACCTGGAGTTGAAGCGTCCGGCGAAACTGGCCAAACCCTTTCAGCCGGACGGCATGCTGGACGAGTGGGCGGATGTCACGCCCGTGGCGGTTGCCAACAACGCGGCGTATGTGTATCCGATTCACGAGCGCTTTTTCGGCGACTTCACGTCCAGCCCCTGGCGCGGTCCGCGCGATTTCAGCGCCCAGGCATGGCTGGCGACCGATGGCGAGGCGCTCCTGATCGCCGCCGAAGTGACCGACGACAAGCACATGAACGAACAGACAGGTGAGGCGATCTACAATGGCGACGCCATGCAGATTGGCCTGGTGAACGCCGCCGGCACCCAGTGGAACGTGGGCGCGGCCCTAACCGCCAGGGGCGTCGAGTTCCAGCAATGGGATGGTCCGAACGAAGCGCTGCTCAAGAGCGCCAAATACGCCGTGAAGCGCGACGATCCCGCCAACGGCGTGACAGGCGCGGCCGGCGTCACCCGCTACGAATTCCGTCTGCCGCTGGCCGACTTCGGGGTGAATCCAGGCGAGGAATGCAGTTTCTATTTCATCTTCTTTGACGGCGACGGTTTCCTCGACTGGCAGCAGAAGCCGGTCATACACCGGATCCAGTGGGTTCCGGAGCGAACCGAGCCGTTTGTGCGGCGGTACTATCCGAAGTTTGCCTTGGCGGAGTGAGACGCCGTTTGGGGATGAGTCCATCCGTGAAGAATCAGGAAGAGTCGAGCCCGTTGCTGGCGGGAATGCCAGAGAGCCGGGAGTCGTGATTGACCGAGAGAACCGCACCATCGCACCCGCTGACCGGTCAGGCGGGCCGACGTGTCGGACAATTGGAGGATAAGGCGATGATCGATCAACGTGAAACTGGACTGAGACGCTTGCTGTCGTGTGGTGGATTGGCCATTGCGCTTCTCGGTGCCGTGGCGGCGCAGGCCCAGGTGCAGATCGAGGGCGTGACACAGCCGCGGCTGAGTCCATCGGGGTTGCATGCCAATTTCAGTAACATCACCGTGATCCCGCGCGATGAAAAGGCGGCGATAATCCGGTTCGACATGGATTGGAGCGGAGCATGGCGGCACGACGTGAACCATAGCGCCATATGGATGTTCTTCAAGGTGCGGCTCGATGGGATGACGGAATGGAAACCGGTCCGTCTGCTGGCCGACCGCGTGCTGAATCCGGCTGGCTACGCGCAGGAAACAGGCGTCAAACTCGACTTTCTGGTGCCCGGCGGTGACGATGGGCACGTTGGCGCATTTGTGCGGTTGGCCGATCACGGCATGGGTAACGTGAAGGCCACCGGAATGACCGCTGTGTGGGATCTGACGTCCGTGCCGGAAATCACGAAAGACACGCGGGTGGCGGTCAAGGCGTACGGGCTGAAGATGGTCTATGTGGCCGATGGCGCATTCTACCTTGGGTCTGGCGGCGACGAGAGCTACGCCTTCTATGAATACCAGCCCGAGAAGCAGCAGGCCGCCGAAAAAGAACGCCTGGTCAGCGGCAACTCCACGATGGTAATTCGCGAGGAGACCGCGGCGACCGTGGATTGCCCGCCGTATCTCGTCACCAACGCCACCGCGATCCCGACGGGCAAACAGCCGGGCAAGCTCTGGGCGCGAGGAGCCGAACCGGAGGACGGCGGCGAGATTTCGGCTGCGTTTCCCAACGGCTACAAGGCTTTCTATATGATGGATCGGCCGATTCCGCAGGCGGCGTTCGCGTATTTCCTGTGCTGGCTGCCGCCGGAGATGGCCGAGAGTTTCATGAACGGCGACG
>VGWI01000034.1 GCA_016873655.1 Lentisphaerota bacterium
TCTAATACCCATGCCTGCGAAGAACGGAATGACCAGACGGGTGGTGATGGGAATGCTGCTGCCGGGCAGCTGTCTCGTCGCCACACTCGCCTACTACGCGTTCTACAATGCCAGGTTCGTGGACCTCCTGACTCCGCAGGCAACGGTGGTCTTCCACCGCGCCATGCGGACCCTGATAATCTTCTCTGTCGCGTTCGCGGTGCAGAGGTCCGCGGCGGCCATGCTCGCATGGTACAGGGACAACGTCGCCGCCAGGACCGCCAGCAGGCTTGATGACGAGCTAATCCCGCTGATCCGCCGCACGGCCAACGTAATCATCTGGGTGGTCGCTCTGCTTGTAACGCTTCCTCTCTACGGCGTGAACATCAGCGCGCTCATAACCGCCCTCGGCGTGACGTCCCTGGCGATCGCGCTGGCGGCGCAGGACACTATCGCCAACGTGATAGCCGGGTTCCTCATAATGGTTGACCGCCCGTTCCGCGAAGGCGACAGCATGAAACTCCCGTCAGGAGAGAAGGTCATCGCGCTCGAAATAGGCGTGCGCCGCTCCCGCTTCCTCGCCGAAGACGGATCAATAATAATCGTCCCCAACCTGGACCTGAGCAAAAGCAAGATCGTCAACTTCACCTACGGCGAAGAGCGCAAGGCGGAACCGTCCTCGCCGTGACATGCCTCAAGCACGCGCGATAAGCCGAACGTTCTGGCGTTCTTCACCGACTACCAGCGGTTCGACCTTGAGAACGACCCGCTCGAGTCCAGGAACATCGCGCCGGAACCGGCGGCGGCCGGCTGCCTCAATGCCATGCGCACGGCGCTGCTGCGCCTCGCAGGTGAATGGGAGACCGCCGGCCACCCGGCAGGCACGTAATTCTGGTCGAACAGGCCCGATCTGCGGGCGGTTTGACGGCTCCGCTGACGGTGCGCCGTCAGACACCCTGTTCCGCGTCCAGCTCCGGAGCCTGCAGCCTGCGCGGACTCACTTCCACCGGATCCGGTTGAGGGATGTCATCGTGCGTGCCGGTGGCCTCGAGCTGCTGGAACCTCCTCGCGCTGACCAGCACACGCGCCTCGAGTGAACCGACGGCCTTGTTGTAGCTGTCTGCTGCCTTCGAAATCCCCTTCCCGACCTCGGCGAAATGACCGCTCATATCGGAGATCCTCTTGTACAACTCTTTCCCGAGATCGCTGATCTCCCTGGCGTTCTCCGCCAGTCTCTCCTGACGCCACCCGTACGCCACGGCCTTGAGCAGGGCTATCAGCGTCGTCGGCGTGGCAAGTATGACCCGCTCGTCCACGCCCGACTCGATGAGCGTCGGGTCCTTCTGCAGCGCGGCGCTGAAGAACGTTTCGCCGGGCAGAAACAGCACCACGAACTCGGGCGCCGGCTGGAACTGGTCCCAGTAGGACTTCCTGCCGAGCTTCGCCAGATGCTCCCTGACATTCCGGGCGTGGTCCGCAAGTCGTTCATCGCGTACCCGGTCGTCTGTCGCATCGATCGCTTCGAGGTAGCCCGCCAACGGCGCCTTGGCGTCAACAACGATGTTCTTGCCGCCCGGCAGCTTCACGACCAGGTCCGGCCTGAGCCGGCCTTCCTCCGTGTTGACCGACTGCTGTTCCTGGAAATCGCAGTACGCAAGCATCCCCGCCATCTCCACGACACGCTTCAACTGGATCTCGCCCCAGCGCCCGCGCACGCGCGGCGTCCCAAGCGCCTTCACAAGGTTCGCCGTCTCGGACCGGAGCTGCGATTGCGTGTCCGCGAGCGACTTCACCTGCTGCCGCAATCCCTCGTACGCGCCCTCGCGCGTCTTTTCGATATCCTGGATTTTCGAGTCGAACTGCTGCAGCGACTCCCGCACCGGCTTCATGAGCTGGTCTATCGCCTGCTGACGTTTTTCGAGATCGCTTCTGGCCGATTCCTGGTACTTCTCCAGCGTGGCCTTCGCGAGATCCAGAAAGGACTGGTTGTTGCTCTTGAGCGCGTCGGAGGAAAGCGCCTTGAACGCCTCGGCCAGCCTTGCCTGCGCCTGATTCAGCAGATCAAGCTTCTCGGTCGCGGCTTCCCGCTCCTTCTCCAGCCGTGTTTCAAGTTCGGACCTCTCCTCGCGCAACGCCGTCACCCGCGCCTGCAACTCGCCTATCGTTCCTTCCTTCAGGTCGATTGCGCCCCGCGCCTCGCCGGCCCGCCGCTCCGCGCCATCCAGCCGTTCCTGAAGCACCGCGAGCCGGCTTTCGGATTCGCTCCGCGCGGCCGCGGCGGCAGCGCCGATCTTCGCCCTGAACACGAACCATGCCGCGGCCGCGCCAACGCCCACCCCGACACAGAGAAAGACAAGACAGGAGAACATGTCCATAGAAGTACCCTCTCGCCCGCACACGGCGGCTCCATGAGGCCGCAGCATGATCCGGCACTCTACGCCCTTCCCGCCGCAAATCAAGAAAGCGTCCAGGTCTGCCCCGGACCTCCTGTCCGACAACGCCGTCTCATTCACGCGGCTTCACCCGACTTGCCCCGCCGATGCGTCGTTGTCACTTGAAGCCAGGCTCTCGGTCTGGCAGGAAGCGCCGACCCCGCATGTCTGCAGAGGCGCGCCCGCGATTGACGGCGCGGGGGAAGAACCGCATTGTATCTGACCATGAGCAAGATCACCGGATTTGCAAGGCCCGGATGGGACGAGTACTTCATGGACATCGCGCGCGTCGTCGCTCGCCGCGGCAACTGCAGCCGCCGGCAGGTTGCAGCGCTGATCGTCAAAGACCGGCGAATCATCTCTACCGGCTACAACGGCACTCCCCGCGGCGTGCGCAACTGCTGCGACGGCGGATGCCCGCGCTGCGCCGGTTCCACCCCATCGGGCTCGCGGCTGGATGAATGCATCTGCTGCCATGCCGAGGAAAACGCCATCACACAGGCCGCCTGCCACGGCATAGCCGTCGCCGGAGCGACTCTCTACGTCACGCTCAGCCCGTGCCTGACCTGCGCGAAGATGATCGTGAACTCAGGCATGCTGGAAGTGGTCTATGCCGAGGAATACGAGTTCGCCCGCCAGACCAAGGCGCTGTTCAGGGAAGCAGGCGTCAGGTTTCGCAAACTGAAACCCGGGACAGCAGGGAAACCATGCCAGCCGCGCTGAAAATACTTCTCATCTTCGGCGCCATCCTGATGCTCACCCGCGTCCGTGTTCCGCTCTGGCTCGCAATGCTGCTCGGGGCAATCGGGCTCGACTTCTGGGCCGGCGTCGCGCCCGCCTCGGTCGCCCGCGATTTCGGACAGGCATGGCTGCAGGCGGACCTCTGGCTCATGGCCGCCGTGCTGACACTCATCGTCGAACTCGGACGCTTTCTCACCGAACACGACAACGCCGCCGAACTGGTCGCGGCCGTCAAGCGCTGGGGCGGCAAACACGGCAGGGCCGCCAGCCTCATGGCCCTGCCCGCGCTTGTCGGACTTATCCCCATGCCGGCCGGGGCGCTCTTCTCCGCCCCGTTCGTCGCGCAAGCGGGGTCGATCCTGCCCGGCAGATCCGACTGGAAGACGGCCGTCAACTACTGGTTCCGGCACGTGTGGGAATGCTGGTGGCCCCTGTACCCGGGCGTGATCGTCGGCATGACCGTCCTCAACCTCGACCCACCCCGCTTCATCGCCGCGCAGTTCCCGTTCACGCCGGTATCCATCGCGGCAGGCTATTTCTTCCTCATAAGGCCGCATGTCCGTTCTCTCAAGGCGGATGAGGCGCTCGCTCCGGTAAACCCGCGCAGGACGGCGTTTCTTATGACGCCCCTGGCGCTGGTCGTCGTCGCGGTCTTCGCCTTGCCGCCGCTTGCGCAGGCGGCATGGCCTGCGGCGCAGGCGCAGCACCACAAGCTGATAGCCATGCTCGGCGGGCTGGCGGCGGCGCTGGCGCTGGTCGCGTTCGACAGGGCGCGAAAGATGGGCTGGCGCAACGTCACGGCCTCCGGCGCTCTGCGCGGCATCGCCGGCGTGTTCGACCGGAAAACGATGACCGTCGCCGCGACGCTCGCGGGTGTCATCGTATTCAAGCGGCTGATGGAGTCCTCCGGCCTGCTTCCGCTCGCAGGACGCGAACTCGAGGAGGCCGGAATACCCGCGGTCACCGCGGTGGCCGCACTGCCGTTTCTCGCCGGACTGGTGACGGGCATAGCGCTCGCGTTCACCGGCACTTCGTTCCCGCTTGTCGCGGGCCTTATGGCCGTGCCCGGATCGGGCCTTACTCCGCTTGCCACACTGGTGCTGGCCTACTCATTCGGCTACATCGGAATGATGCTCTCGCCTGTGCACCTGTGCTTCGTTGTCACCAGGGATTACTTCGAGTCCGACTACGTGTCGGTGTACCGGCACATCCTGCCCTGCGCCGCCGTCGTGCTGGCCTTCGGAATCATCGCGCACGTCGCCCTGAGGGCGGCCGGACTCTGACCAGGGCGGCTCAGCGGAACGCGCCGCCAAGCCTCTCGCGCAGCCATGTGCGGCGCATCCGTATCTCGTCGTTCCTGATCGCCATCCACACAGCTTTAGGAGACCCTACGATGCACACCAGCCTGCGGCCGCGCGTTATCGCCGTGTAGAGAAGATTCCTCTGCAGAAGCTTGTAGTGCTGCGTGGTCATCAGGATTACCGCCGCCGGGTACTCGCTGCCCTGCGACTTGTGGATCGAGCACGAGTAAGCCAGCACAAGCTCATCCAGGTCCGACAGGTCGTAGGTCACCCGCTTGCCTTCGAAATTCACGACCAGCTCCTGGTCGACCTCGTCGGCGCTCTCTATACGGCCTATGTCGCCGTTGAACACGTCCTTGTCGTAGTTGTTCCGCACCTGCATCACGCGGTCGCCGACCCTGAACACCCGCCCGTACCTGATCAACTGCTTTCCGGACGGGTTCAGCCGTTCCTGCAGCAGTACGTTCAGGTTGTCCGCGCCAAGCTGGTTGCGCCGCATCGGAGTGAGCACCTGCACGTCCCGGACCGGGTCGAATCCGAACTTCGCCGGAATCCTATCCACCGCCAGATCCAGCACGGCGCGCAGGGCGCGCTCCGCATCCTCGGCCTCGATGAAGTAGAAGTCCGTTTCCTCGTCCGCGCCTGGCAGTTCAAGGGACATGCCCTGATTCACCCGGTGCGCGTTGTGCACGATCCAGCTCCGGTCAGCCTGGCGAAACACCGTGTCCAGCCGCGTGGCCGGCACAACGCCCGACTCGAGCAGATCGCGCAGCACGTTGCCCGGCCCGACGCTGGGCAACTGGTCCTTGTCCCCAACGAGCACCAGGTGCGCGCCGTCCGGCAGCGCCTCCAGGAAAGCCGCCATCAGCGGCAGGTCCACCATGGATACTTCGTCCACGATGAAGACATCCCCTTCCATGCGCTTGTCCGCGCCGTGCACAAACCGCCCGCCGCCGGGCTCATACCCCAGGAGACGGTGCAGAGTCTGCGCCTGCAGGCCGGTCGCCTCCTCCATCCGCTTCGCCGCGCGCCCGGTCGGCGCGGCAAGCCTGATCATGAGCCTGCGAACGCCGAAGATGTCCGTTATCGCCCGTATTATCGTCGTCTTTCCGACCCCGGGCCCGCCGGTTATGATGGAGGCCTTTTCCGAAAGCGCCATCCGCAGCGCGTCGCCCTGCGCCGGCGCAAACTCGATTCCCATCCGCTTCGCCGCCCATGGCAGCGCCTTCTCGACAACGATCGGCTCAAAGCGGGGCTTCGCAGCCATAAGCTGTCGGAGCCGTTGGGCAGCAGTCGTCTCGGCAGCCAGCAGACGCGGCAGGTAGATGCGGTCTCCGTCATCCGCGAGCCGGCAGGCGCGCACTTCGCCCGCGAGCGCGTCCATCAGGCGCTCAGCCGGTATGTCCAGCAACTCCTGCGCCCGGAGAATCAGCTCGGGCTTCGGACAGAAACAGTGCCCCTCGTCGGTCATGGTCTCGAGCGTGTAGGCCAGCCCGGCACGCGCCCTGGCTTCGGAATCGCGTGCGATGCCTATGCTCGCAGCCACTCTGTCGGCGCTCTTGAAGCCGATGCCCCATATATCGCACAGCCGGTACGGGTTCTCGGAAATGACCGCTATGGAGTCGCTCCCGAGGTGACGGTATATGCGCGCAGACTGGGCCGTGCCCACGCCGTGGCTCTGAAGGAAGATCATGATGTCGCGGACGGCCTTCTGCTCGATCCACGAGTCCTTGATTCGCTGCCGCCGCTTCGGCCCTATCCCGTCCACTTCCTCAAGACGCGCCGATTCCTTCTCGATCACCTTCAGCGTGTCCGCGCCAAACCGCGCGACGAGTCTGCGGGCCATCACCTCGCCGATGCCCCGGATCATTCCGCTGGCAAGATACCGCTCCACGCCCTTGGCCGACGTCGGAACGATGCACGTTATTCTGGACGCCTGGAACTGGCTGCCGTGCTGCGGATGCCTAACCCACTCGCCCTCCGCGCGCAAGGTCTCGCCAACCCAGATCGCCGCGCATGTTCCGACAACAACAACGGGGGCCGCGGCGCCCTTCGCCTTCACACGGCACACCGTGTAGCCCGTCGCCTCGGAGCGAAACACGATGGAATCAACCGTCCCCTCAACTCCGTCTCCGCATCCGGGCGGAGGAGTTGCGGATGTCGCCGCGCTCGGCTTCCAGTTCCTGCGGGCGCCGTATTTCGGTCGGGTATCCATGTTGCCTGAGCCGCGGCTTCCATGCGCCGCCGCGGGCAAGGATTAACACGAGCGCCCGCGGCGTCCAAGCCGAATCGGGCGACGGAGCGCGCCGCGGACATGAAGAACGCATCAACAACACATTGCCACCGCGCGCGCCCGTCGCTACCATGCGCCGGCAGAAGGGATTTGCTTCCACAATGCCGCTGACGCGCTTCAGTGTTTCGCTGGACGACGCCCTCCCTCATCGGTTCGACACGAGGATCCACGGCGACCGCTGCCCCACGCGTTCGAAGGCCGTTGCCGACCTGATCAGGGCCAGCCTGGTGCAGATGGAGTGGAGCGAAGGCGATGAAGTCGCCGGCGCAATCGTGCTCGTCTATGACCATCATCGGCGCAACGTCGTGAAGAAAATCATGGATGCGCAGCACGTCTGTCACACCGCAATCATCTCCACACAGCACGTTCATCCCGACCACGACAACTGCATCGAGATCGTCGCCGTGCGCGGCAAACCATCTGAAATCGCGGCTGTCGCGAGGAGGCTGCGCGCGATCAAGGGATTGAAACATGTTTCCGTTGCCGCCGGAACCACGGGCAGGATGTTGAGTTGACCGCACTCGTGCAGAACTTTTTCGTTTGCGGTTCGCAAGAGACGCTTGACACGTCTCACGGATTCGAACATCAATACTGCATATTTCAACAGGACGGATGCACTTGTTGTCACCATTAGCTCTTCTTTCATGCCGCAAGTCCCAGGGGGGCCCGCGCGCTCCCCGGCCTTCATTGATCGGAAGCGCCCGGGCCTCGCGGCATGCTCATCAACCGCCGGATAACCGGCGGGAAAAAAGGAGGTGAGTGAGGATGCCAGCGAAGAAGAAGGTAGCGAAGAAGGTAGCGAAGAAGGTGGCCAAGAAGCCCGTCAAGAAGGTCGCCAAGAAAGTCGCGAAGAAAAAGAAGTAACTAACACGAAGCCCGCGTCCGTTCGGACGGGGGCTGACTGAAAAACGGGAGGCGGCGGTCGCTGCAAGTCGGTGACCGTCGTCTCCCGTTGTCTTTTCCGGGCTCAGTTCTGTCTCTTCCGTCGCCGGCAAGACAAGACTTGCTTGCTTCGCATCGGAGATGAGATAGGCTTCGCGCAGGGGCCGTCAACGCGTGTTGCGTCGGCAAGCAGTAGACAGACGAGGTGCACATCGTGATTTCGCATGCCCTTTCGCTGCCGATCTGCAGCGTGATGTTCGCGTTCGAACAGTCAAACCCGGCCGGAAAGGCGATTGTCGCCGTCCTTTTCCTCGGTTCCGTCTTCGCATGGACCCTGATGGCCGCGAAATCTCGCGAGCTTGGCCTGGCCAGACGGGCGACTGAACGCTTCCTCTCCGAACAACGCAAGGCTCAGTCGCCGGTCACTCTCTTCCTGAAACGCAGCCAGATGTACCAGGCCAGCCCTGTCTTCGCCGTCTACTCTGCAGCATGCGAGCACCTGGTGTCGGCGTTCGACCCGGCATCCTCGGTCGGCCGCAGCGAATCCGGCAGGCTTACCAGGACGGAAATGAACATGGCAAGAACCGCGGCCGAGCGCGCGGTGGCGGACCAGTCACTGATTCTGGAGAACAACATGGGGCTTCTTGCCACCGCGGTGACCACCGCGCCGTTCCTCGGGCTCCTCGGCACCGTCTGGGGCGTCATGGACGCCTTCTGTTCCATGGCGGTTGTCGGGTCTGCGATGCTTTCCGCGGTGGCGCCGGGCATTTCTGGAGCCCTCCTCACGACCGTCATCGGCCTGCTCGTCGCGCTCCCCTCCGCGATCGGCTACAACCTGATGACAGACCGCATCAAGAGGCTCTGCGTACAGATGGACACCTTCGCACAGGAGTTTCTGGCCGACGCGGAACGCCGCTACATGGAAGGGTGAGAACAGATGCCGTCTCTGCGACGCACACCCATAACTACCGTCCGCCAGATAAGCGAGATCAACCTGACGCCACTGATGGACCTCACGTTCCTACTCCTGATCACGTTCATCATCACGTTCCCGCTCATCGAACAGGGCATCCAGGTACAGCTTCCCGAGGGCAAGGCGCGCGACATCGAGGCCGACAAGGCGCGCACGATCACCGTTGACCAGGCAGGCGCCGTGTTCCTTGACGACGTGGCCATCTCGTGGGAAAGGCTGCCCGTGGAAATGTCGTCGCTCGGCAAGCGCGCTCCCGAGACGCTTGTCCTCGTGCGCGCCGACGAACGCCTCCCCTACGGCAGGATCGTCAAGGTGCTGCGGGTGCTGAACGACGCCGGGCTCAACCGCATGGCTCTTGTGACCAAAGGCGAGGAAGCGCGAATGTGAATGCCGGATTCTGGCGCACGTTCAAGAAGGTGGCGGCAATCCACGTGTCGGTCGTGGTCGTCCTGATGTGCGCCGGCCTGTTCCGCGGCTGCCGCCGCGCGAAACCGGACTTCGTACAGCCGATAGCGTTCATGGTGGAAGTCCCGGCGTCCCCAGGACCGGTCCGGCACGAGCGGCCCGAACCGGTTCCCATCCCGAAACCGACGCCAAGACCCCAGCCGAAGCCAACGCCGAAACCGGCAGAAAAGCCCGCGCCTCAGCCGCAGGCAAAACCGAAGATAGAGAAGAGCACGCAGATGACCGTGCGCGGAACCGCCGACCGCCCGCCGCGCCCGCTGACGGAGGAGGAAATACGGCTCCTCATGCAGGGCGCGCTTCCCGGCAACAGGACCGTCGTGCCGGCGAACGAGGAACAGCGATGCCTCGCGCTGATCCACGCGGCGATGCACGAAGCCTGGGTCCAGCCCACCCGCGAAGAGGCGGCCGGTGCAGTCGCGGAAGTCGGCATCCGGCTCGGGCCGGCGGGAGAAGTGACAGGCCGCTTCCTCGCAAAAGCGTCCGGCAATCAGTTCTTCGACCAGACGGTCATGACCGCGGCAAACGCGGTAAGAAGAATACCGGGCCTCACGCCCGGGTTCACCGAACGTCACCCGGTGGTGACCATATCGTTCAGATTGGAGTGACCGAATCATGGCCCGTAGAAACCTGTTTCATGCAGTTGTGTCCCTTGTCCTCGCCGGCGCCGCATCAGCCGCGGACGTGCAGGTCGTGAAGGCAGGCGCCGGAAAGGCATCGCTCGACATGGCGGGCTTCACCGCCAGGGGCCCTTACTCGGAACTGGTCAGAACTGTGCTGGAGAACGATCTGAAACGGTCCGGCTGGTTCGAGCTCTCCGGCAGCGGCGGCGCGGTTGTCATCCAGGGCAGCGCGACGGACCAGGACGGCAGGATAGCCGTCACCTGCCAGGCCGCAGCCCGCGCAAACGCGCAGGTGTTCATGCGGCGCGCGTACGGCGAGCCATCTTCATCCGCGCGCCGCCTGGCACACGCCATCGCCGATGACGTGGTGCGCGCGGTCAAGGGCGTGCCCGGCATCGCGTCAACCCGCATCGCAATGGTCGGCATGCGGAACGGCAGCAAGGAGATATACATATGCGACTACGACGGCGAGGGGCTCACACAGCTAACTCACGACCGATCCATATGCCTCACGCCGTCATGGAGCCCGGACGGCTCATGGCTGGCCTATACCGCATTCCTGCGCAGCTACCCGGACGTGTACGGCATTGACCTCGCATCCGGCCAGAGAAGGAGAATCGCCGGGTTCCCGGGCCTGAACGCCGGACCGGACATTTCCCGTGACGGACGGACCATCGCCCTGACCCTTTCAAAAGACGGCAACCCCGAACTGTACACACTGGACAGCCGGAGCGGCCGCCCGACCCGGCTCACGAACACCCGCACCGCGGTCGAGGCCAGCCCGACCTGGTCGCCTGACGGCCGCCAGATAGCCTTCGTCTCCGACAAGTCCGGCCGCCCGCAGGTCTACGTCATGGACCGGTCCGGCGGCGAGGCAATCCGCATCACGTTCCGCGGCTCCGAAAACGCCGCACCGGATTGGGGCCCGGACGGCCGCATCGTCTTCTCAAGCCGCCGCGAAGGCAACTACCAGCTCTGCGTGTACGACCCCTCCGCGCGGACGGAAACACAGGTAACCAGCGGCCCGCATGACTATGAAGACCCGTCCTGGGCGCCGAACGGACGGCACGTGGTGTGCTCCCGGACCTCGGGCTACCATTCGGAAGTCTATGTCCTTGACACCGCCGGAGACGCTCCAATAAGGTTGCACGCCGTCCCCGGGGAATGGTATTCGCCGGCATGGTCCCCGTCGCGTGCGACGGAGTAGCGGAGGTTCAGCATGAGCAGGCAGCAGGTTCGTCTCGCACTCTTCGTCATGGTGTTACTGGCCGTCGCATCCGCCGGCTGCCGCCGCCCGTGGCGCAGGGGAGCCGCTGCGGATCCGGACTTCCTCCAGACAACCGCGCTGGGAGAACAGGACATTCCCCTGGGTGAACGCATGGCCGACGGCATACCGGTCGCGGACTTCACGGCCGCCAACGTCCAGTTTGCGTATGACAGCTTCCAGGTTGCTCCGACCGAGGCCCCGAAAGTCGAAAGCGTGGCCGATTACATGCGCCGCAACGGCGATGTCAGGCTCGTGATTGAGGGGCATTGCGACGAACGCGGCAGCCGCGAGTACAACATGGCTCTCGGTGAACACCGCGCCCTCGCCGTGCGCGCGTACCTTGTTGGTCTCGGAATAGACGCCCAGCGCGTGCAGACCCGCAGCCTCGGCGAGGAAAGCCCGATTGACCCCGGACATGACGAGAGAGCCTGGTGGTTCAACCGCCGCGCGGAATTCAAGCTGTTCCGCTAACCTCCGCGGCCCGTCCGATACTCCGCGGAAGACGCCCCGCGCGGCGCGTGGCGATCGCCGCGGAGTTACTGAATGACCTGCAGCAACTGTATCGCGTTCATAACACCCTCAGCCGGCGCAGGCGAGTGGCTCCTGGTCTTCGTCGTCATCCTGCTCGTGTTCGGGCCGCGCCGCCTTCCCGAAATCGCCCGCACCATCGGCCGCACACTCGAGTACCTCCGGCGCGCCTCCCAGGACTTCAAAGACCAGGTAATGCGCATAGAGGAATCACCGGCCGCGCCGCCGGTCTCCGGCGATGCTTCGGAAACTCCCCCCGCAACCGAAGCGGAATACGATAATTTCACGATCGAACCCGACGGCGACGCGGAGACGGACACACCGCCGGATGAAGAACCGCCGGAAGAACCCGCAAGTCAGGCGCCGGAAAAGAGGGATGATGAGCTCGCAGGATGATCCCGACCTCGCGCGCGGCACAAAGCCGTTCGTGGAGCATCTCCATGACTTGCGGAAAGCCATCGTGGCGGCAATCCTCTTCGCCGCGTGCGGGATAGGCGTGGCAATCCCGCTGAGCCCGGTTCTCCTGAGCATCCTCAAACGCCCGCTGGCGCTTGCGGACAAAGACCCGGCCACATTCCTCCGTGTGCTGGAGGTCACCGGAGGCGTCGCTGTGGCAATGCGGCTGTCTCTGTGGGGCGGACTCGTGATCGCAGCGCCGTTCATCGCCTGGACCGCGGCATGGTTCATATTCCCCGGCCTGACACGGCGAGAAAGGCGCGCCGCGCTGCGCGCGGCCGCGTTCTCGGTCGTCCTCTTCGCTGCCGGGATACTGATGTGCTACTTCATGACCCTTCCGCCGGCGCTGCGCTTCATGTTCTATGTGAACGAACTCGTCGGAGTCGGCTGTGAGTTCATTAACGTCTCCGACTACCTCTCCTTCACGCTCATGCTTCTGCTGGCCTTCGGCCTAACGTTCCAGTTCCCGGTGATACTCCTCGCGCTCGGGAGCCTTGGGTTCATAACCTCGGACCAGCTTCGCGACAAGAGACGGCATGTCATAGTCGCCATCTTCGTGGTCTCGATGATCGTCACTCCGCCCGACGTGCTGAGCCAGGTACTGATGGCCATACCGCTGACCGTACTCTACGAACTCTGTATCTGGATCATGAAGGCGAGGGAAATCCGGGCCGCCTAGTGTACTGTCCCAGAGATATGTTTGCACGCGATCCGTCCCCTGCCGGCTGGTCCGGCAGGAACGGCAGGTTGTGCAAGCATATGCGAATTGCCGGTTTCCGCAACCTGCTTCACCGGCGAGATAAACTCGCCGGGGTCTCTACCTGAGCATGACTACTTCTGGGACAGGAGACTAGCGCATCATGCGCAGCGCAATCGCGACAGTCTTCCATCCGAATGGCATTTCGCTTCCGGCCGAACCGCCGGCGCACGGCCTCACCGGTAAAGCGGACCGAGCGCGCCGCAGGCGCGGAAGTCGTCGCCGCCGAACCTGTCCCACATCGTCGGCCTGAACACCTGGGCCGACGGGACATTGTGCATGTCCACCGGAATGCGCAGCATGGCGTTCAGCGTGATCATGTCGGCGCCAATGAGGCCAAACGAGTTCGCGTCATGGTTCGGGCCTATCTTTGACATGTACTCGAACGAGGACATGCCGCGGGGCGCCCAGTAGCTCTCCGGCCAGGTCGGGTTCGTCACCTTGCTCACGTGGTCGGCAACCGCCGCCGGCAGCTCCACCGTCTCGCCCTCGACCACCGAGCACGTCATCATCTCGCCGATCGCGTTGTACCTGTACGCGGTCATCGCTATCCCGCCGGGCGTGCGATAGCTGCTTGAGAGCCCGTCGCCCGGGAAGTACTCGAGGATAGCCGCCTCGTAGGCAGTCGCCGACGTCGCCTGCTCTATGAGATTCCTCTGCAGCGCCTTGCTGGAGCGTATCCTGGCGGCAATCTCCTGCACGGTCATCTTCGAGCCGCCGGGAACCAGCTTGAACACGTCAACTGCGTAGTCCAAAGCGCCCGCTCCGCTGTTACGTTTGTCTATCAAGCCCTGCGGAGCGATGGCCGAAACATCGCGCCCCGTGGCCTTTAGGATGCTCTCCGGCGTCCAGTTGGTCCTGATGTCCGCGAAGAGCTGCGGCATCCCGGTAAGCAGGCCGGCAACGAGCATCCCAATCGCGTTCTTGGAGTCGTTCTCCGTCGCCACAACCATCGGAGCCCTGTGCCCGTTCCAGTCGAAGGAACTGCACAGCATGGACTCGGTCAGGTCGAAGTTCGGATGCAGGTCGGTCCACTGCCTCTGACCCTGCGTGCCGGCGGCGATGGCGTTGTGCCCCTGCGCGAACTCGACGTCGGCGCTGAACCGCTGCCTGCGGCCGACGCGGCTGTCCGCCAGCCTTGCGTTCCCGATCATCATGTCGCGCACGACAAGCGTCATCTTGATGCATTCCTTCAGAAGCGCGTCCTGCGGCAGGGGCCGGCGGCCGCGGCCGAAATCGAACTTGAACCGCTTCTTCATGAAGGCGAACGCGTCCTTCAACTCTTCGTGGTCGTAAAGTCCCCGGTCCATGCGCCCGCGCACCGCCACCATGTCCACGGAAACCGTGCCCATTCCGAGATACTGCTGGAACATGTTGCGGCGGACGTCGGAGCCGATGATTCCCATCGAGACCGATCCGACGGACAGGTAGTTCTTGCCGCGCATTTCCGCGATCGCGGCGGCGCAGCGCGCGAAGCGCAGGATCCGCTCGGCCACGTACGGCGCCATGGGACCGGACTCGTCTTCGAGGTCGGGGTTGTATATGGAAAAGACCGGGCGCAGCTTCTCGTCCATCGCGGCGGTGAAAGCCTTGAGCCACACGGCGCCGGGCCGGTCGGTCTGATTCAGCCCATACGCGGCCTGCTGCCACTCGCTGCTGCCTATGCCCATGCAGGCGCTCATCAGCTCGTCGCTGTAGGCCCAGGACCGGCTCACCCAGATGTTCGCGCTTACGCCCTCGCGCGTGTAGAGCGCCTGCGCCAGGGCGCCGGTGCGGGCGCCGTATACGATCTCCGGCGCGGTGACAACGCGGACTGGCGTGCCGTCGGGCAGAAAGACGTTGCGCCTGATCAGGTCGCGCACCCGCTCCACCATGAGCCAGGTCCCGGCCACGTTGCTCTCGTAAGCGCCGGTACGCCCGTCGGCCACAGGCGTTATCGCTATCGTCGGAACATGCCCGACAAGCGAACGAGGAAAGGGCTCGAATGCTCTTGGTTTGACTGAAACGGTGCGTGCTCCGGCTGCCTTGCGCTTGGACGTATTCATACTGCCTCCGCCGCGGAACGCCCCGCTTTGAGCCGGGCTCCATCGACCGCGGTCGGGCGAACCGTACCGCAGCACGCTCCCCCAGTCAATGCCGCCCCGGTCGGGTTGACACGACACCGCCGGAGGGGCATCATCACGCACACATCGGCAGGCCGCGCTTCAGAGCGGCCTCCAGCGGAGGGTCTCCTGATGACCGTTCTTGCGATACTCGCCATATGCGTTGTTGCGATAGCATTCTTCGGCTCCGTCTACTCACGTTTCCTTGCGCGCGGATGGGGCGAGGATCCGGCGCGGCCAACCCCCGCCGTGCGCGTGAACGACGGCCGCGATTTCGTGCCCACTCCGACCACGGTCGTGTTCGCGCATCACTTCGCCTCTATCGCAGGGGCGGGCCCGATCATCGGCCCGGTGATAGCAGTGTGCTACGGCTGGCTGCCGGCCCTGGCATGGATAGTCCTCGGCGGGATCCTGATCGGCGGCGTGCACGACTATCTCGCCTCGTTCATGTCGCTCCGCGAAGGCGGCCGCTCGGTCGCCACGGTGGCCCGGCGCGTCCTGGGCAACGGACCGTTCCTCGGGCTGGTGCTCTTCATCGTGCTCAGCCTCGCGCTGGTGTGCGCCACGTTCCTGAACCTCTCGGCAACGGCGCTCGTGAGCATGGTTCCCCACGCGCGGCTGGGACTGCCGGCGGGCCAGACGCTGTTCCGCGTGGTCGGCGAAGGCGAGACGGCGCAGGTGGTGATAGGCGGCATTGCATCCACCAGCGTCATCGTCATAACCATGCTCGCGCCGATAGTGGGCTGGATGTACATCCGCAAACAGATTGCGGTGTGGAAGTGCTCCATGCTGGCCGTCGCCGTGTGCGCGCTGGGCCTGACGATGGGACTCGTCCAGCCGGTAAGCGTGTCCGAGACGGTCTGGAAGCTTGTCCTCGCCGTCTACGTCCTGGCAGCAGCCGGCCTGCCGGTCTGGATACTGCTCCAGAGCCGCGACTTCATAAACGTCCATATCCTCTACATCGGACTGGCAGGACTGACCGCCAGCCTTGTCGTGGCAGGCTTCCGCGGAGCAGGTCCCGGGCCCGAAGCACGCCTGCCGGCGATCGCGATCGGGGAAGGCTCGAAGGCGCTCGGTCTCTTCTGGCCCGGCATGTTCATCACGATCGCCTGCGGCGCGGTGAGCGGGTTTCACAGCCTCTGCGCGGGCGGCACAACCTGCAAGCAGCTCCGCACGGAGAAGGCTGCCCGCCAGGTCGGTTACTGGGCCATGCTTCTGGAAACGGCGCTCGCCGCCGCGGTCGTGTGCGTTCTGCTCATGGGACTCTCGCGCGGGCAGTACATGGGCGACGTGCACCCGAAATCGCTCGGGCTCGCAGCCGCCTCCAACCCGATCCTCGCCTTTGCGCTGGCCGTCGGCAACACGGTTCGCTCGGCGTTCGGCTTCCCCGTCGCAATCGGCGCGCTCGCGGGCATGGTCCTCCTCGAAGGGTTCCTGGTAACGACTCTCGACACGGCGGTGCGGCTGATGCGTTACCTGCTCGAGGAAATCTGGCGCGTCTGTTTCGGCATCGGGATGCTGCACCCACCCGTCCGCGCGGTTGAACGAAGCGAGGAGGGCGCCGGCGCGTGCGGGCTGGTGTCGAAAATGGAGCTCGGCGAGGAGAGCCCGCCGCTCTGCCCGGTTCGCCCGCCTGCGTGGCTGGACAGGTTGGTCGGAAACTGCGTCTTCAATTCGGCGCTGGCGGTGGGATTGACCCTCTGGTTCGCGATGTCGGCAGGAATACTCTCGCTGTGGCAGCTTTTCGCGACCTCAAACCAGCTTCTCGCCGCGTTCGTGCTCGGGCTCGGGACCGTCTGGCTGGTGCGCGCGAAACGCATCTTCCTGCCGGCGCTGATTCCCGCATTGCTGATGCTCGCGACGGCGGCGCGCAGTCTCGTGATGCTCGCCCGCAAGTTCTCCCCCTCCAGCGGGTCGGCAAACACGGTGCTGTTCACTGCGGCTTTGACGCTCATGGCGCTCACGGCCTACCTGCTCGTCTCCGGAACCGTCAGCGTTGTCCGCCTGCGCCGCGCCGCGCGGGCAGGGACGGGAGCCTGAACGTGGCAGAGTCGCCTGCACAAAACACCGCCTCGAAACCGCGAAGACGGTCGGACGAACCGGACGAGTTGAGCCGGGCGTTGCTCGGAATAAGCGACCTGCTCGCCTCGCCTGAACCGCAGGACTCACTCCTCGCGAAAGCGGTCCGGATAACCGCGGAACTGCTCCAGATGCCCATCTGCTCGGTGTACCTGCTGGATGGCAACGGCATGCTGCGAAAGCGGAGCAACGTGGGACTGGATGACGACGTGAGCCGCCAGGCCAGATTCAAGGTCGGAGAGGGAATCCCCGGCTGGGTCGCGCAGAATGGCAGGCTGGTCGCTGTTGCCGACATAACTCAGGACCCGCGTTACGCCTTTCATCCCTCGCCGATCCGCTCCCCGCACGCGTACATCTGCGCGCCGCTGCGGACACGCGAACGCATAATCGGCGTGCTGAGCGCCAGGATCATGGCTTCGCGCAGTTTCACCCGCACCGAATGCCGCGTGTTCCAGGCCATCGCCACGATGATCGCCATCGTCATCGAGAAGCAGCGCCTTACAGAAGAGAAACTCCGCAACGAGAACCTCGCCGCCGTCGCGACTTCGCTCTCGGAGGTGGCGCATTACGTGAAGAACGTCATGTTCGCTTCGCTCGTGGCCGAGAAGCTCGTCGGCCGCGCGGTTGAAGACAACCCTTCTCTTGCCGAGATACATCCGGCGTGGGGCAACCTGAAAAGGTCGAACCAGCGGATACGCAAGCTGGTCGGCGACATGCTCGCTTTCAGCCGGGAACGCCCGCTGGAACTGGAGGAAACCGACGTGGCATCGGTCATCGGCGGCGCGGTCTCCGACATCTCGCACCACGCGGCGCGCCACGGCGTCGAGCTGTCCGTGGAGATCCCGGAAAACCTGTGCCCGATAGTGGTGGACCGGACTCTTATGTCCGATGTGCTCCTGAACCTGCTGTCCAATGCCGTGGATGCCATTCCGCCGGGAAGGCGCGGTCTCGTTGCCGTCAGGGCCGCGCAGGAACCCGACGGCAGGTGTTCAATCGAGGTGCAGGACAACGGGACAGGCATGCCGGACGACGTGGCCTCGCGCGTGTTCCAGATATTCTTCTCAACAAAAGGCGACAGGGGAACGGGCATCGGGCTGGCGGCTACGAAGAAGGCTGTGGAACGCCACGGCGGAACGATATCGTTCAACACCAGGCCGGAACACGGCACAACCTTCCGGATAACACTGCCGTGCCACCGCTGACACGATTGACTGTCAGGCCCCCGGGGCAACCGGCCTGCCCCGGGGCAGCCAGCCACCAGAGCCGGCGCCACCTGGCATCGCCCGTGTTGGCCCGGCCGGGGCCCGGCGCGCTCCATCCCCGCTGCACGATGTCGGTCAGAATCCCCCCTGAGTTCGGCCACGATCGCAAGCCGTAAGGAGCCGTTCGGGTCGGCTCGCCATTCTTCTTGGGCTCATTCGTATCGAATACCGTCTCGGACACTTGCGTCCTGTAGCCTGCCCATGTCTTGGTTCTGGCCAGGTCCTTTGAGGACCATCTGGCATCGGGATCGCGCGGATTCTTTACGGTTCGACGGTTCGGACGGTCGCGCAACCCGGCGTCGCAGCTGAAAACCGGAAAAGGTTGACCATTCACCTTCCGCCTGTATACTCGCCGTTTCGGCCGTTGCAGTTGTGACGGTTGCAATCGTTAATTGTTTCACATATTGACGCGTGACGGATGGGCTGAGCGATGAAAGGAGCGGCATGACGACTCGTTTCTTGAGTGATGGGGCCCTGAAGCAGTTCGTTCAGGCCCTGATGGCGAAGGGACCGGTCATCGGGCCGGTAGCAAGAAAGTCGCGGTTTGTGTTCGCCGCGCTCGAGGCGCCGGAAGACCTCAGGCTGGACTATGACACGACGATCCTGCCGCCCAAGAAACTGTTCTTCCCGACGAAGCAGGATCTAGTGAAGTTCGATTCCCCCTCTTCGTTCAGCGGCTGCGTGGAGCCGAAGGAACAGGTGTTGCTGGGGGTGCACCCGCATGACATCAAGGGCATAGACATGTCCGACAAGTTCTACGCGGCAAACATACCGGACTCGAACTACCTGGCCCACCGCGCAAAGACAACTATCATCGGGTCGAACGTCCAAAAACACTACAAACACGCGTTCTTCGGCTCGGTCTGCCGCGAGCTGAAGCCGCAGGGCCACGACATGTTCCTGACCAGGCTGAAGGGCGGCTACCTCGTCGAGGTCCGCTCGAAGAAGGGAGAGGAACTGCTCGCGCTCGGGAAGTTCGAACCGGCATCCAGGGAACAGGCAGCCGAAGCCGAGGCGGTCAACGCCGCGGCGGAAAAGAACTGCCCGGAGAAACTGAACGATACGTCCGACAGCGTTCGCGAGAAGGTGCGGGCTTCGTTCGGCTCGGACATATGGAACGAGCTCAGCAGGGACTGCTTCTCCTGCGGCAGCTGCAACATCGTCTGCCCGACCTGCTTCTGCTTCGACGTTCAGGACGAATGGAACCTCGACGGCGTCTCCGGCGTAAGATCCCGCTGCTGGGACGCCTGCCTCGTTTCAGAGTTCTCGGAGGTGAGCGTGCAGGGAGGCAGCGAGAACTTCCGGGAGGAACGCGCGGAACGCTACCGCCATCGCTTCATGCGCAAGGCGGTATACCTGAACGACGCTCTTGGCGGCCCCGCTTGCGTCGGGTGCGGTCGCTGCTCCGGCGCATGCACGGCCGACATCGCTAACCCGACCGTGGCAATCAACACAATCATGGAGCGGTAAATATGACCTGTTCCTGCGAAAAACAGACAAACGGCAGAAACATCTTCCTGCCGACGCTGGCCGAGATAGTGTCGGCACAGATGATAACGGCTACCGAGAAACACTTCACCCTGCGCATGAAGGACGGGGCCAAGTTCGACTTCGAGCCGGGCCAGATCGTCGAAGCAGGCGTCTTCGGCTACGGCGAAATCCCGCTCGGGCTGGCAAGCTCCCCGACGGTGAAGGACTCGTTCGAACTCGTCGTGCGCGTGGTAGGCAAGGTCTCGAGCGCGCTCGCCGCGCTTGGAGCCGGAGACACGATGACGATCCGCGGCCCGCTCGGGCACGGATTCCCTGTCAGCGAATTCAAGGGGAGAGACGTCCTGATAGTCGCCGGCGGCATCGGGCTCTGCCCGACCCGCAGCATGATCAGGTACATCCTCGACCGCAGGGACGACTTCGGCAAGTTCACGCTCTTCTTCGGCGCGCGGACACCGAAGGACATGCTGTTCACCGACGACCTCACCGACTGGCGCTGTTCGACGTGTATGGACTACCACGAGACCGTGGACCGGCCGGACGACCGGTGGATGGGGAACGTGGGAGTTATCACCACCCTCTTCAAGAAGACGAAGGACATAAACCCCCAGACGCGCGTGATTATCTGCGGCCCGCCGGTGATGTACAAGTTCGTGGTGAAGGAGCTCGATGCGCTCGGCATACCGAGGTCTAACGTGTTCGTAGACCTCGAACGCCGGATGAAGTGCGGTGTCGGCAAGTGCGGGCACTGCCAGATAAACAACAAGACCGTCTGCATGGACGGGCCTGTCTTCCGTTTCTCGGAAATCCAGGACCTTGAGGAGGCCATCTGATGCCAAAGCCCAGAGTGAAAGTGGCATGGTTCGACTTCGCCTGCTGCGAAGGCTGCCAGATCGAAATGACGAATTTCGGCGAGCCGTTCGTGCAACTCCTCCAGCACGTGGAACCGGTCGAGTTCCGCGAGGCGATGAGCGAGAAAACTACCGAGCGGATCAACGTTGCGTTTGTTGAGGGCTCATTCACGCGCGAGGCGGACCGGGCAAGGCTGGAAGAAATCCGCACCCGGTCGGACATAGTCGTCGCCTACGGCCAGTGCGCCGTCTCGGGCGGGATCAACGCTCTGAAGAACCACATGGACGACTACTCCGAAGCCGTGTACGGCAAGGACTGCAAACGCCCCCACCTCGACTCTCAGAAAGCTCTGCCGGTCTCGGCGGCCATCAAGGTAGACTACGAGATCCCGGGCTGCCCGATGGACAAGGCGGAGTTCATCCGCGTCGTCTCGCAGCTTGTGCACGGCACAACGAGGGTCTACCAGCCGTCATACCCCGTCTGCATGGAGTGCAAACGGCGCGAGACGGTCTGCAGGTACGACGACGGCGACCACTGCCTGGGACAGGTGGCCAGGGCCGGCTGCGGGGCGCCATGCCCGGCGGACGGGATCCCCTGTGAAGCGTGCCGCGGGTTCGTCGACAACCCGAACGAGGCGGCGCTTGCGAAGGTGCTGCACGAGCGCGGCGGCCTTCCTAAGAAATGGGCAGACACGAAATCCAGGATGTTCGCCGCGAACCAGAGAGGTGATGCGTAACATGGGCCGCAACGTCAACATCAGCGTTCATCACATTACCCGCGTCGAAGGACACGGGAACATCGTCGTTAACGTCAAGAACGGCACGATCGAGAAGTGCGAATGGCAGGTGCCGGAAGCACCGCGGTTCTTCGAGGCAATGGTGCGAGGGCGCCACTACTCGGAAGTCGCAAGGATAACCAGCCGCATATGCGGCATCTGTTCGGTCGGACACACGCTCGCCTCGCTGAAGGCCTCGGAAGCGGCCCTGGGCATCGAGGTGTCCGAGCAGACGGTGCTGCTGCGCCGCATCCTGAAACACGCGGAGAACTTTGATTCTCACATCCTCCACGTGTACTTCCTGGTGGCCCCGGACCTGGTCGGAGCGCCGTCGGTGTTCCCGCTGGCCGCGACGCATACGGAAGTCGTCAAGCGCGCACTGCGCATGAAGCGGCTCGGGCACGAATGGGGAAGCTGCATCGGCGGAAGAACCACCCACCCGACCCGCGCAGTGGTGGGCGGGTTTTCTTCGCTGCCGGGCGCGGCCCCGACCGTGCGGCAGGGCGAGAAAAACCTCGTCGAGCTGAAGCAGAAACTCCTCGCCGCAGTTCCGGACGCCGTGGAGACGTACAAGCTGCTCCTTTCGCTTGCTGGCAACATTCCGTCGTTCACGCGACCGACTGAGTACGTAGGACTGGTGGACGATTACGAGTACGGCCTCTACGACGGCAAGATCGGCTGCCTGCTGCCGGACGGGAAACGCGAGCTCGTCGAAGTCAGCGACTACCGGACGGTCACGAACGAGTACGTCGTGGACCGCTCGACTGCGAAGTACGCGAAGCACCGTCTGGACAGCTACATGGCCGGCGCTCTCGCGCGCATCAACATCAACTACAACCGTCTGCACCCGGAGGCGAGGAAACTCGCCGAGGGGCTCGGGTTCAAGACGCCGTGCTTCAACCCGTACATGAACAGCGTTGCCCAGTTCATCGAGGCCGTGCACAGCGTCTACACGAGCGTGGAACTGATAGACCGCGTGCTGACGAAAGGACTGAAGGACGAAACACCGGTCAAGCCAGCGAAGTTCGCGCGCGGCGCCGGGGCCGCCGAAGTCCCGCGCGGCATCCTGTTCCATGAGTACGAGTATGACTCGGACGGGTTCTGCACCATGGGGAACTGCATCATCCCCACAAACCAGAACCACGGAAACATCCAGAAGGACTTCGAAAAGCTCGTGCCGGAAATGCTGGCAGCTAACAGGCCGGAACCGGAGATGGAGCTTGGGCTGGAAATGCTGGTGCGCGCGTACGACCCGTGCATCTCGTGCTCGACCCATTACCTGGACGTGACGTTCAAGCGGTAACGGGCCCGAAGGGGAAAGGCTTGAGCACCGGCGGCCCACCGCGGCAAAGCGGCAGGCCGCCGGTGACGTTTTCACGATGTCCGAACCAACCCGCCATATTGTCGGCCTCGGCAACTACTCGATGGGCGATGACGGAGTGGGCCTCCGAGTGATAGAGTGGATCGAGGAGCGCGGCCTGGCACGCGGCTTCGACGCGCTCGAGGCGGGGAACGACGGCATGCGCGTTCTTACCCTCTTCCGCGAGGACGTGGAGAAAATCGTGCTGGTTGACTGCGCGCTCATGGGCAGGAAACCGGGTGAATGGGCGGCGTTCGGACCGGAGGACGTGGAAACACGCAAGGAGACAGGACGCATCTCGACACACGAGGGCGATATGGTGCGCCTGATCCGATGGGCGGTTGAGTCCGGCCTTCACGTCCCGCCGGTGCGATTCCTGGCCGTGGAGCCGGAGACCGTCTCTGAGGGAATGTCTCTCTCGAGAACTCTTTCGGACCGGGTGCCGGAATACGCCGCGGCCGCCATCAGGGAGGCTCTTTCCTGAGGCCGCGCCTTATGTTGGAGACCTGATGACAAGAGATGTTATCGCTCTGGTCGGCGGCGGGCACGGCGGACACGCCCTGCTCATGATGCTCAGCGACATGCCCAGCGTAGAGGTCCGCTGCGTGTACGATATCAGACCGAACGCGCCAGGCATGGTTCTGGCCCGCGAACTCGGCATCGAATGCCTCACCGACCCGGATTTCAGCCGGATTGCCGGCAACGCGGAAATAAACCTGATACTCGAAGTCACAGGCCTGCCCGAAGTCTTCGAGAAGCTCGGGCGCATCAAGTCGCCGCGCACGTCTCTGATCGGCGCGGAAGGCAACCGCATCGTCTTCACGATGCTGGAAACACAGGAACAGGCCAAGCGGCGCCTGGATAACCTGCGAGTAACCCTCGAGGAGCGCGTCGCGTCAAGAACCTCTGACCTTGAAGATGCGAACCGGCGTCTCGAGGAGAAGGTCCGGGCGTTTGAGGCGTTGAGCGAGAAACTCCAGCAGGTCAACGACCAGAAAACCCGTTACCTGCTGCGCTCGACACACCAGCTTAAGGCGCCGTTTGCCGCGATCCAGCACTACACCGACCTCATCATCCACGGCTATGCCGGCGCGACGACGGAGAAGACACTGCACATAGCCAGCAAGATCAAGGCCCGCTGCGATCTCCTTTCCGCGTCAATCAAGGCCATGCTGCAGCTGGCAAACCTGAAATCATGCGTCACCGAGAACCTTGAGTTCACAATCGAGGACCTGAACGAACTGCTGGGCGCGGCCGTGGCCGCGATTAACGCCCCCGCAAAAAGGGCCGGGGTGGACGTTGCCTTCACGCCGACGGCGGAACCCGTGAATGTCCGGTGCAACAGAACACAGCTCGGGATGCTGTTCTCGGCCCTGCTCGAGAACGCCGTTACCTACTCGCACCGCGACTCGGAGGTGAAAATCAGCGTCACCGTATCCGGTGGACGCGTGGCCGTTGCGGTGAAAGACCACGGCATCGGCATATCGGAGAAGAACATCCCGCGGGTCTTCGACGAGTATTTCCGCGCAAACCGGGCCGTGGAACACCATCCCGACGGGACCGGCATGGGCCTGGCCATCGTGAAGGAAATCGCGGCAATACACGGACTGGACGTGAACGTCGCCAGCCCCGGCGAAGGACTCGGGAGCACGTTCACTGTCACCATGCCGCTGGCAGCGCCTGCACTCGAATAGCCGGCGCGGCTACTTCTTCTTCTTCAGCAGCGCATTCACCTTCTTCAGCAGGGCGGCGGGCTGAATGGGCTTCTCAACGAACTCGTCAACCGGCAGGTACGTGTCGTCCCTGTCCCTGTTGGAGAATGTGCCGGCATAGTATCCCTTGGCATTGATCGCCGAAAGCATCAGGATCGGGATTTCCTTCGTGGCGCCGCTGTGCCTGAGCTCCCTGGCCATCCTGAACCCGGCCGATTCGTCTTCCGGAAACATCACGTCAAGCAGCACAAGGTCCGCTCCGAACTTCGAAACACGCTTGGCCACATCTTCATCATCGTTCTGGCCGGCAACCACATGCCCTTCACTTTCGAGCACCATCGTGATGGACTCAACTATGTCGCGGTCATCGTCAATAACGTAGATCTTGCTCATGTTCTGACCTTCTCCTTCCAGGGCAATACAGCCTGCCGGGACTGACCTGCGCAACCTGAGTGAGAATCCCACAGACCGACGGCGAAGGCAAGCCGGGACGCTTCCTGCGTCAGACATGTTCCCCGGGCGAAGGCATGGTGCTATCCTTCTCTGATGCGCACGGGGTGTGTGAGACGCGTGTTCGATCTGACCGGCACTGTGCAGGGCGTCGGGTTCCGGCCGGCACTGTACCGTCTGGCGCGAGAAGCCGGGCTCCGCGGCTGGATAAGGAACCGCAGCGGCTCGGTGCGCATCTGCCTCTCGGGCAAGCCCTCCGCAATAGACCTGTTCATGCAGACGCTTCCGGCGCAACTGCCGCCCAACGCCGGCCTGGCCGCAGTCGCCGAAGTCGTCAACTGCCCCTCACACGCTGCCGACAGGGGTGAGTTCAGCATCCTCGACAGCGAAGCTGACACGGCGCCGGATGTCGTCATTCCGGCCGATCTCGCGGTCTGCGCCGACTGCGCGCGCGAAGTGCTTGACCCCGCCGATCGGCGCTTCGGCTACCCGTTCACCACCTGCACACGGTGCGGCCCGCGCTACACGGTCGTCAACGGAATGCCGTATGACCGCAGCAGGACCACCCTCTCCTCGTTCCCGCTGTGCGCTGATTGCCGCGCGGAATACGAGAACCCGGCCGATCGCCGCTTCCACGCCGAAGCCATCGCCTGTCCTGAGTGCGGCCCCTCGCTCCTTCTTCTCGATCGCGAAGGGAACCCCGCGGCCGGCAACCCGCTCCGCGAGTCACGCCGCGTGCTTTCCGCCGGGGGAATAGTCGCCGTGCGTGGAATAGGAGGATTCCTGCTGGCCTGCGACGCGACAAACCGCGCGGCTGTCGCGCAACTCCGGCACAGAAAACACCGGCCGCACAAACCGCTCGCAGTGATGGCGCGCAGCATGGAAGTCGTGCGCCGGGTATGCATCGCGACTCCTGAATGCGAGGAACTCCTGCTGAGCCCCGCCGGTCCGATAGTCATAATGAGCCTGCGCGAACGCCACCGGAACGGGACCGCCGCCTCGTTGCTTTCGCCTGACTCTGACACTCTGGGAGTGATGCTGCCGACTTCGCCGCTTCACCTGCTGCTCTTCGAACCGCTGCCGGGCGACCCTGCGCCGCGGTTCGACATCCTTGTAATGACAAGCGGCAACCGCGGAGGCGAACCGATCTGCACTGCAAACGAGGAGGCAGTCGACCGGTTGAGGGGCATCGCTGACGCCTTTCTCTGCCACAACAGGGAGATCAACCTGCGCAACGACGATTCACTGTGCGTCATCCGGAGCGGCAACCCGCAGGTCTGGCGCCGCGCGCGCGGCTACTCCCCTGCGCCGCTGGAAACGGCGCGGCCGCTGGGCCGATGCGTTCTCGCGATGGGGGCGGAAATGAAGAACGCCGTTGCACTTGGCTATGGGAGGAAGGTCGTCCTGTCACCGCACGTTGGCGATCTCGAAACGCCCGAAGCGCACGACGCTCTGGCGCGCGTTTGCCGCGAATTGCCGTCGTTCCTTTCCAGGACGCCGCAAGCTGTCGCCGTGGACATGCATCCCGACATGCACTCGACTGTCCTTGGCCGATTGATCGCTGAACAGGCCGGACTGCCGGTTGAAGAGGTGCAGCACCACCACGCCCACGCCGCCGCCGCACTCGCGGAACACGGCCTCGACTCTGGCCTCTGCCTGGCGTTCGACGGAACGGGGCTGGGGCCGGACGGAACCGTATGGGGCGCGGAAATGCTTCTCGTTGAGAACACCGCCTGCCGGCGCCTGGCAACGTTCGCGCCGGCGCCGTTGCCCGGCGGCGATGCCGCCGTGCGCGCACCCGCCCGCCAGGCAATAGCGAGGTGCTGGGCGGCAGGCATCACTCCCGGTC